>NZ_JADOUS010000001.1:0-504635 GCF_015752045.1 Arthrobacter sp. CAN_A2
CCACCTACTACTTCCGCGTCGCCGCCATCTCCGCCGACGGAACCACCAGCCTCAGCCCCTACTCCAACGCCATCACCGCCAAAACCACCACCGCCGCCCCAACGGCAACCCCGGCACCGACAGGCCTGAAGTTCACCGCTCAGCACGAGACTGCTATAGAGCTTGCGTGGAACGCCTGGAACAATGCACCGCGCTACCGCATCCAGTTCTCCACCAAGGCCGACATGTCCGCGGCGATCTACAACCGATACGACTCCACCATCGCCGACATCCGCGGTCTCACCCCCGACACCACCTACTACTTCCGCGTCGCCGCCATCTCCGCCGACGGAACCACCAGCCTCAGCCCCTACTCCAACGCAGTCGCCTTCAAGACCTCGGTAACTCCCACAAGGCCGGCCATTACCAATCCGCTGTCTGTCGCTAGCTTCAACATCGCGTGCGCGAGTTGCTTCTCGGGTCAGCCGGATGAGCTCCCCTGGTCGGAGCGACGCTCGTCAGTCGTCTCAACTATCAAGTCCAGAATGCCAGACGTGATCGGTGTGCAAGAAGCGTCTCAAGGGTGGCTCGCCGACGACTCGCGACCGGGGGGCCTATCTCAGTTTGAAGACCTCAAGGAGCGGTTGGTTCTGGCTGGAGCACCCTATGCACTGACCAACAGCAAGCGGAACAACTGCGTGAAGGACACCACTCCCACGGGCTGCGTGTACTTTGATCAGGGCGCATCCCAGGGAACGAAGCTCTACTACAACACGGCTACCGTCGACCTCGTCAGCCAGGGCTCAAAAGAACTGCCTGCAATCGATCCCGCCGACAACAAACGCTTCTTCGCCTGGGGAATCTTCTCTCAGAAATCGACGGGGAAGAAATTCTTCGTGGGCGACACCCACCTCGAGCCCTCAAGCGGATCCGCCTACTACGAACTCCGCAAGAAGCAGACTGAGGCGATTATCGCGGAGATCAAGATAAGAAACACTGAGGGACTACCCGTATTGATCACCGGGGATATGAATTCGAACAAGTGGACAGCTCCGTCAAATGCGCCGTACGATCTGCTGACCGCCGCCGGGTACTTCGATCCGCTCGGCAACACCTACGGGACGGATTTGCCCAGCGGATACGCGACTGCCGAAGAAACAGCAGGCGCGTTCTACGACAGCTACAACGGGTACGTCCGTCAGGCCAGCGCCCGTCACGACTACGGCAATGGCACCTACCTGGACTACGTCTTCACCTCTCAAATGCGTGTGGCCAAGTGGGAGACCGTGGTGAACGTCGATGGAGCTGGAAACTTCGTGGGCGTCATTCCGTCGGACCACAACATGATCAGCGTTCAGGTTCAGCTACCGTAGACCGACAGCAAAAATATCCTGATCGGCTGGACCTACCGCCCACCAATCGACGACTCACGGCACGGGAACATGATGCCGTGAGTCGTCGGATGCATCCGCTTGACAACCTCTAGACCCCGAGATCAGCTCGGACTTTATGGACCTCCGCCAACACCTTTCTGTCTGCAGCCTGTTCCATGCACTCCCCCCATCGTCCTACGACGGTCGCGTCACTGAAATCCGATGCACGGCGGACCGCCTCGGCCCGCATCGTCGCGAGCTGCGCGTCATCCATCTGCTCAATCAACGCTATTTTGCCAGCCATTGCCTCGATGTCACCGTCTGCCACAAGGAAACCATTGAGCCCGTCTGTGATGATATCCGCGGGGCCGTACGCGATGTCATACGAAATTGGAATGCACCCCGCACTCATTGCCTCGAGTAGGACCAGAGGCTGTCCCTCGGAGCGGCTGGTGAGGAGCGTGAAACTCGCTGTTCTGAAATATTGAGCAGCTCGTGGATCGAATCCTGAGATAGCGATTCCACCCTTCGCTCCGCTGGCTTCAATCATCCTCATGAGCGTTTCTTCCTGACTCCCCCCGCCGAAGATCTGAAGCGGAATACTTCGACCGACTATCTGCGCGGACAGTTGCGTTGCTTTGATTGCATGGTCCAGTCGTTTCGCTTTGGTGAAACGAGCCAGCACAAGCCCCCCCGATCTGGGCTCCTTCGAATCCTCGCCTTCGACAGGAACAGTGTTCCTGCTATTAGGAACGACGTAGGTGTTTCCAGGAGGATCGAATATCATGTCGACATCCCTTTTCTGCCGCTCAGTGAGTAGGACAACGCCGTCGAACAAGTGCAGGCGGTCGAACGTGTACCTACGCGAAGGGTTCATCTCACCGTGAGGGGGGTCAGCGACGTGCGCTGAATGCAGCTGATGCAATGTAACCACGTTCGGTCGTCGATAACGAGTCATGAAGTTGGCAGCAAATTTGCTATCGATGATCATGTACGTTTCTCTCGCGGCGACGACATGGTCCAGCCAGAAGATATAGAGAGGCCAAATCTGGCGCCATGAGACACATGGCGCGCCCGAACGGTCACACAAAGTGACAAGGCGCCCCCCTGGTACGCCCCTGTTGTCTCGATCGAGTCGATCGGACACCACGAGAGTGCCATCTTCGCGCAGGTAGTCGGTCTGTAGGGTTTGGCCTGATGCGTCCGACCTTATCCGCCTGAGACCCCCGGTGTCCGAAACCAGTTCGCGATAGTCGTCAGACTCATCAAGCGGCTGGAAGTCGATCGTACTACGCCCATTTACAGCAGCGAGTAGCAGCGACGCCTCATCGAGGTCGGCCAGTTCCTCCCACATGTTCCTCAACGCAACACCGGGAATCAGCACACCGTCTAATTCCAATTCACACCTGATGTCGTTCAGATCCGGTTCATAGCCGAACGTCAGAATGTCTACCTGCTCACCGGCCTCGCGAACGAAAGCTCTCGAACGGTGGAACAACGCGTTCGTCATCCCGCCGAAGTCGTGCGGGATGCTCCAAGTGATCGCGCAGTGATATCCACGCGGCAGAGTCATGGCACCCAAACGCGCGCCCTCCTGATTGTTCATGGGGTTCCTTTCCGGTTGATCGCGGCGGTGCCGATGGGGCATCTCATGCAGTGTTCGCCTGACGTACGCCGACAAGTGGTCTACTGATGCCAGAACCCACGCGTGTCGATTACAACTTTGCTGTCCAGGCTCTCAACCGGAATGTCCCTGAACCGGTCGTGGTCCACCAGCAGGACGACGACGTCGGCAGCGTCGACGGCTTCCTGCATCTCACACCGCTCCACATTGACGATCCCTGAAACGACCGAGGGTAGATCCTGCTTGGTCCGTAAAGGCGTCGCCACCAACAACAGGGCATGCGGTGCTGCGGACGCCAGACGCTGGACAATGTCCACCGCAGGGGATTCGCGAACATCGTCGATGTTCGCTTTGAACGCGAGACCGAGGCAAGCGACAACGGGTTGGGCGAAATCGTCCATGGCGGCAAGGACCCTCTCGACTACACGCCCGGGCTTGGCGTCATTCACCTCGCGCGCGGTGCGGATGAGGGTCGAATTCTCCGGGTCTGCCGCCACGATGAACCACGGATCGACGGCGATGCAGTGGCCTCCGACTCCCGGGCCGGGGCTGAGGATGTTGACCCTCGGATGGTGGTTGGCGAGACGGATGAGCTCCCAGACGTCGATGTTCAGGTTCTCGCTGATGACGCTCAGCTCGTTCGCGAAAGCGATGTTGACATCCCGATAGGCATTCTCCACCAGCTTGCTCATCTCAGCTGTGGCCGCGTCCGTGACGTGGATCTCGCCCTTGCAGAACGTCTGGTAGAGCTGGCGCGCGGCTTCGGACGCATGCGGGGTCAGCCCTCCGACAATTCGGTCATTGGTGACGATCTCGATCATGATGCGGCCCGGGAGCACCCTCTCCGGGCAATGCGCCACGTGCACCACAGCATCGTCGGGGGCCCCATCGAGCCGCAGGTCTGGCCGGAGTTCGAGGAGATATTCCCCGAGGCGCCGAGTGGTCCCGGGGGGTGAGGTCGATTCGAGGATCACCAATTCCCCGCCCTCGAGTTGCGGGGCGATCCCGTCCGCCGCGGCGAAGATGTACGAGAGGTCGGCACTCTTGTCCGCCTTGAACGGCGTGGGAACGGCGACGATGTAGGTGCGGGCCGGCGGGGTCCGCGTAGTGGCGCTCAGAACGCCCTGACTCACGGCACCCGCAACGTGGACGCCGAGATCGGGCTCCACGAACGGCACCTGCCCGTTGTTCACGGCGTCCACCGTCGCCTGATTGGTGTCCACCCCCACCACCTTCAGTCCTGTGGTGGCAAGGACCGCGGCGGTGGGCAGGCCGATGTACCCGAGGCCGACGACAACGACGTCGGCTCGCCCTTCCGTGGTCAGGCCGGGCTCAGATGTCAACATGCTCGTAGGGCCTTCCATAGAATTTGAGGTCGCCCGTGGCAAGCAGTTCGGCGTCGCCGATCTGCCAGGTGTGACCGGATCCGTTTCGCATTTGGACGTAATTGAACCGGTCGGCCGAATAGATCGAGCCTCCGGCCGCGGCTACCCCTTTCAGGAACGCGGTGTCCTCACCACGCGGAACCCCCGGGAACGGCGTCTCGCGAAAGACTTCTGCGCGCGCCATGATGGTGGGTCCCATGACGAAGTCGGTGAAACGATGCTCCCGCCCCCCCGCCCGCAGGATGACCGCATCGGACTCGGTGAGGCACATGTAGTGGGCCTGCTTGCCGACCACGTCTGCATCGGAGTACTGCATGGCGAACAGCTGGTCGCTGAGATATTGGGGACCATAGTGGTCGTCGTCGTCCATCTTCGTCAGCACCTGCCCGTCTGCCGCTTCGGCGCAGCGGTTGAGACATGAGCCGAGCATCGTGTCGGACGGTTCGGCAAGAAACACGAGGTCCTCGATTCCATGGCTCTGAGCAACGGCACGAACATCACGCTCGGCAAGCGGAATTCCGTGGGCCAGGAGCACCAGTTGGACGTTGACCCCCTCTTGTCGGCCAATCGTGTGGCAGATGTGGTCCAGCTGTGCACTTCGAATCGTGGAGACGAGGGCCGACATGGAGGGACGGACAAGGGGGCGGGCTTGCCTCGGAGCTGCTGCTGCGACGACGGTCTCTGCGCGGTGCGCGTAGGTGTGACCCACCCAGATACGGCGCTGAGCAAGATGGGCGGTGCGATCGTTGAGCTCGGCGTTGCGAACCAGTGAGCGTACAAGCTGGTCTGCCTGGGTGCGGGTTGCAGCAACAGGGACTTCCTCAGGGGCGAAGAACTCGGGGATCGCAGCGCTGGGAGCAGAAACCACGGGCGTTCCTGACGCTGTGATCTCGAAGATGCGCCTCGCACACATGCTGGGCGAATCCACGACCGAATTGACGTTGAGGAACACCCTGTAGGCCTTGTAGGCCGTCAACATCTGGTCGTAGCCGAGGCTGCCGACCACCCGACCGGCAAGCGGAGCCGGGAATTGGTACTCGGCTCCGCCGTCGAGCATCCGGGAGAAGATCTCGAGCCCGTGCTCCATCCCGGCGGAGGCGTCCATCGCCCCGCCCAGCAGAAAATCGAGCTGGTCCCGCCGCTCGGGGTACTTATGGGCGAAGTACATCCCGGCGAAGGCCATATCCCTGGCGTGCCGCCCGTGCGCCGGGCGCACAGGGTTATGGATGGCGGGCTGGGCGGCAAACGGCAGCACGGCTACGCGGTCGTGGCCCAGATCCTGGCGGTAGGACGCCACGCGTCCTTCGTCCGAGGTGAACACCCAGTCGGCGAGCTTCGCAGCCGGGAGGAAGTCCGCGTAGTGGGGAGGGTCTTCCTTGTTCCAGAAGACCGTGGGCAGTCCGTGGTGGCGGCACCACGTCATGAGGTCGTGGAATTCCGGCGACGGGCCTGCCGACCCAGCGAGTTTTCCGCGCCACAGGCGGCTGTTACCCGCCCAGGCCGATTCGACGAAGACGAAGTCGAGGTTGCCGGTGGTGCATTGTTCCAGCCAGCGGCGCGGATCGAGGGGGACGATCGTCCACTCGTAGGCAAAAGCCGAGGAAGAGAACTCATCGAGGATGACTCCAACCCGGAGGTCGCTTCGACGAGCGGCCCTACGGATCGGCGAAGCGGCCGAGAACGAGAGCTGCCGACTGCCTCTCCTCCCTCGCCAGACACCTTCGGCTCCTCGCAAGCCCCCGGGGGTTGCGTGGGAGCGCCCGGCACCTTCCCGGGCGGCCCACGTCCTCAACTGTTGAACACCACCGTGCCGTAGATGCCAGAGTCCTCGTCGGAGTCTGATCAGCACGTGTCCTCCACCGATCATGCTCTTCTGCGCCCCGATCCGTGGGCGTCCACCTCGGTGATGACCAAGGAGCTTCGTGCCTCTGCGCGCAGCCTGGAGGCGCTCTCGTTGTTCCCTTTGGTGAGGTGACGCGTGTACTCGAGGTAGGCCGTGGTGACCGACGCAGGGTCTCCGTCCATCAGGAGGTCGCCCCGGTCCAGCCACAGCGTCCGGGTGCACATCTCCTTGATCGTGGTGAGGCTATGACTCACGAGGAAGACCGACCCCGCTTTGGCCCGAAGCTCATCCATCCGCTCCTTGCTGCGCTCACGGAACTGCGCGTCTCCCGTATTGAGGGCCTCGTCGATCAGCAGGATCTCCGGATCCACGCTCGCTGCGATCGCGAACCGCAGTCGGGAGGACATCCCGGACGAGTAGGACCGCATGGGCAGGTGGATCGCCTTCTCCAGTCCGGAGAGATCAACGATCGAGGCGAACTTCTCATCGATCTGCGCGCGCGTCAGCCCCATCGCAAGGCATCCCAGCACGATGTTGTGGTCCCCCGACAGTTCGGGGACGAGCGCAGCGTTGACCCCGAGCATCACCGGGACACTCGACGCGTAGACCGCTCCCCCGGTGGGCCTGCTCTGTCCGCTGATGAGCCGCATGAGGGTGCTCTTCCCCGACCCGTTGCGGCCCACGATGCCGATGGACTCGCCGTGCTCGGCCACAAGGGACAGCGGGTTCAGCGCATCGACAGGCACGAGGGGGGCCCGTCCGAGAATCTTCCGGGCCAGGCCGCTCGCCCCGCCCCTCGATGTAGACTGCTGCACTTCGGTGGACGGCACGTGGTAGCGCATGCTGACGTCCCGGACGACGACGGTGGGCTGGGCCCCGCCGCTGAGCTGGTCTTGTTCACTCGCGGCCATAGGATTCCTCTGCCTTCCAGAAGAACACGATGCCCACGGCGAGCACGCCGAACGCCCACGCCGAGAGGATGGCCCACGATTCCCACGCGGGAAGGGTCGCGTACAACACGCAGTCGCGGACGATGTCCAGGACATTGAACAGTGGATTGAGTCTCACGATCGCGAGGAGGCCGGCGTGATCGATGAAGCGTTCGTAGGAGAAGAACACTGCAGAGGCGTACATCCACACCCGCAGTCCGAAGCCCAGAAGGTGCGTGATGTCATTGATCCGCGAGATCATCCTCGCGAGGATGAGCCCCACGCCCAGGTTGAAGACGGCTTGGAGGAAGAGTGCCGGCACCATCAGGAGCCAGCGCCACGTGATCTCCTCGGTCGGCGGGAAGACGAGGACGAGGATCAGCATCGTGATGAGCACGGGGACCGAGGCGAGGATCTCACGGACGTTCACTGAGATCGGCAGCGTGGCACGTGGGAAATTGAAGGCCTGGATGACGGCCTTGTTCGACTGCACGGAACGCGCGCCGTTGGTGATGGCCCGGGCGCTGATCTGGAACAGGAACACGCCGATGATCAGGTAACCGACGAAGTTCTCGATGCCCCGGCTGGTGTCGAGCAGCAGGCCGAAGATGAGGTAGTAGGTGAGTCCGTTGAGGATGGGATTGAGGATCATCCAGGCGCTGCCCAGACGGTCCTTCCGGTTGCCACTGCTGACCCGAGCACGCGCGTCATAGACGATGAAGCCGCGATGATGCCAGATCTGCCTCAAATACTCGAAAAGTCCGGGCCGCGCGCCGATGCGCAGCAGACCTTGAGTGGAGACGGGCACCACTCTGACACCTGCCACGTCCGGACCGACTCCGTCTTTGACGCCGTCCGTCATCAGGATGACCGCTCCAATTCTTTGTATGCGGCACCCAACTGGGCCGCATTGCGAGCCCAGGTGCGCGTTGCCAGTACCATCTCGCGACCTCTTGCGCCGAGGTTCACGCGCTCCGACGCACGATCCATGAGGTGCTCAATGGCCTCGGCAAGCGTCGCTGGTTCATCCGGGTCCACCAGCAGGCCGGTGATGCCGTGCGAGATGATCTCGCGCAGTGCCGGCAGGTCGCTTGCTATCGCCGGGCGGGCGCAAGCCATAGCCTCAACGGGCTTGAGCGGCGTGACGGCGTTGGTGACGTCGAGGTTCCTGCGAGGAACAACGAAGATATCCAAGGCCTGGTGGAAGGACCTGGCCTTGTGCCGCGGAACGCGGCCCGTGAAGATCACACGGGATGAGACGCCCAGATCCTCGGCCAGCGATCTGAGGGCGGGTCCGGCGGTGCCGTCGCCGACGATCAGACAGTGAAGATCGGAACGTGAGGGAGCCAGTAGTGCGACGGCCCGGAGAAGGGTGTCCAGTCCCTCGTAGTCCACCAGGCTGCTGACCGTGCCCACGAACACACCGTCCGTCGGCAATCCGAGCTGGTGTCGCGCTGTGGCTGGAGGAACCGGCGCCTCGAGATACTCCTCGCCCACCCCGTTCGGACTCAGCAGCACCTTGTCCTGCGGCACTCCGCTGCGCATGATTCCCCGCTTCATAGCCTCACCCAATGTCACCACGAGGCTGGCTTTGCGCATCACCTGTGCTTCACGATCCGTGAAGAGCCTATAGCGTTCGCTGGCCTTCACGTGCGCCGGCCGGTTCGCAGCCCAGGTATCGGCAAGCTGACCGCGGGCTTCGTACACCCACGGGATGCCGAGACTTTGGGCCACCTGTTCGACGACGATCCCGTTCACGAAGGGTGTGGTGGTGTGCAGGACCGCCGGCCTGACCTCCAGGGCGAGCCGCAGCAGTTCCTCTGCCTGCTGCTGCAGCCGCTGGTCGTACCCTCGTGCCATCGGCACCGGGAGCAGACGGTGATAACTGACGCCGTCGAGCCTGTCGACATCGCCGGCCAGGAGCTTTCCCACCTGAACGGGGTAGCCCACCCGGGTTGCCGCATGGACGGCCCAGCCAATGTCGCTCTGCGCCTTGAGGAGGGAATGGGTGCGCTGGGCGTACCCGCTCCCTGTATGGGGCAGCGAGTTGGTCAGCAGATGGAGAACGGTGTTCTCCCTCGGAACATACTCCGCCACGGCGTGGAGGGTCGGCGCCCACCCCTCGAAGACCCGCAACTCCCCTGCGAGCCGTTCAGCGTGCCGGGTGCGGCCCGCCTCCCGGAGTAGGTGCACCGCACCGCTCATATCGCCGTCGTACCAGCACCGCCGGGCCCGGGTCCCCGCGGTAGCACTACCGGACCCGGCGAAGCTGAGCAGGCTGTCCGCCTCATCGGTCATGCCCGCAGCGAGGGCGACGTCGGCCAACCGACGGGCGACGCCACCTCTGACGGGAGCTGCGGAAGACTTCCTGAGGATCGAGGCGAGTGTGGATCGCTGTCCGAGGAGTTGAGCAGAAAGGGCCTCCACGACGGGCAGTGTCACCCCGGGGACCGCCGCCAGCCTCCCCGCTGCACCGGCCGCACGGCGAACGAGACTTTCGGGCATCCTGCGGCTGATCTGTTGGGCCAGGAGCACAGGATCGTCGCTGAGGTGGACCACCGCTGCCGCCGCAGCGAGCCGGACGTTGCCCAGCAGCCGGACCGCCCTCATGCGCGGCCCTCGCGCGTGACCTCGAGGAGAAGTTCGATGTAGGCCTCTCCCAGCGCCTGCACGTTCGCGTTGTTCCTCACCCAGGCCCTGCCCTTCTCGCCGACCCTGAGCAGCTCGCGGTTCTCTGCGAGCGTCCGCCAGAGGTGCGCCACTGCCTTGGCTTCGGATGCCACGATGTGCCCGGCCTCTGCTTCTTCGAGGATGGCACGGGCCTCGCCCTTGACGATTCCCGTGACATGGCGCCCCACGGACAGCACCTCGTAGGTCTTGGACGGGATGGTGGTGTCGAACGACTTCCAATCATCGCGCAGTGTGACGATACAGCTGTCGGCCCGCTCGTAGTAGTCCATAATCTGCGGACCGTGAATCGGTTCGTGGAACTCGACGGGGGCGCCGAGTTCCGCAGCCAGAGCCATGAGGCTGTTGCGTTCCACCCCGTGGCCCACGAGCGTGAGACGCATCCCCTGACCTACCAATGCCGCGGCACGGATAGCGACATCGAGCCGCTGGCTCTCGCCGTGGTTTCCGAGGTAGAGCACCTCCAGGCGGTCCTGGTGGCTCGGCGGCGGGTCCAGCGCACGGATGGCGGCCATATCGATGCCGTTCGTGACGGTCGCGACGTTCTTGAGGCCGCGCTCGCGGAGTGTATGGGCGAACCCGTATGTGACCGTCACCACGAGGTCCGCGCGGTCCTGGATGGCGATGATCACCCGCTCGACCACACTCTTGGCGCCGCCGCGAACAATTCGGGCGTCCCGTGCGATGTCCGGCCAGGCATCCCGCATATCGACGACCAGCGGGCAACGGAGCAGGCGCGCCACCACGAATCCCGCGCCGAGTATGGGGAGGCTCGGCACGGTGACGATCACGACGTCCGGCCGGGGTGCCATCGCCGCTACGGGAACCGTCATCGCGGCCGAGAGCAGGTGGTTGATGAGGCGGCCGATCCGGGTGGTCCTGTGCCAGAGATAAGGGACGCGTCGGACGGTCTCCCCGAATTCGCCCTTCTGGGAGCCGAAGGGCCGCCCGGCAATACTGGACGGCAGCGTGCGCCGCCCGTGCGGCGCATGTGCCACCGGTGTGACGACGTCGACACTCCAGCCCGCGGACCTGAACGACCGGATGAGCTGCGTCCACCGTCGTTGGGGCGGGCTGTGTTCGGGCGCGTAGGAATGCGTGAGCAGCATTACGCGCACGTGAAAGACCCCCAGGCGATGAGCGAGACCATAATTTCCCGCTCAGCCTAGTCCCAAGGACAGCGAAAGCGTCATTTCGAGGCCCGACCGCTTGTCCGCAATTTCGAGTAATAGGCGACTCCGAGACCCGCGAGCAGGAGGATCACGAGGATTCGCGTCACCGGATGCGTGCCGATCGATTGGGCGGACGCCTGGTCGAGGTCCTTCGTCTCGGTTGTCGGCCCCGCGGACTCGGACGGGGCCGGGACCGCGGCGGTTACGGTCGACGTCGGCGCAGGTTTGTTGGTGGGCGGAGCCGACGGCTTCGTGGTCGCCTCGCTGGTCGGCTCGGGCTCGGCGGACTCGGTCGGCGACTCGTCCTCCGTGGCCGTCACATCCTCCACGACCCCGGTCACAGGATCCCATCGGAACGTCGTGTAGGCGAGGCTTCCGGGTATCACCAGGTTGTTGGTCCCGGGCTCGATGAAGTACCCCGTGGGCGGATGGATGAGCCATCCGGTGCCGGGGTCGATCTGGAAACCGGTGACTGGATCGACGGCGTTTTCCGGCTCTTCCTCAGGTGCCGGGTCCTCGGATGGCGAAGCCGACGGCGTGGGTGCGGGAGCCGGCGCAGGAGCTGGAGCGGGCGCTGGCGCTGGAGCAGGGGCGGGTGCCGGGCGCGGGGGGGCAGGCTGCACCGGACGCGTAACCACCGGCGGGCGCGGCGTCACCGGCGCCGGTGCGGGTGTTGTCGGCGCCGGTGTCGTCGGCGCGGGGGCGGGTGTCGTCGGCGCGGGGACGGGTGTCGTCGGCGCGGGGACGGGTATCGGCTCTGTCACGGGAAGCGGAATTTCATCGGCCGCGGCAGGCGCCAGCGGCTGGACGGCCAGAATGGACAGCCCGAGGAGCGTCGCCGCGACCGACTGGCGCAAAGACCTCGCAGACTTCACGATCCGACCTCAGGGTTTGCCAGGAGGTAATCGGCCAGGCTGTCCTTCTGGAGCGCTTCGCCCACCTGCGCAACCGCGGCGTCGTCCTTGACGATGATCGATTGGCCATCCGCTGAGGTACCCGGGCCGAGGTTCGGCAGGGTGAAGAAGTCGATACTGCTCGAACGGACACTGCGCAATGACACGGCCAGGGAACCCACCGCTCCGGCGTCGAGGCTGTCATCCACGGCCACGAAGGGGGACATCTGGTCGACCACCTGGTACACCTTCTGCGGGTCGGTCAGCGTGTCCGCGGTGAGCACCTTGCTGATGACGGACTTCACGAACAGCTGCTGGTTCTTCACGCGCTGGTAGTCGCCGTCGCTGAAGGCGTAGCGTTCGCGGACGAACTTCAGCGCGGACTCCCCCTGGAGCGTGATGGGACCGGCGGCGAAGGACTCCCCGTCACTGCCGCGGGACTGGAATGCAACAGGGTTGTCGACCTCGACGCCGCCAAGGGCATCGGTGAGGCCCTTGAACCCTTCGAAGTCGATGCTCGCCACGTGATCGATACGCACGTTGAACATCCCCTCGACGGTCTGGACCACGAGGGGCACCCCCCCGAGGCCCATGGCGGCGTTGATCTTGGCGCCCCCATGGCCCGGGATGTCCGTCCAGGTGTCGCGCATGATCGACATGACCTGGATGTCCTCGCGATCGGCCGGGATGTGCATGAGCATCATGGTGTCCGAGCGGCTGTCCGACGGACCCACCGCCGCGACGTCAGCCGGTTCCTCCGCGGTGGCCCGGGAATCGCTGCCGAGCAGCAGGATGTTCACGGCGCCTTCGGCCTCGGGTGGCACAGTGGGCCGTGCCTCCTCGGCGGGGAAGGCCGATTCGATCGTCTGGGAATTCTGGTTGAAGGACTGCGCCAGGGAGAACAGATACCCGCCGGCGACGAGGGCCGCGACGGCCACGAGGGACCCCAGGACGAGGAACGTGGTCCGCACCGGATGCTTGCGGCGCCCCTGGCGTCCGTCACGGGTCGTGTCGGGCTCAGTTGCAGTGGCGTAATCGTCGAGACTCAAAGGGCTCCCCAGTCGTAGCAAAGATCAGTTCATGGTACGGCGTGAAGCTGATGCTTCCATGCAGCCACGGGAGTCTGGACCGAATCGCTGAGTCAGCCAGACGCGGCGTCCACCATGCTGCTCCACTAGATGGAACGGTTGCTGATCAGTGACAAAAGGTATGTTCCGTACCCACTCTTGACGAGTGGGGCAGCGACGGCTTCGAGTTCGGAGTCGCTCAGGAAACCCTGCCTCCAGGCAACCTCCTCCGGCGCGCCGATCTTTAGTCCCTGCCGGCTCTCCACCGTACGGATGAAATTCGACGCATCGCTCAATGACTCGAACGTGCCGGTGTCGAGCCAGGCTGTGCCGCGAGGGAGGATCTCGACATGGAGCCTGCCCTGGTTCAAATACTCGCGATTGATATCCGTGACTTCGAGTTCGCCGCGAGGGGAGGGCTTCAGTCCCTGAGCGATTTCGACCACGTCATTGTCGTAGAAGTAGAGCCCGGGAATCGCGAATTTGCTTCTTGGAATTTCCGGTTTCTCCTCGAGCGACAGCGCCTTCCCGGAGTCGTCGAACTCGACGACCCCGTACGCAGACGGGTCCGCGACCTGATACCCGAAGATAGCCCCTCCGTCGATGTCGGCGAAGCGCCGGAGTTGTGATCCGAGTCCCTGACCGTAGAAGATATTGTCCCCGAGGACGAGCGCGACGGAGTCACTGCCGATGTGGTCCTCACCGAGGATGAACGCCTGGGCAAGCCCGTCCGGCGTGGGCTGCTCGACATAGGTCAGATTGACCCCGAAGCGGCTCCCGTCACCCAGCAGCCGACGGAATTGTTCAGCATCCTGGGGCGCAGTGATGATCAGAATGTCGCGGATGCCGGCAAGAATCAGCGTCGACAGCGGATAGTAGATCATCGGCTTGTCGTAAACGGGTACGAGCTGCTTGCTGATTCCCATCGTGATCGGATGTAGTCGCGAGCCGGTCCCACCGGCAAGAATTATCCCACGCATGACCTGATTATCGTCCACCGGGTAGAGCTTCCAGAATCACCGGCGCCATTCATCCGCTACGAACCCCGGGCAGCGACTCCACATAGGACCTCAATTGCTCCGAGGATAATGCGGGCACGAATCCCGTCGCCTTGAGTTTCGTGAGGTCGAGCGTGCTCCGCAACGGACGTGGCGCCGCATGCTTCCCTGCGAAGTACTCCTCGGTACTGACCCCCGTGACGTCCCCGCGGTCCCTGCCGCACAGGGCGTAGACGTCGGCCGCGATGTCCGCCCAGCTCTGCGGCGCGCCGTCGTTGCTGACGTTGTAGGTGCCGTACGGCGCTCCTGCCCCCAGCAGGTGCAGAATGGCGCCGGCAATGTCCTCGGCGAAGGTCAGGCGTCCCACCTGGTCATTGACCACGTTGGGCTTGATGTCCCGCCCGGCGAGGTTCGCCATCGTGCGGACGAAGTTGGCGCCCTCGCCGATCACCCAGCTGGTGCGCAGGATGTAGTGGCGCGGAACGATGCCGACGATCGCGTCGCCCGCCGCCTTGGTTTGTCCGTACACGCCGAGCGGGGTGAATGGCTCCGCCTCCGAATGGAGGTCCCGGGAGCCGTCGAAGACGTAGTCGCTGGAGATGTGCACGAGGGTCAGGCGGTGCGTGGTCGCCACGCGGGCGAGTGCCGCGACCCCGGACACGTTGGCGGCCCAGGCGGCGGCGCGGCCTTCCGGGTTCTCCGCGGCGTCGACGGCCGTGTAGGCGGCGGCATTGATGATCGTCTCGTACGCCGTCCACGAACGGACGGCGTCGAGGTCGCCCAACAGGTCGAGATCACTCCTAGAGGCGAACTCGATGGACGGGTGGTCGGCGAGGGCTGCGCGGAGAGCCCTGCCAAGCTGGCCGTCCGCACCGACGACGAGCGTCTTCCGCGGTGCGAGCGGCGTGACGTCGGCTAGGCGTGGGTGGTTCCGGTCCTTGTCGGAGAGTTCGGCGTCTGCCAGCGGGATCGGCCAGGGGATCGCCGCCGTCTCATCGGCGAGATTGAGGAACACGTATTGGCCCTGGGCGTCGGCGGACCAGTGGTCGTTGACGAGGTAGGTGTACGCCGTGCCGTCCTCGAGCGTCTGGAAGGCGTTGCCCACGCCGCGCGGGATGAAGATGGCCGCCGAGGGGTCGAGTTCGGCGGTGAACACCGCGCCGAAGGACGGCCCCTCGCGCAGGTCCACCCAGGCGCCGAAGACACGCCCCGTGGCGACGGAGATGAACTTGTCCCACGGTTCGGCGTGGATGCCGCGCGTGGTGCCGGCGGTCTCGTTGAAGGAGATGTTGTTCTGCACCGGCCCGAAGTCCGCGAGCCCGGCGGCGATCATCTTCGCGCGCTGCCAGTTCTCCTTGAACCAGCCGCGGTTGTCCCCGTGCGTGGGGAGGTCGAGGAGCAGAACGCCGGGGATGGGCGTCTCGTGGACGGCGAGTGGTTTCGAGAAGGTCGGGCCCATGGCGCTACTGCCCCTGCTCGGTGTACCTGGTCTCGGTGGCAGCCTTCTGCGGGCGCCACCAGTCCTCGTTGTCGCGGTACCAGGCGATCGTCTCGCGCAGGCCCTCCTCGAAGTGGTCGAACTCCGGCGTCCACCCGAGCTCGGTGCGCAGCTTCGTCGAGTCGATGGCATACCGCATGTCGTGGCCCACCCGGTCCACCACCTGGTCGTAGGCGTCCGCCGGCCGGCCCATCTCCGTGAGGATGAGTTCCACGACGTCCCTGTTGTTGCGCTCCCCATCCGCGCCGATGAGATAGGTCTGCCCGATCTCTCCCTTGTTGAGGATGGTCCACACCGCCGAGGAGTGGTCGTTCGCGTGGATCCAGTCCCGGACGTTCAGGCCCTCGCCGTAGAGCTTGGGCCGGACGCCGTCGATCACGTTGGTGATCTGCCGGGGGATGAATTTCTCGACGTGCTGGTAAGGCCCGTAATTGTTGGAGCAGTTGCTGATGGTCGCCTGGGCGCCGAAGGAGCGGACCCATGCGCGAACGAGGAGGTCGGACCCGGCCTTCGTCGAGGAGTAGGGGCTCGACGGATTGTAGGGCGTGCTCTCGGAGAACCGCTCCGGATCGTCCAGCTCGAGGTCACCGTAGACCTCGTCCGTGCTGATGTGGTGGAACCGCGCACCGTACCGGCGGGCAGCTTCGAGCAGCGTGTAGGTGCCGATGATGTTCGTGTCGAGAAACGGCCGCGGATCGTGCAGCGAATTGTCGTTGTGCGACTCTGCGGCGTAGTGGACGACAGCGTCCGCCCGCTCGGTCAGCCGGTCGACGACGGCGGCGTCGGCAATGTCGCCGACCACCAGTTCGAAGCGGCCGGACGGCACACCATCGAGGGACGCGGCGTTCCCCGCATAAGTCATCTTGTCGAGGACTGTGACGGAGACGTCCGTGTGGTCCATCAGGTAGTGGACGAAATTGGACCCGATGAAACCGGCACCACCGGTAACCAATACATTCTTCACGTCCTGCACTTTACCGGTCGGCCGCGCCGAAGCCGGGCTCGGACGGGTTCAGCGCGCGCCACCGACCTGCCCGGACGGCGGCACACCCTGATCAGTGCTGACGCCGACGGCGGACGGCGAGGACCGCGACGGCGGCCAACGCAGCGGCGAGGATGCCCGCACCGATCCAGGCGACCGGCGCCAGCGACGCCGCACGCTCCTCCTCGGCGGCCGCCGCCGCAGTCACGCTGCTGCTCGCGGTCGGCGGGGCGGACCGGGTGGAACGCGGTGTGGCACTCGCGGTGGCCGTCGCCGGGACACTGCCGACAGCGGCGGGCGAAACGGTCCGGGCCGGCGGGGCGACCGCGACCGGAGCTGTCGCCGTCGCACTGGCAGTCGGCGAGGCAGAGGGAGACGCCGTCGCCGTCGTGGCGGCCGGGCTGGGACTCGGTGCCGGTACGGGTGCCTCGTCGACGATCTCCACGACCTCGCGGGTCGCCGCTTCGTACCGGAGGTTCGTGTAGATGAGGGTGTCGGCAAACACGAGATTGCCGGTGCCGGGTTCGATGAGGTGCCCGGTCCCCGGGTGGACGAGGAACCCGGTGCGGGCGTTGATGGCGAAGCCCGTGGCCGGGTCCGTCCCCGAGGTCGCCAGCGGGTCGACGACGGGCGGGGCGGGTTCGCCGAAAGTCGCATCCGGCTGTGGCTGCTCCGCGACGCGGGGCTGCTGCGGGCCGACCACGGCGGGGCGGCCGGACGAGGGCTCCGACTCGACGGCCAGGGCGGCCACCGGTGTGGCGAGCACCGCTGCGGCAAGGAGGACGGCGACCGTGCCGGGCACGGTCCTGCGGGCGGTGGCGGTCGGGGGGAAGCGGCGGTGCGTGGTCATTCGTCCTCGGCTCGGGATCTCGCACGCGCGGGTTGTGGGGCTACGCGGGTGCGCGGGGGGAACCAGCAGCCTGAGACTGGCTGCCGGCACCTGAATCCTACTGGCGGGTGCTCCTGCTGCCCTGTTTTCCGAGAGGGCGGACGGCGTCGTGTCGCGCACCTGCCGAGACTGCCCACGGGGCAGCAGTGCAACACCACCGATAGGCTGGCATCATGCCTGCCCTCCCCCGCGCCCTGACCTCCCTGCTGCCCGCCGTGGCCCTCCTGGCCGGGCTGACCGGGTGCTCATCGGTGGTGGACGTGGACCCTGCCACGGACGCCGCGAACGCCCGGTGCGCCGACGTCATGATCGCGCTGCCGCCCACCGTCGCCGAGAACGAGCAGCGTGACACGAACAGCCAGGCCACCTCGGCCTGGGGTGACCCGTCCCGTGTGGTGCTGCGGTGCGGCGTCGACGTGCCGGGCCCCACCACCGATCCGTGCGTAACGGTCAACGACGTCGACTGGGTGGTCCGCGAGGGGGATCCGGCGTGGACGGCCACCACGTACGGGCGCGATCCGGCGGTCGAGGTCCTGTTCGATCCCGACGAGGTGGCGTCCAGCACCGTTCTCGTGGAACTCGGCGGCGCCGTGTCGCGGGTCGAGCAGACGCGCGCCTGCGTCGGGTTGTCCGACGCGACCCCCGCACCGACGGACGGCTGACGCACCACCCCGCTCCTTCGCGCCCGAACCACCGACTGCCAGGAGGCACCGTGAAAGCCGAGCAAATCTCCGACGTCTGCACATTCCACGGGGAGGGGCCGTACTGGGATCCGCGCCGCGGCGAGCTCCTCCTCGTCGACATGATGGAGGGCGACGTCCTGGTCCGGCACGAGGACGGGGGCTTCGACCGGCACAGCGTCCACCCGCGCGTAGCCGGTGTTCTCCGCGGACGCGCCTCCGGCGGCTACGTGATCGGCGTCGAACGCGGCTTCGTGTTCGCCGATGACTCCTTCTCGACCCTCGAGCAGGGCCCGGAAGCCTTCGGCGACGACACCGTCCGCATGAACGACGGCGGCTGCGACGCCGCCGGCCGCTTCCTGTGCGGATCCATGGGCTGGGAAGGCGGTTTCGGTGTGGGGTCGCTGTACTCACTGGGCGCCGATCACACCGTCTCCACCCTCCTGACAGGCCTTTCCGTGTCCAACGGACTGCACTTCTCCCCCTCGGGCGACACCGCGTTCCTCAGCGACACCCCGACTGGCCGTATCGATGCCCTCGGGTACGACGTCGACGCCGGCCGGTTCACCGACCGGCGCACCTTCGCCGTCGTCGAGCCTGCGCTCGGCATGCCGGACGGCATGGCGATCGACGCGGAGGGCGGCATCTGGACAGCCCTGTACGGAGGTGGCGCGGTCGCCAGGTACGACGCCTCCGGCAGGCTCTCCGAGCACTTACCGCTGCCCGTCACCAACGTGACGGCCTGCGCGTTCGGCGGGAAGGACCTCTCGACGCTGTTCATCACGACCACGCAGGAGAACATCCCCGAGGGATCGGAACCCGCAGCGGGCGCATTGTTCGCCGTCGAGCCCGGCGTCGCCGGCGCTCCCCTGCCCATGTACAACGGCTAGCGGGATCTCCTCAGGGGGCCCACCGATCACGGACGTCCCTGCATTACTTGAGATAATCGCCGGCCTTCTTTGAGCAAGCCCCCAGATGGATGAGGCCCACGACGACCGGCCGAGGATCGCAGAGGAGACCTTCTTGGCAAGGGCCATGGCAAAGACCCGGTATTCTGCAATGCGGTGATACAACGCCACCTGATCTGACGGGAACCGATGTTCGTGACCACCTTGAACGGCGACCGCGGGGGCCGCACCGCCCGCGCCGAGCAGTGACCTCCTCGAGTACCGCCGCGTCGGCCCTGGTGGTCATCCCAGCGTTCGGTTTGCCGGAGCTGACCGATGCGGTGGTGCGTGACCTGTGTCGCGACGGAAGCGATCTCGACCCGTCCGTGCGCATCGTGGTGGTGGACAACGCCGGTGACTACGTGCTGCCTGAGGGGCGCATCGAGGTCCATCGCCCAGGGCGCAACCTGCGGTGGATCGGCGCCGCCAACTGGGCTCTACAGACGGCATCGCGCGATGGTCATGCGGTCTGCGTGGTGCTGAACAACGACATCCGGCTGTCGCCCGGCTTCCTCGACGGATTGCTCGCGCCCTTCTCGACAGCGGACGACATAGCGCTCGCGGCGGCCTGCTACGACGATTTCTGGCTCCACCAGCGGGCCCATGCGATCCCGAGTACCGCCGCGGAGTACGTCCCGCGCGACGTGCTGCGCGACGTCGATTTCTGTGACGGCACCGCCATAGCGTTCGCGGTACCCCCCGTCGTCGAACTGGGGTGCCTGGACGAGGTCACCTTCTCCCGGCACGGCTACGGCGCGGACCTCGACCTGGCGATCCGCGTGCGGGCAGCCGGCCTGCGGTGCGTGATCACGGAGGGCGCCTACGTCTCGCACCTGCGGCGGCAGACGATGAACAGGACCGGTCAGACCTCCGAGGGCAATCGGGCGGAGATCCTGCAAGGCCTGGACGCCAAGTGGGGCGACGGGTGGCGGGCGGACGTCGGGCTCGGTCCGGACTCGTTCCCGGCCCACAACGTCGGGAGCGGCGCGTCGTGGTACCTGACCCCTCCGGCATGGTGAGCACCCCGAGACGATCCCCGGGGCGGATCGTCTACGCGGGTTTCGCCACTCCCCACCACAGCGGCGGCGTGCATGTGATGACACAGCACGTCCGGCTTCTGCGTGAGCGCGGCCACGAGGCCTGGTTGTGGCTGCCCGATCCGCATGACCGCACCGAATGGATCGCCGACGACGTGCCGATGCTGTTCGGCGCCACCACTCCGATCGGTGCTGACGACCTTCTGGTGCTGCCGGAGACACCGACCGTCCAAGGCCGCGATCCCGCACCCGGAGCCCGCAAGGTCATCTTCAACCAGAACCACTTCTACACCTTCGCCGCCGGCGCCCCCGGCGAGGATTTTCCCGGCTGGGCGCCGGCGCCCGCGCTCTGGGTGGTGTCCGAGGAGAGCCGCGACGTCCTGGCCGCCGCGCTGCCCGGCCTGCCGGTGAGTCTGGTGCCCAACCCGGTGGACGGCGAGCTCTTCGCCCCCTGCGCGAGCGAGCAGCTCCGGGTGAGCTGGTTTCCCAAGAAGCGACCGCGGGAGGCCTCGCTGCTGAAGCGGCTGCTGGTCGACGACGAACGGCTCTCTGGGGTGGATCTGGTGGAGCTGGTCCGAACCCCGCGGGCCGAGGTGGCCGCCACCCTGGGGAGCTCGGCGGTCTTCGTCGCGCTGGGGCACACCGAGAGCTTCGGTCTGCCGGTCGCCGAGGCGCTGGCGTCGGGCTGTCTCGTGGTCGGCTACGACGGCGGCGGCGGTCACGAGCTGTTCGAGGCGCCTGGAGCGTGGCGGGTCCCGGACCAGCGACCGCTGCTCCTCCGCGACCAAGTGGCGGACCTGATCCAGCACATAGACGCCCTGGCGCCCGTACGCGCCGCGAACCGCCGCTGGGTGCTGGACCGCTACCCGTTCGCCCGGACCGGCGCCGCGCTGCAGGAGGCGGTCGCAGCTGCCTTCGCCCGGCCCGGCACCGAGGCCGTGGCCGAGCATCCGGTCGCCTGGCTCGACAGCCTCGGTCCGCACTTCACGGCGTACGCCTGAAGGCTCAGTCGGCGCGCTTCACAACGTTGACGAGGTCCTCGCCGGCGACGTACCGGCGCACCTGCGCGTTGACCAGCGCGAAGGCTCGCTGACCGGACTGCGCTATGGAGCCGGCCGCGTGCGGGGTGATGATCAGGTTCGGCGCCTTCCACAGCGGATGATCGGCGGGCAGCGGCTCCGGCTCCATCACGTCCAAGGCGGCGCGCAGCCGACCGGCCGTCAGCTCTGCGAGCAGTGCGGAGGTGTCGACGACCTTGCCGCGCGCGACGTTGACCAGGAGGGCGCCGTCGGGCATGCGGGACAGGAACTCGGCATCTACGAGCCCGGTCGTGTCGGCGGTGAGCGGAACGGTCAGCACCACCACGTCAGCCTCGGGCAGCAGGCTCGGCAGCTCCGAGATGGCGTGGATGCCGTCCCGTGCGGTGTGCGCCACGAGCACCGGGACGGCATCGAAGCTCCGCAGCCGGCGCGCGGTCTGCTCTCCGAGGTCACCGGCGCCGATGATCAGGACCCGCTTGTCGCGCAGGTCGTCGGCCTCCATCGGCTCCCACCGGCCCTGTCGCTGCGCTTCGCCGAAGTGGGGCAGCCTGCGCAGCGTGGCCAGGACGACGGCCAGGACCAGCTCGGCGACGGCCGAGCCGTGCACGCCGCGTGCGGTGCATAGCGAGACACCGTCCGGGACGTGGTCGAGGATGTCCTCCACGCCGGCACTCGTCAGCTGGGTGATCTCGAGCTTGGGCATGGCGGCGAACTTCTCGGCGAGGTTGGTGGAGTCCTCGACCTGCGGCACCCAGAAGACGGTCTCCGCCAGGCGTTCGGGCTTCTCTCCCTCGCCGTCCCAGACGATCACCTCGACCTCGTCGGGAAGGGCGCCGAGGAGGTCACGGGCATTCGGGTCGGGTACGCATACGACAGTCATCTCGTCAGTGTAAACATTCCCTCAACGAGGCTGGGCTATGGTGACAGCAGGACTTCTACAGAACTGAGAAGTTCGTTCACGGCAGTGGAGAACGCCTGTGCCGGTGGATCAGCTCTGCACGTCAGTGCGGCTTCGAAGGCAGAACCGAACTTCTACAGGAGACACGTCATGGCCATCACACAGCTCGCCTACCCCCACCAGGAGCCGGAGTTCACCGGTGAGGACACCCGGCTCCGCAACTGGGCCAGGAACTCCCGCCTGGGTCCGCCCGGCTCGGTCGTCGCGCCGGCCACCGAGGCGGAGCTGTGCGACTTCCTGTCCACCAGTGACGGCCGGGTCCGGATGATCGGGAACCGAATGTCGCCCGGCAGGATGATCGAGGTCGCGGACGGGGCCGGCACGCTCCTGGACCTGAGCAGTCTCAGCGGACTGATCTCCAGCACCGATGACACAGCGACCTTCGCCGGCTCGACGTCCCTGGCCGAGGTGTACGCGTTCCTCACCGCACGAGGGCAGATGCTGGACGCCTCGCCCGGGGTGATCGCCGAGCAGACGCTGGCCGGCGCCCTGTCCACGGGAACCCACGGTCAAGGCCTGCAGCAGAGCTCGATCGCCGGCGCCGCGCTGGCCATCCGCATGGTACTGGCCGACGGCACGGTCGCGGAGTTCCACCATGACCACCCTGATTTCCCCGCCGTCCAGCTCGGCCTCGGTTCACTGGGTGTGATCACCGCCGTGACGTTGCGTGCGCGGGAGTCCATGATTTACACCTGCGTGAAGAAGGCCGTCGACGCCGGCACGCTCGAGACGGACCTGGAGACCTGGAATCGGGAGAACATCCTGGTCAAGGCGTGGTGGTTCCCGCAGGAGAATCAGGTCCAGGTGTGGACCGCCAACGAGGCGTCCGAGGACGAGGTGTCCCGGTACCGGGCGGGCGGCAGTCAGCTCGTGGAATACGCGACGACCGATGCGTCCATGAACAGCACCGTGGAGTCCACGCTGCAGCATCTGCGCGACGACAGCAAGGGTGTTGCCGACAACGGCAAGTCGCTCCGCACGGTGTCACGCTTCCGGGACTTCACCGACGTCACGGGTGACATCTACCAGGTGTTCTGCCGGGGGATCGCGACCCCCCAGATCAACGTCGAGATCGGCGTCCCGCTCGCCCGTGCCGGAGCGGTGATCAGGAAGATCAAGGACTGGCACGCTGAGACGCGCCCGCGGATGCACTATCCGGTGATCCTCCGCTGCACCGGCCCGTCCGACGGATGGCTGAGCCCGTCCCACGGCCAGGACACCTGCTACTTCGGCTTCGTGGTCTACTACGCGGCCGACGGTTCGCTGTCCGAGGAGGGCGATAGCTTCCTCCGGGCAGTGGAACGGGTCCTGGCCGAGGAGGGTGGCCGGCCCCACTGGGGCAAGTACTTCGACGAGTCCCTCTACGACTGGCCGGCGCTCTACCCCCGGTGGGAAGCCTTCCGCCGGGTGCGCGAGGCGCTGGACCCGGAGCACCGCTTCGCGAATGCCTTCACCGTTGCGCTACTCGACTGACCCGACCCGGCCACTAGGACAGGAGCACCACCGATGAACGCCTGGGTGACCTTGCTGACTCAACCCGACTACCTGATCGGGGTCCGGACGCTGAGGGCCTCGCTGGCGCGCTCCGGCAGCACCACCCCCCTCGTCGTCATGGTGACCGAGGGGATCGACGAGCAGGCCCGGCGCATCCTGCAGGACGACGGGTGCCTCCTGCGCGACGTAGCACCGTTGCGTCCCGCCGGGGGATCGGCGGACAGCTACGCCAACGCCCGGTTCGCGGAGGTGTGGACCAAGCTGGCCGTCTGGGGTCTCACGGAGTTCGAGCGCGTGGTCTTCCTGGACGCCGACATGCTGGTGACCCGGAACATGGACGAGCTGTTCTCGCTGGACCTGGCCGACGGCGCCATCGCCGCCTGCCACGCCTGCCGGTGCAACCCCAACCGGATCGCGAGCTATCCGCCGAGCTGGACACCCCAGACCTGCTTCTACACGCACTGTCGGGGCGGCGACCACGTCACCGAACCGGGCGCGACGGACAACTACCTGAACGGCGGCTTCCTCGTGTTATCGCCCGATCAGGCCGTCTTCGCCGACATGGTAGGGCGGCTGGCGGCCGTGGACGACCTGTCTCGCTACCCGTTCGCCGAACAGGACTTCCTCAACGAGTTTTACCGGGACCGCTGGCTACCGCTGCCCTACGTATATAACGCGCTGAAGACCCTGCCGCACCAGCACCCGTCGGTCTGGGATCCGGCGTCGGTGAAGAACATCCACTACATCATCGACAAGCCGTGGGCGAAGCCGCTCGACTCCACCGACCGGTACTTCGAGGTGAACCGGCTCTGGTGGGAGATGGCCGACACCCTAGGCGCACCCGCCAACTCAACACCCACCCATCGCGCCGTGTGATCATCCTCCACCAGGGCCGCAGGCCGAACCCCAGGGCCGACGGAAAAGCACCGGCAGCCGCCCTTGGTGTGATAGCCGGACGTCCGATCCGCGACCAGGAACCCCCAGCGGTCTCTCCGCAAGGGACGCCCGTCGATCGCGGGCGTCCCCTCCGTCACTTGATCGAGATAGTCGACGCGACGCTGGGCACCCCGTTGTCATCCATCGCGAAGAGCATGTAGTTGCCCGGCACGAGGATCCCGGGGTCCGCCGGCAGCGTCAGCGACGACGTGTTGCCATTCACCGAGGTCGCGGTCAGCGGAATGCGCCGCTGGTCCGTGTTCACGGTATGGGTCACCGTGCTCATCCGTACAAGGGAGAACTCGGTGACCGGCGAACCGGTGGTGATGGCGACGGTGCTGCCGACCGCGGCGGTCGTCGGTGCGGCGACGATGGCCGGCCGCGCGCGCTCGCTGCCGTCGGCGTTCAGCAGGTAGGGAGGCGTGAAGATCTCCCCGTCCAGATGGTTCGTTTTCGTGCAGTTGGTGCACAGCCCGCCGCCACCCACGAAGATCCTGCCGTCGGGAAGCAGCAGTGCGACGCTGTGATAGGTCCGGGGAACGGCCATCGGGGCCATCATGGTCCACTTGCCGGTCTCCGGGTTCCAGATCTCCGGAGCCATCCGGGCGTCCGTGTCGGTGAACGGGACGGGGGTGGCCTGGCCTCCGACGACGAACACCTGGCCGTCGGGCAGGGCGACACCGTTCGCGAACGACCGCGTGACCGCCATGTCCTCGGTCCGGTCCACGCGGACTCCGTCGTTGATGTCGATGGTGTAGGCCCGGGCGGTGGCGGGAGCATCCGAATAGGCAGTTGCGCCGCCCACGGTCAGGATCTTGCCGACGTCGTACATCACTGCATCGCCATTCATCGCGTCCGCGCTATCGGACCGCAGGCCGGCATCGGTGATGCTGCCGTTGCCGGTGGTGGAGATCCAGTTCATCCTGCGGCTCGGCCCGGCGTGGAAGACCCGACCACCGGGAGCGGCGAACAGCCAGGCGTGATTGTCGGAACGGTACTGGCCCCGGGGATCGTCGGTCAGGATGCTGTCGACCCCCACGTTCGGCAGCGTCCGCCAGCCGCCTGCTGCGGACCAGATCTCCCCGTTCTTCGCGGCGGCGCCGCCGGACCAGGATCCGCCGATGGTGAAGACCTCCCCGGTGGAGGTGGTCACGTTGCTCTGGTAGCCCCGTGCGATCTTCATGTCCGGCCCGGGGGTCCAGGCATTCGTCGTCGGGTTGTACAGGCTCGTCTTCGAACTGTTGCTGCCGCCGGTGACCATGATCGTCCCGTCGGGCAGCATCGAGGTGCCCGGGCAGAACATGTCGTGGCCGGTGTTGGAGACCTGGGCCTGGGTCACCTTGCCCGTGGCGATATCGAGGATGGATGTCTGGGTGTACCCCCTGCTGCCCCCGAACGTGGTCGGAGAGTAGGAGGACCAGGTCAGCAGTTTGTTGCCGGGCAGGATGGCCGCGGCCGCCGGCACGAGGGGGAAGTTGATGGTGGGACCCCAGGATCCTGCGGAAGACCCCGCCGACGATCCCGCCGAGGGGCCGAGGAGGTTGATCTCTGCGGCGCTGCTCCAGGGGCCCCGGTTGCCCGCCTCGGAGGTCGCGGTCAACCGGACGTACCGGGCGCTGACCGCGGTGAAGTCCACCGTCTTCTCAACACCGGTATCCGCCCAGGTGCCCGTGGCGAGCACATTCCAGGTGATCCCGTCGGAGCTGGCCTCGATCGAGTACTTGCCGATCCGCCCGTTCCCGCCGTCGGGACGCGGAAGATACGTCAGGCCCGCGATGCCCCGCGCCGCCTTCGTGTCGATCGTGATGGAATGCGGCAACGGAGCCGCCGGAGCCGGCGAGTACCTGGTGTGCCAGATCGTCGCCGTATCACCGTCCAGGACATTGGCGGCACCGTTGTTCACCCGCGCGGTCTCCGCATCACTGGCCGTGGCCGTCCACCCCGCCCGCGGCAGCACACCGGTTGCAGGGGCCGGTTCACCGCCGAGGAGGTTGATCTCCGCGGCGCTGCTCCAGGGGCCACGATTGCCGGCCTCGGAGGTCGCGGTCAACCGGACGTACCGGGCGCTCACCGCCGTGAAGGTGGCCGTCTTCTCAGCGATGGTGTCCGACCAGGTGCCCGTGGTGAGGACGCTCCAGGTGGTGCCGTCGGAGCTGGCTTCGATCGAGTACTTCCCGATCCGCCCGTTCCCACCGTCGGGGCGCGGAAGATACTGAAGGCCCGCGATGCCCCGTGCCGCCTTCGTGTCGATCGTGATGGAGTGCGGCAGCGGTGCCGCCGGCGCCGGCGAGTACCTGCTGTGCCAGATCGTGGCCGTGCTGCCGTCGAGCACGTTGGCCGCACCGTTGTTCACCCGCGCGATCTCCGCGTCGCTGGCCGTGGCCGTCCACCCCGCCCGCGGCAGCACCCCGGCGGCAGGGGCCGGATCGCCCGCGAAGAGGTTGATCTCCGCGGCGCTGCTCCAGGGGCCACGATTGCCGGCCTCGGAGGTCGCTGTCAACCGGACGTACCGGGCGCTCACTGCCGTGAAGGTGGCCGTCTTCTCGGCGATGGTGTCCGCCCACGTCCCGTTCGCCACCGGCTGGCTCCATGTGACACCGTCGACGCTCACCCGGATGTCGAAGCTCCCGATTCGCCCGTTCCCACCGTCCGGACGCGGCAGGTAGGCGAGGCCCGCGATACCGCGCGCCGCCTTCGTGTCGATCGTGATGGAGTGCGGCAGCGGAGCCGCCGGCGCCGGCGAGTACCTGGTGTGCCAGATTGTCGCCGTATCACCGTCCAGGACATTGGCGGCACCGTTGTTCACCCGCGCGGTCTCCGCATCACTGGCCGTGGCCGTCCACCCCGTGCGCGGCAGAGGAGCGGGAGCGGGCTCCACCAACGCGGCCGGAAGCACCGTGCTGTGATGCAGTTGGGTCGAGAGTGACGACCCGTTCGGGCCGGCGAGAGCGGCTCCGTGCACGTGGGAGCCGGCCGGACCTGTGGCCGCGGGCCCTACGGTTCCGCATCCGACGACGAGCAGAAGCACCATCAGGAGGGCGGGTACTCGACGTACGCTTCTCCGTCGTCCCGATCCGACCCTGGGGCTACCCAGCAGATGTATGACCCTGATGATGAAAGCGTGCGTTCGAGAAGCCACGGTGGTGCCATCCTTTTCCCCAGCAAATGTGACAAAAGACCTGCTTTCGACACTAGGAAGACGGCGACTCGTGAACAGGAGTGGGATGTACCGGAGGTTGGAGAGGGCCTACTCGTTTAACCCCGTCTGTGCTGAGGCAGGTACTTGGAAACAGGAACCGTGCCTACGCAGTACCGGTTCGCACGTCACGCAAGGGTGCGTAGCCGGCGCACCAACGGCCCCACTCGACAGGGGTGTCAGAGACAGTAAGTACACTGATGGCTCACGCTGTTCACGACGAAGAGGAACTCACATGGCAGACACACTGGGAAGCCCGAAATCCGAGCCCGAGGGCGGCTTCGAGCGCGATCCCTCCGACTGGGTCACCGGCGACGAGCCGATGACGGCGGCACAGCGGAGCTACCTCGACACGCTGGCACGCGAAGCCGGCGAGGAGATCCCCGCCGACATCAACAAGGCCGAGGCCTCCGAGCACATCGACCGGCTGCAGGGCAAGAGCAAGCGGGTCAGCGACTCCTGACCCCCGCTGATTCCACCCTCCGCGCCGGTCGTGCGGGAATGGTCGACCCTTCCCGCACGACGGGTCCGGGGAGTGGGATCAGGCGAACGGCCTACCGTGCGCCGGCGAAGTTGAACTCGGTGCAGATATCCTGGCCGAAGACGAAGCGCCGCACGGGTGCGGTACGGGCCTCGGCGATCGCATCGGATCCGGTGAAGCGGATGCCGGGAACGCCGTCCCCCACGAGCACCGGCGCCGTGGTGAGGTACAGGCGGTCCAGCAGCCCCGCCTCGAGGAAGCGCGACACGGTGTTGCCGCCACCTTCGATGAGGACCTTCTCCAGTCCCCTCGCCTGCAGGACGTCCAGGATCCGCTGGGGCGCGAAACCCTCCGCCGGCAACCGCACCACCTCCACGGAGGACGGCAGGCCGTCGGGGACCACCGCGTGGGCGCCGATGATCCAGAGCGTGGGCACGCCGTCGTCGGCCAGGACCCGCACCCCCGCCCCCACTTTCGCCGACGCGTCCAGGACCACCCGCACGGGGCTGCTGCCGGGCACGTCGCGCACCGCCAGCGAGCAGTCCTCGGCGAGGACGGTCGACGCCCCGACCACGACGGCGTCGACGAGCGCGCGCAGGCGCTGCAGGTGCCCGTGGTCGCCGCGGTCCTCGTGGAAGCCCGAGTCCCCCGAGCGTGAGGCGATGAACCCGTCGAGGCTCTGCCGCAGCTGTCCGACGACGAGCTGCCCGGACGCCCCCGCGAGGTAGCCGTAACGGTGGGTCAGCTCCTCCGCCTCGCCCGGCGCGGGGGCCGGGGGCACGGCGCCGTCGAGCAGGGCGCTCCAGGCATCGGCGGACGGCGGTGCGTCGTGCCGCATGCGGGCGCGCTTCGTCGCAAGATAACCGGCATTCTCCGATCGCTCCGACACGGCGAGGCCGCGGCGCTCGACGACGTCGATCCCGAGATCCTCGAGCGCCTCCTCCTTGGCGGGGTTGCCGGAGAGCAGGCGGACCGCGCGGATGCTAAGGTCCTGCAGGATCTCGGCCGCCTGGTCGTAGCGCCGGGCGTCGATGGGCAGTCCCAGCGCGGTGTTCGCGTCCACGGTGTCAACACCCTGGTCCTGCAGGGCGTAGGCCTTGAGCTTGGCGAGCAGTCCGATGCCGCGGCCCTCGTGCCCGCGGACGTACACCAGGACGCCGCGTCCCTCCTCGGCGATCGCTGCGAGCGCGGCGTCGAGCTGTTCCCCGCAGTCGCAGCGCCAGGACCCGAAAGCGTCCCCGGTGAGGCATTCGCTGTGGACGCGGACCAGGGGCGGCGCCTCGGCCGGACCGTGCGCGGCGTCGTCGATCCCCTGCGCGAGGGCCACGTGCTCCGTGCCCTCGCCGTCCCGGTAGCCGATCATGCGGAAGGTCCCGTGCCTGGTGGGCAGCACGGTCTCGACCACCCTCTCGATGGTGGCCGGCACGGGTGCTGATGCGTGGTGCGTGGACTGCAGGGACATGGGACAACCTTAGGAGCGGAGCGTGGTGACGCGAAAAGCAGGTGTGCTCAGGACAACGGGTGGCCGCGGCCTTTTATTGCGCTTCCTGCAGGACGGAGGGCCGTCGGACGTCGGCGGCGGCGCGGTCCAGGACCTCGCGGACGGCGAGGACGGCGGGCCGCCGCGCACCCGCACGGCGCGCCGAGGTGAAGATGGAGCGCCGCGGGTCCTCGGCGAGATCGAGCAGCCGCACGGGCACGTTCCGGCCCGTCCAGACCAGCTCCGGCATGAGCGCGACCGCGTTGCCGGACTCGATGAGCCGGATTTGCGCCTGCAGGTCCGCCGTCTCGTACCGTACGTCGGGTTCGAAGCCGGCGCGCCGGCACGCCTGCTCGGCCCAGTGCCGCGACGCCGCTCCCCGTGGTTCCATCACCCAGGCCGCGCCTTCTGCCTCCGCTACCGACGAGATGCCGGCATAGCGGTGGCCTGCCAGGGGCACGGCGAGCTGGATGGCGTCCTGCGTCAGCGCCACGTGGTCGAGTTCGGGGTGGCGGGGAGCGGCATGCCCCGGGTACTGCTCCGCGATCACGAGGTCGAAGTCCCGGGCGAAGGTCTCGTAGAGGGCGGTCTCCGGCTCGCGCTGCACCATCTCCACGCGGACGTCCGGATAGTCGAGGGTCATGGCGGTCAGGGCATCCGGCATCAGGGCGAGCGCGGCCGACTGGAACACCGCGACGCGGACCGTCCCGGACACGGTGGTCAGCGAGGCGGCGAGATCGGCCTCGGCCCGTTCGAGGGTCTCCAGCAGTTCCGCGGTGTGGGCGACGAGGACCTCGGCCTGGGGCGTGAGGACCACGCGGCGCCCGGTCTTCCGCAGCAGCTGGACGCCCACCTCCTTCTCGAGCAGGGCGAGCTGCTGCGACACGGAGGACGGGCTGTAGCTCAGGGCCGCGGCGACCTCCGCGAGGGTCCCCCGGATCTTCAGTTCACGGAGCAGCCGGAGCCTGCGCAGGTCGAGCATCGAGTCCCCATTCGTTCGGTCCTGCTGATGGATACCGTTCGGTAATCATCGCTTTTCCTAATGGTACGGTGCGCCCGATACTGGGGTTGAAGTAGCTGCGTCATCCTGTGCCCGGCGCGAGCCGACCAACCGAAAGCCGTTGCCATGACAACCCAGATCCCACCCCGCGAGGCCACCGCCACCACCCCGGCGTCCCCGAGCCCGTCGATCGCCGACCCGAGCACCGACGTCGAGCCCGCCTCCTTCTCCGCCGGCCCCGGCAGCACCACGGACATCCCGGCAGCGCTGCCGGACGAGGCAATCGCTTTGGTGCGGCGGTGGCTGACCGAGGCATCGAAGGTCCCTGTCGATTCGTCGGCCCAGCAGCTCGCCGGTGTCCTGAAGGACCCGAACGGTTTGGCCTTCACGGTCGGCTTCGTGGACGGCGTGATCCGCCCGGAGGACCTCTCCGTCGCGGCCCGGAACCTCGCGGCCATCGCGCCGAAGGTACCCGCCTTCCTCCCCTGGTACATGCGCTCCGCCGTGAAGGTCGGCGCCGCCGTCGCCCCCGTCCTGCCCCGGGTGGTCATCCCCATCGCCCGCCGCGTGCTGCGCGAGATGGTGGGGCACCTCATCATCGACGCCTCCGATGCCCGGCTCGGCCGCTCGATCGGGAAAATCAGGCGCGAGGGCGTCCGCCTGAACATCAACCTGCTCGGCGAGGCCGTCCTCGGCGACCACGAGGCCGAACGCCGCCTCGCCGGCACGGTCCGCCTGCTCGAGCGGCCCGACGTCGACTACGTCTCCATCAAGGTCTCCTCGACGGTCGCCCCGCACCCCGCCTGGGCCTTCGACGAGGCAGTCCGGCACGTCGCGGAGAAGCTCGCCCCCCTGTACACGCTCGCGGCGCAGGCCGAGACACCCACGTTCATCAACCTCGACATGGAGGAGTACAAGGACCTCGACCTGACGATCGCGGTCTTCATGGACATCCTCGACCGGCCCGAGTTCACGCATCTCGAGGCGGGCATCGTCCTGCAGGCGTACCTCCCCGACTCCCTGGCCGCGATGATCCGCCTGCAGGAGTGGGCCGCCGCCCGGCGGGCCCGGGGCGGCGCCGGCATCAAGGTCCGCGTGGTCAAGGGCGCCAACCTCCCGATGGAGCAGGTGGAGTCGTCCCTCCACGACTGGCCGCTCGCCACCTGGGGATCGAAGCAGGACTCGGACACCCACTACAAGCGCGTCCTGAACTACGCCCTGCAGCCGGGCCGCATCGACAACGTGCGCATCGGCGTCGCCGGCCACAACCTCTTCGACCTCGCCTTCGCCTGGCTCCTCGCCGGCGAGCGCGGCGTCCGTCACGGCATCGAGTTCGAGATGCTCCTCGGCATGGCGCAGGGGCAGGCCGAGGCCGTGAAGCGTGACGTCGGTTCGCTGCTCCTCTACACGCCCGTGGTGCACCCGGGCGAGTTCGACGTCGCCATCGCCTACCTCATCCGCCGCCTCGAGGAGGGCGCGAGCCAGGACAACTTCATGTCCGCGGTGTTCGAGCTCACGGAGAACGAGTCCCTCTTCGACCGCGAGAAGAACCGCTTCCTCGCCTCCCTGGAGGAGCTCGACACGACCATCCCCGCGCCGAACCGGCGCCAGGACCGCGGCGCCCCCGCCCCGGCCCATTCCGGGGCCGGATTCTCCAACACGCCCGACACCGATCCCTCCCTCCCGGCGAACCGTGCCTGGGGCCGGGCGATCCTGGACCGGGTGGCCACCTCCGAACTGGGGGACGACGTCGTCGCCGCGACCACCCTGACCCGCGAGGAGGACCTGGAGCACACCATCGCGGACGCCGTCGCCGCGTCGGCATCCTGGGGCTCCCTGACGGGCGCCGAGCGTGCCGCCGTCCTGCACCGGGCCGGCGACGCGCTGGAGGCGCACCGGGCCGACCTCATGGAGGTCATGGCCGCCGAGACCGGCAAGACGCTCGACCAGGCCGATCCCGAGATCTCCGAGGCCGTGGACTTCGCCCACTACTACGCCGAGCGCGCCCGCGAGCTCGACGACGTCGACGGCGCGTCCTTCTCCCCCGTCCGGCTCACCGTGGTGACGCCGCCGTGGAACTTCCCGGTCGCGATCCCCGCGGGCTCCACCCTCGCCGCCCTCGCCGCCGGGTCCGCCGTGATCATCAAGCCCGCCCCGCAGGCGCGGCGCTCCGGCTCCGTCATGGTCGAGGCCCTGTGGGCCGCGGGCGTGCCGCGGGAGGTCCTGCACCTCGCGCACCTCGACGAGGGCGACCTCGGACGCCGGCTCCTCGCCGATCCCCGCGTGGACCGCGTGATCCTCACCGGCGGCTACGAGACCGCCGAGCTGTTCCGCTCCTTCCGGGCCGACCTGCCGCTGCTCGCCGAGACCTCCGGCAAGAACGCCGTCATCGTCACCCCCAGCGCGGACCTCGACCTCGCCGCGAAGGACGTCGCGCAGTCAGCCTTCGGCCATGCCGGCCAGAAGTGCTCCGCTGCCTCCCTGGTCATCCTCGTGGGCAGCGTGGCCACCTCGCAGCGCTTCCGCAACCAGCTGCTCGACGCCGTCTCCTCACTCACCGTCGGCTACCCGTCCGATCCGGGCACGCAGATGGGTCCCGTCATCGAGCCCGCGACCGGCAAGCTCCTGGACGGGCTCACGACGCTCGGTGAGGGCGAGTCCTGGTTCATCGAGCCCCGGCAGCTCGACGACTCCGGCCGCCTGTGGAGCCCCGGCGTCCGCACCGGTGTGCGGCGCGGGTCCACCTACCACCTCACGGAGTACTTCGGCCCGATCCTCGGCGTCATGACCGCCGCCACGCTCGAGGAGGCCATCGCCCTGCAGAACGACATCGACTACGGCCTCACCTCGGGCATCCACTCCCTGGACAGCGGGGAGATCGCCACCTGGATCGACGGCGTGCAGGCCGGCAACCTCTACGTCAACCGGGGCATCACGGGAGCGATCGTCCAGCGCCAGCCCTTCGGCGGCTGGAAGAAGTCCGCCGTCGGTGCGGGCACCAAGGCGGGAGGCCCCAACTATCTCGTGGGCCTCGGCACCTGGGCCCCGAAGGAGTCGCAGGCACACGGCAGCCCGCTGCCCGTCGTCGTGCCCCTGCTCACGGCCGCCCGGGCGGCCGGCCTGCCGGAGGCCGACGTCGCCCGCCTCGACCGTGCCGCGGCCTCCGACGCCGCAGCGTGGACGAGCGAGTTCGGCTGCGTGAAGGACGTCTCGGGGCTCGCGGCGGAACGGAACCTGTTCCGCTACCTCGCGCATCCCGTGACCGTCCGCCTCGCGGCGGGCGCGCCCGTCGCCGACCTCGTGCGCGTGCTGCTCGCCGCGCGTGCCGCCGGTGCCCCGGTCCTCGTGTCGAGCGGCGTCGAACTCCCGATCGCGCTCCGGTCCGTCGTCCTGGCGCAGGCGGAGGGCGTCACCATCGAGGACGACGACGCCTGGCTGGCTCGGGCGGCGTCGCTGACGGCACGCCGCGTGCGGCTGATCGGCGGCGGGGCGTCGGCCCTCGCGGAGGCGACCGGCGGGCGTCCCGATCTCGCGGTGTACGCGCAGCCGGTCACCGAGTCGGGGCGGGTCGAGCTGCTGCCGTTCCTGCAGGAGCAGGCGATCAGCATCACGGCGCACCGGTTCGGGACTCCCAGCGCACTGACGGACTGGATCCTCTAGCCCGCTACCGTTCCGCCCACTGGCCGCCCGCGCCCGGTGGGCATCACCGCTGATGCCCATGGACCACCCCGGCCTGCAGAGCGGAACGGGCGCACCGAGGAGAGGGCCAAGCGCCCGGCGGGGGTCACCGGACGACGGCGACGTTGAACACCGGGGTGCCGATCGCCCCCCAGATCCTCAACCACAGTGGCATCAGGGCTTCGGTGGCTCGCGCGGTCTCGAGGGCACCCAGGTCGAAGATGTCCTCGGCGGGCCAGCCGAAGCCGGCGAGCAGGCCGGTCACGAGGGCCTTCGCGTCGGCGGCGTTACCGCTGACGAAGACGGTGTGGTGTCCCTCGAGCAGCCCCGGTTCCACCATCACGGCCGCCGTCATCGTGTTAAGCGCCTTGACCACCCTGGCCCCGGGGAGGGCCCGCTGGATCCGCTCCGCCAGGCTGTCGTCGGCGGAGCCGCTGACGGTGGGCGGCATACCGGCGGAGAAATCCAGCGTGTTCGCCACGTCGAGCAGGACCACGCCGTCCAGGGCCCCGGGATCCAGTTCGCCGACCACGCTCAGTGACACCAGGCCCGGCGTCGCATTGATGACCAGGTCGGCGCCACGGATCGCGTCGGCGTAGGAGCCGACATGGACCGCGCCACGTGCACCCGCCCCCCAGTGCCGGCCGTTCGGTCTGTCGGGCGTCCGCGACCCCAGGGCGACGTCGTGGCCCTGCCGGACGAGGGCCGACCCCAGGGTCCGGCCGACGATCCCGCTTCCCAGAATACCGATCTGCATGCGGTGACGGTGACAGGCCCGGGAGCGGGTGTCAACGCTGCCGGTCGCGGAGCCAACCCTGCCCTGACGCGCCGATCGGCCTTCCGCCCACGCGAGGCGGGTTAGGCTGCGGCCCGCCGGAGGACGTCTTCGAGCAGCCGCGCCGCGGGCCGATTCCCTTCAGCCGCGCCAGCACGGACATGGGGGTGCGCCGGAACGGTCCGTCGCAGTCCCTTCCTTCGCGGCTGCGTCGAGGGCGCCGCGGATCGGTACGGGATGAACTCGACTCCGTCGGCTTCGATGCTCTCCGCCTGGGCGGGATGACCCATGAACCGGACGGAATGCCCCCGCCGCATCAGCTCGAGGCCGATCGGGAGCGCCGGCGGGACATTGCCGCCCGCATCGAGTGTGGCGAAGAGGACAGTGGACATGTCAGCACCTCGAGAAGCTGCTGGACCGAGTCGGGTGAAGACGGTACTGCTCCCTTCCCCGTGGAACAATGACCGAGAGCTACGTCCCCTCCCCCTGAGCCCGAAAGCAGCCCTGCCATGCCATCAGCCCCCGACCGTTCCACCCTCGCGCGGGCGCGGGCCGGGTCGGTGCTGCCGGGGCTGGCCGTGGTCGCCGCAGGAGTAGCCGTCGCCGTCTGGCTCGGAGTACTGCAGTCCGTCCTGGGCCCGCTGGTGATCGCGCTGGTGCTCGGCGTGCTGCTCGCCAACTCCTCCCTGTATGCCCCGGCCCTCCGACCCGGCGTGACGGCCGGGACGAAGAAGCTCCTGCGGGCCGGCGTGGTCCTCCTGGGTCTCCAGCTCGCGTTGCCCGACATCGTGGAGCTCGGACTCCCGGTCCTCGGCCTGATCGTCGCGTGCGTGGCGCTGAGCTACGTCCTCACGCTCCAGCTGGGCCTGCGGCTCGGGCTCACGCGCGCCGGCGCTACGCTCATGGCCGCCGGGTTCTCGATCTGCGGGGCCTCCGCCATCGCGGGCCTCCAGGGCGTCGTGAACGCCGACGACGACGAGACCGCCGGCGCTGTCGCGATGGTCACCCTCTACGGGTCGCTGATGATCGTCGTCCTCCCCGTACTGGGCGGGCTGCTCGGGCTGAGCGATCACAGGTTCGGGGTGTGGTCCGGACTCGCCGTCCACGAGGTGGCGCAGGTCGTGGCCGTCGCGGGGACGGCCGGAACCGCGGCGCTCGCCGTCGCCACCGTGGTCAAGCTCGGCCGCGTCCTGATGCTGGCACCGGTCGCGGCCCTGGCGAGCCTGGGCGAACGCCGGCGTGCCGCCCGGCTGGACGCGGACCAGGCGACCGGGACGGGAGACGGAGACCCGGCCGATACGGCGGGCACAGCGCCGGGGAGCACGCGCCGTCCGCCCGTGGTGCCGCTCTTCGTCCTGGGGTTCGTGGCGATGGTAGCCCTGCGGAGCCTCGGGATCGTGCCGGAGCCGGTGCTGGAGACGGGCCGGACGGTCACGACGATCCTGCTGGCCGCCGGGATGTTCGGTCTCGGTGCGGGCATCGACGTCCGCCGCCTGCTGCGCACCGGAGGCCGCTTCGCCGTTGTCGGTGCGCTCTCGACCATCCTGCTCGCCGGAGGTTCACTCCTCGGGGTGCTCCTGGTGGCCTGAGCGCCGCATCGGCACGCTGTTCTGCCCGACGGCCCGGCCAACCCGGTGGGCATCCTCGGCGATGCCCACCGGCACGGTCAACCGAGTGGGCATCAGCGGCGCGCGCGGCAGAGAGTCACCGGCGCGCGTGGCAGAGACTCACCGGCGCGCGTGGCAGAGACTCAGCGCAGGCCGGTGCCCCGCTCCAGCGCCAGCCCGATCAGCTCGTCGATCAGCTCGGTGTAGCCGAGCCCGGACTTCGCCCACATCTGCGGGTACATGCTGATGGGCGTGAAGCCGGGCATCGTGTTGATCTCGTTGATCACCAGGCGTCCGTCCGGGGTGTAGAAGAAGTCCACGCGGGACAGCCCCTCCCCGCCGATCGCATCGAACGCGTCGGCGGCCAGGAGCCTCACGCGGGCGATGACGTCCGCCGGGAGGTCCGCGGGGCACGTCAGCTCGGCGGCGGCGCCGTCCACGTACTTCGCCTCGAAGTCGTACCAGGCGTGGTCGCCCGGCTGCATCGCGATCTCACCGGGCAGCGACGTGCGGGGGGCGTCGACTCCGCGTCCCTGCAGGACCGCCACCTCGATCTCGCGCCCCTCGATCCCGGCCTCGATGATCACCTTCGGGTCGAACACGCGCGCGGCCTCGATGGCCGCCCGGATCCCGTCGGCGTCGTCGACCCTGCTGATCCCCATGGAGGAGCCGGCGCGGGCGGGCTTCACGAACAGCGGGAAGCCGAGCGCGGCGGCGCGTCGCAGGCTGCCCTCGGGATCGGTGCGCCACTGGCGGTCGGTGACGACGTCGTACGGGCCGACATCCAGCCCGGCGGCCTCGAACACCACCTTCATGTAGTGCTTGTCCATGCCGACGGCGGACGCCAGGACCCCGGCACCGACATAGCGCATGTCCGCCATCTCCAGCATGCCCTGCAGGGTGCCGTCCTCGCCGAACGGACCGTGCAGGAGCGGCAGCACGACGTCGACGCCGCCGAGGCTCTCGGGTACGGACCCGGGGGCGGCGATGAGCAGCTCCTGGCCCGTCCCGCCGTCGACGGCGGAGCCCATGACCACGGCGTGCTCGGTCGCGGTGACCTCGGGCAGGACATCGGAGCGCAGGGACCACGCCGACGGGTCGGCGGAGACCAGGGACCACTGCCCGGAGCGCGTGATGCCCACGGGCACGACCTCGTAGCGGGTGCGGTCGATCGCCTCGAGGACGCCGGCCGCGGTCACGCAGCTCACGGCGTGCTCACTCGAGCGTCCGCCGAAGAGGACGAGGACGCGGACCTTGCCGGGACGGGCCGGGGCCTCGGTGGGCGCAGTGGACACGGTGGTCACGGGGTGTGATCGCCTTCCGGCTTGAGGTTGCGGGCCAGCAGGCGCGGCCCGAGGTCGTCGACGGACAGCCGTCCCTGGAGGACGGCCACCACGCCCGCGGTGATGGGCATGTCGACGCCGTGCTGGATGGCGGCGTCCAGGACGGCCTGGGCGGACTTGATGCCTTCGGCGGTCTGGTTCATCTTGGCCGTCACCTCGTCGAGGCTCAGTCCCTGCCCCAGCAGGTGTCCGGCGGTGTGGTTCCGCGACAGCGACGACGAGCAGGTGGCGATGAGGTCCCCCATACCGGCGAGACCGGCCATCGTCTCCCGGAGTCCTCCGAGGGCCACGGCCAGGCGGGTCGTCTCGGCGAGGCCGCGCGTGATCACGGAGGCCTTGGTGTTGTCGCCCATGCGGCGGCCCTCGCACATGCCCACGGCGAGGGCGATCACGTTCTTCACGATGCCGCCGATCTCCACGCCGATCACGTCCGTGGAGGTGTAGGGACGGAAGTAGGAGGCGGTGCAGGCCAAGGCGATCCACGCGGCCGTGTCGTGGTCCACACAGGCGACGACGGACGCCGTCGGCTCCTCCCTGGCGATCTCGAGGGCGAGGTTCGGACCCGAGAGCACGGCGATCCGCTCTGCGGGCAGCGCGAGTTCCTCGGCGATCACCTCACTCATGCGGGCGTCGGTGCCGACCTCGAGGCCCTTCATCAGGGAGACGACGACGGCGTGGGGCGCGAGCAGGGGACGCCATGCCGGAAGCTGCGCGCGCAGGGACTGGGCGGGCACGGCGAGGACCACGAGGTCGCTCCCGGCGAGGACGGCTCCGACGTCGGACGACGCCGTGATGTTCGAGGGGAGCCGTGTCTCGCCGAGGTAGCGCCCGTTGCGGTGATCGGCGGTGATCTCGGCGGCCACGTCGGGCCGTCGGGACCACAGCATGACCGGGGTCTCCGGGGACGCGTCGGCGAGCACCTTGGCGAACGTGGTGCCCCAGCTGCCGGAGCCGAGGACGGCGATCTTCGCGGGTCGCTCGCTGCGTGGTTCGGTCGTCATCGCGGATCTCCCGGCTTCGGTGTGCCGTGTCCGGCGTCGTCGTCTCCCTCGGAAGCGCCCTGGGAAGAACCCTCGGAAGGGACTTCGAAGTCGCGGCCCGTGAGCTTCTGGTGCTTCCGGGCCGGATCCCAGCGCTCGGCGGGGGGCTCCTCGCCCCTCAGTTCGGCCAGCAGGACCGTGATGGCATCGACGATGCGGTCGGTGGCGCCGTCGAGCGTCGTCTTGGTCAGCGGGGCGTCCCGGAACTCGGAGAGGTCGACCGGGTCACCGACGAGCACGCGGACCCGCTTGCGGGGGAACAGGTGGAAGCGCTTCGCGTAGCGCGGGAAGACCTCCTGGGCCCCCCAGTGGGCGATCGGCACCACGGGCGCGCCGGTCTGCAGGGCCAGGCGGGCTGCCCCGGTGCGGCCCTTCATGGGCCACATGTCCGGGTCCCTCGTGAGCGTGCCCTCGGGGTAGATGATGATCCCCCCGCCATCGGCGAGTGCCGCGCGGGCAGCCTCGAGCGAGCGGTTGGCCCCCGCGGAGGTGCGCTCGACCGGCACCTGCTTGATGGTCCGCAGGATGAACCCCACCACCGGCACCTCGAACAGGGTCGCCTTCGCGAGGAAGCGTGGCATGACGCCCTGGTTGTAGAGGAAGTGCGAGACGACCACAGGGTCGATCTCGGTGAGGTGGTTGGGGCACACGATCATGCCCGTGCCACGCGGGAGTTTCTCCTGCCCCCGCCATTCCTTGGCCATCAGAGCGTTCATGACCGGCCTCACCCACAGGCCGAGGAACGTGTACATCGCGCGTGAGCCCCGTGACTCCCCCATTGCCGGGCCGCCTACGCGAGTGCCACGGCGACAGCCGGGGCGTCCTCCGTGACATCGAAGTCCGCGCCGAGGCCCTCGAGCTTGTCCTGGAAGCGCTCGTAGCCGCGGTTGATGAGCTCGATGCCGGTGACGCGGGAGACGCCGTCGGCGGCGAGGGCGGCGATGAGGTGGCTGAACCCTCCCCGCAGGTCCGGGATGTCGATGTCCGTGCCGTGCAGCTGCGTGGGACCCGAGATCACTGCCGAGTGCAGGAAGTTCCGCTGACCGAAGCGGCACGGGACGCTGCCGAGGCACTCGCGGTGGACCTGGATGTTCGCGCTCATGCGCAGCAGCGCCTCGGTGAAGCCGAACCTGTTCTCGTACACCGTCTCGTGCACGATGGAGACGCCGGTGGCCTGCGTCAGGGCGACGACGAGCGGCTGCTGCCAGTCCGTCATGAAGCCGGGGTGGACGTCCGTCTCGAGGACGAGCGGCTTCAGGGGTCCGCCCGGGTGGTAGAAGCGGATGCCGTCGTCGTCGACGTCGAAGGCGCCGCCGATCTTGCGGTACGTGTTGAGGAAGGCCGTGAGGTCGAGCTGGCGGGCGCCCTCGACGTAGATGTCACCCTTGGTGACGAGCGCGGCGGACGCCCACGACGCGGTCTCGTTGCGGTCCGAGATGGCCTTGTGGTTGTAGCCGGTCAGTTCCTCGACGCCCTCGATGCGGATGACGCGGTCCGTCTGCACCGTGATGATCGCGCCCATCTTCTGCAGGACGGCGATCAGGTCCATGATCTCGGGCTCGACGGCGGCACCGGAGAGCTCGGTGATGCCCTCGGCGCGGACCGCGGTCAGGAGCACCTGCTCGGTGGCCCCGACGCTGGGGTACGGCAGCGTGAGCTTGGCGCCGTGCAGGCCCTTGGGCGCGGAGATGGAGATGCCACCCGGGCGCTTGTCGACGACGGCCCCGAAGTTGCGGAGGACCTCCATGTGGTAGTCGATCGGCCGGTCGCCGATCTTGCAGCCACCGAGGTCGGGGATGAAGGCTTCGCCGATGCTGTGCATCAGGGGCCCGCAGAAGAGGATGGGGATGCGCGAGTCGCCGGCGTGTGCGTCGATGTCCTTGGAGCGCGCCATCTTCGCGTCGCTCGGGTCCATCGTGAGGTCCCCGGTGATGGGATCCTTCGTCACCTTGACGCCGTGCAGCTGCAGCAGGCTGGTGACGACGTCGACGTCCTTGATCTCGGGGACGTTGCGGAGGACGGACGGCGTGTTGCCCAGCAGCGAGGCGACCATCGCCTTCGGTACCAGATTCTTCGCCCCACGCACGAGGACCTTGCCCGTCAGCGGAATGCCGCCTCGGATGGTCAGAACGCTACCCATGAATACCTGTTTCCCTCATACGTTGAACCCCCGCGAACCCGAAAATACCCCCTCCAAGCATAGGAGCACCCTCGGGCAGACAAAAAACAAGGGTACTGGGTGCACTCCCTGCTCCCCTACAGGAACCTCCCGGGTTACGCCTCCATTCCGCCCGGCCCAGGGCGCGGCCCGTGAGATGCGCGACAGCAGATCGCATCCCGGGGCGCCCGGACTCGGCCGGCGCGGGGCGTCAGGTGCGCACGGGGAGGGTGGTCGGCTTGTGGGACGGCCGGTGGGCCTCGAACGCCGTGATGTGCTCCTCCTGCCGGAGGGTCAGACCGATGTCGTCGAGTCCCTCGAGCAGGCGCCACCGTGTGTAGTCGTCGAGCTGGAAGGGCGCGCTCACGGAACCGCAGTGCACCATGCGCGCCTGGAGGTCCACCGTGACGGTCGCGCCGGGCTCGTTCTCCAGGATCTTCCAGATGAGCTCGATGTCGTCCTGGGCGACCTGCGCCGCGACGAGCCCCTGCTTGCCCGAGTTGCCGCGGAAGATGTCCGCGAAGCGCGATGACAGGACGGCCCTGAACCCGTAGTCCTTCAGCGCCCAGACGGCGTGCTCGCGCGAGGACCCGGTACCGAAATCGGGCCCGGCGACCAGCACGGAACCCCGGGAGTAGGGCTCGCGGTTGAGGATGAAGTCCTCGTCCTTGCGCCAGCCGGCGAAGAGCGCGTCCTCGAACCCCGTGCGCGTGATGCGCTTGAGGTAGACGGCCGGGATGATCTGGTCGGTGTCGATGTTGCTCTGGCGCAGCGGGACGCCGATGCCGGTGTGCGTGGTGATCTTCTCCATGGCGGGCTCCTAGGCTGCGGTGACGGTGGACGGGGCGGCGTGGGAGCCCGTGCCGCGGGCACCGGCGTCGTCGGGTCGCGGGGGGAGGTCCGACGGCGAACTGAGGGTACCGCGCACCGCCGTCGCGGCGGCCACGACGGGTGAGACCAGGTGGGTCCGGCCGCCCTTGCCCTGGCGGCCCTCGAAGTTCCGGTTCGAGGTCGACGCACAGCGCTCCCCCGGCGCCAGCTGGTCCGGGTTCATGCCGAGACACATGGAGCACCCGGCGAACCGCCATTCCGCCCCGAAATCCTTGAAGACGCGGTCCAGGCCCTCGGCCTCGGCCTGCAGCCGTACGCGGGCCGACCCCGGGACCACCATCATCCGCACGGCAGGGTCCTTCTCGCGCCCCCTGATGATGTCGGCGGCGATGCGGAGGTCCTCGATGCGGCTGTTGGTGCAGGAGCCGAGGAACACGGTGTCCACCCGGATGTCCTTCATGGGCGTGCCGGGCTGCAGTGCCATGTAGTCCAGCGCGCGGCTGCACGCAGCCTTGTCGTTCTCGTCGGAGAAGTCCTCGGGCGACGGCACGGCCTGCGAGAGCGAGACCCCCTGGCCCGGGTTGGTCCCCCAGGTGACGAAGGGCTCCAGCTCGTCCGCGTCGAGGAAGACCTCCGCGTCGAAGACGGCGTCGTCGTCGGTGCGCAGCTCGCGCCAGTCGGCGACCGCGGCATCCCAGTCCGCCCCCTGCGGCGCGTGCGGACGGCCTTCCAGGTAGGCGAACGTCGTCTCGTCGGGGGCGACCATCCCGGCGCGCGCACCCGCTTCGATCGACATGTTGCAGATGGTCATGCGCGCTTCCATGGACAGCGACCGGATGGCCGAGCCGCGGTACTCGAGCACGTAGCCCTGCCCGCCGCCGGTCCCGATCTTGGCGATGATGGCGAGGATGATGTCCTTCGAGGTGACGCCCGGCTTCAGCGTCCCCTCGACCGTGATGCCCATGGTCCTGAACGGCTTGAGCGACAGCGTCTGCGTGGCCATCACGTGCTCCACCTCGGACGTGCCGATCCCCATCGCGAGCGCACCGAAGGCGCCGTGCGTGGAGGTGTGCGAGTCGCCGCAGACGACGGTCAGTCCGGGCTGGGTGAGGCCGAGCTGCGGTCCGACGACGTGCACGATGCCCTGTTCGGCGTCGCCGAGCGAGTGGAGCCGCACACCGAACTCCCTGCAGTTCGCGCGCAGGGTCTCGATCTGGGTGCGGCTGGTGAGGTCGGCGATCGGCTTGTCGATGTCCAGCGTGGGCGTGTTGTGGTCCTCGGTGGCGATCGTCAGGTCGGGGCGGCGCAGGGGCCGGCCGGCGAGCCGCAGTCCCTCGAACGCCTGCGGCGAGGTGACCTCGTGCACGAGGTGCAGGTCGATGTACAGGAGGTCCGGCTGCGCTTCCGCCCCGACGACGTCGCCCTTCCGCACCACATGTGCGTCCCAGACCTTCTCTGCCAGTGTCTTGCCCATGCCGATCGTCCTTCTTCTCCGGTCCGGCGGCCGGGTCCCGGGAGGGGGCGGCGGCCGGAACTCATCGTGCGTCAACTCAACCAGCGCCCGCCGACGAGTGCCAGCGCGGCGGCTTGCGTCTCAGATTATGAGACGGCAATATCATTCTATGGACAATTCTAGCGGCGTCGGAGTCATCGACAAGGCCGCCCTCGTGCTCGACGCCCTCGAGGCCGGGCCCACCACCCTCGCCCAGCTCGTCGCCTCGACGGGCCTGGCCCGTCCGACCGTGCACCGGCTGGCCCTGGCCCTCGCCCACCATCGGCTGGTGGGCCGGGACATGCAGGGTCGCTTCGTCCTCGGCAGCCGGCTCGTGGAGCTGGCCTCGGCCGCCGGCGAGGACCGCCTGATCGCCTCGGCGGGACCGGTGCTCCTCGGCCTGCGGGACGCCACGGGCGAGAGCGCCCAGCTGTTCCGCCGGCAGGGCGAGTGGCGCGTCTGCGTGGCGTCCGCCGAGCGCCCCGTAGGTCTGCGCGACACCATCCCGGTCGGGACCCAGCTGTCCATGAAGGCCGGCTCCGCCGCTCAGTGCCTCCTGGCGTGGGAGGACCACGACCGCCTGCTCAAGGGCCTGCAGGACGCACGCTTCACGCCCACCGTGCTGGCCGGTGTGCGGCGCCGCGGGTGGGCGCAGAGCCTCGGCGAACGCGAGAACGGCGTCGCCTCCGTCTCTGCCCCGGTCCGTGGCCCATCCGGCCGGGTGATCGCCGCCGTGTCGATCTCCGGGCCGATGGAACGCCTCACCCGCCAGCCCGGCCGCATCCACGCCGAGGTCGTCTCTGACGCCGCGCGCCAGCTCACGCTCGCCGTGGCGAAAGCGGCCGACTGAGATGGGCGAGGAAGCCCCCGACCCCCGGCATCGGTATGCGATCTTCCTGCGGGGCGTGAACGTCGGCGGGGTCACCCTCAGGATGGCGGACCTCCGCGAGCTCCTGGCAGGCCTTCCGGTGGGCGACGTCGCCACGGTCCTCGCGAGCGGCAACGCCACCTGCTCGTCCGAGCTCGGCGCCGGGCAGCTCAGGGACCGCGTGGAGGAGGCCCTGCGCGCACGCTTCGGCTATCCGGCGCGCGTGATCGTCGTCGAGCGCGCGGAGCTCGCAGGGATCGCGGCGTCGGTGCCCGAACAGGAGCGTGCCGACACGCACACGTACGTCACGCTGTTCACGGGGCCCGACGAACGGGCGGCCTTCGTCGACGAGGCCCGCGGCCTCGGTGAGCAACCCGTGGTCCTCACCGGCGGTGCGGCGATCGCCTGGTTCCCGCCGAGAGGCAGGTCGACCGACGTCCCCCTCGCGAAGCTGCTCACCCGGGCACGGCACGCGGAGAACTCGACGACCCGCAACATCAACACCGTGGACAAGGTGCTGCGCCTCCTCGCATGAGGCGCGCGGGTGCTCCCCCCTTGGTAGGGTTCGAGCACGCCGTGCGGCCGATCGTGCCCACCCAGCCGAAGGACACCATGCGACTCATCGCCCAGGATTGCCACGAGCTCGAGCAGCAGAAGGGCTCCCACGGCTTCGTGGTGGCCGGCGCCGGTCGCGCCGCCCTGATCGATCCCGGCATGGCGTCGGGGGCCGACGGCGTCCTGGCGGAGCTGCGGGCCAACGAGGCGACGACGGGCCCGATCACCGACATCGTCCTCACCCACTACGACGCCGACCACGCCCAGGCGGCGCGGAGACTCCAGGACGCGCTCGGCGCGACCGTCTGGATAGGTTCCGCCGACGCCGACGTGCTGCGCGGACGGATCAAGCCGAAGACCCGGGTCCGGAGGGTGCTGCGGCGGATCGCCCGTGTCGAACTGCCGGAAGACGTGCGGGAACTCACCGGCTCGGGCGAGGTCTTCCCCGGGCTCGAGTTCTTCCCGACCCCCGGCCACACCGCGGGCCACTACGCCTACCAGTGGCGCGGGGTCCTCTTCACGGGTGATGCCGCGAGGGTGTCCGCGGACGGGGCGGTCCGGGACTTCTACGCGCCCCTCATCGATGACAGGCCCATCGCCGCGCACACCGTGCGGCTCCTCGCCGAGCGCATCCGCACAGGATCGGTGGGCTGGGTCTGCTCGGGCCACAGCCCGATCGCCCGGACCACGGCACGCACTCCCTGAACCCTGCCGTCCCGGACCTACCGGGCCCGCACATGGGTGATCCCGTCCTCCGGTCACTGATCGGTGGACGGGATCGCCGGTGCGCTCAGGCCGAAGCCAGTGCGCGTTCCTTCAGCTTCACGAACTCCGGCTCCGAGATGGCGCCGGCCTCGAGCAACTCCTTCGCCTTCGCGATCTCCTCGGCCGACGTCGGTACGGCCACGCTGCGGACGTAGTTGTCCATCGACTCCTGCGCCGCCTGCCTGCTGGCCAGTTCGCGGTCGGCCATGCCGCGTCCGCGTGCCAGGAGGTAGACGATCGCGGTGATCAACGGGATGAAGATCAAGCCGATCATCCAGAGCACCTTCAACCAGCCGGAGAGTTCGCGGTCGCGGAAGAGATCAATGATGACCTGGAACAACACGATCAAATAGGCGAAGAACACCATGATCGAGAAGGACACCCATATGACGTTCCAAATGTTCTCCCAAAAATCCATCTGTCCACTCCTGTCAGGATACGAAAAGCGCCGCGAGGACAGACGAACCGGCGCGGCTTGGGTATCACAAGTGTGGTGACCGATCACCGCGCGGCAAAAGGGCCGAAGGTCCTGACGGCGCCGCCACCGCCCGCACATCGGGCACCTGCCCGGAGAGGGACCGGACGGCGGATGTACCATCGACCATGGGTGAGAAAAGCATCGGGCAGGGTAGCCCGGCATTCTTCCGTGAACTCGACAAGACGGGCCGCCGGCGTGCCGTCGCGAATTCGATCATACGGCTTATCATTTTCTGCACCATTCTCCTCGGTGCCTATGTCCTGATTCCCGTCGGCGGATTCAACGAATCGAATCCCGTCGGCGCGTGGATCCGGCTGATCGCCGTCATCATCATCTTCCTCGCGGCGATGGCCCTCGAACTGCAGACGATCATGGGGGCGCAGATCCCCCAGATCCGGGCGGCCGAGGCCGTGGTCGAACTGATCCTGATCCTGCTGTGCCTCTTCGCGCTGCTGTACGTCTCCATGTCCGTGACCGACGTCGCCTCCTTCAGCGAACCGCTCAACCGGATCGATGCCCTGTACTTCACCACCTCGACCTTCGCCACCGTTGGATTCGGGGACATCACGCCGCGCACTGAACTGGCCCGGGTACTCCTGATCGTCCAGATGCTGGCCGACCTCGGCGCCCTGGTCCTGATCGGGAAGGTCGCCTTCCTCGCGGCCTCCACACGGCTGACGCGGTAGACCCGGGGTGGTGCCGGGTGGTGCGGGTGCTGCTGTCTCAGCCGCCCTGCGAGGCCGCACGCACCGCGGCGCTGAAGGCGTTGCAGCGCTCCACCTCCTCGACGACGGGCTGCAGGACGACGTCGTCCGCCACGCGTGAGCAGGCGGCCAGCAGATTCCGGCGGACCCTCGCCGCGCGTCGTCCGGCTCGCCATCGCGCGAGGAATGCCGCGATGACCCCGAGCAGGACGCCGGCCGCCAGGCCGCCGAGGATCAGCAGGGTGGGCAGCGGGAAGCCCTCCACCCGGGGCACCTCGAGGGCGGGCAGCTGCAGGAACGCAAGGACCGCCAGGAGGCCGAGCCACGCGAGTCCCGCGACGAGGGCCGCGAAGCCGATCCACTGGAGGACGCCGAAAATGCCCCACCACCTGCTCCGACCGGTTTCGAGGTCGGTGCCGGTGACGGCCGCGTCGAGGGCGTCCGTGAGCTCGGTGGAGGCATTCCGGGCAGCGTCCCGGACGGAGGTACGCCACGGGTCGCCGAGGCCGCCGGCCGCCGCGTCCCCGAACACCCGCAGGGCCTGACCCACCCGCGCCTGCTGCGCCGGGTCCCCGACGGGCAGCGAGGACCGGCGCAGCTCGGGAGCGAGGTCCTGCCGCCGGAGGTTCAGCCGGCGCAGCGGATCCGGGCGGAGCCCGGCCACCCAGCGGGTCACCGGCCAGCCCGTGGTGGCGTGCACATCCCGCCGATAGGCGCTGCGGACGGCGTCCACCACCACGGGGACTCCGGCCGCCCGGCCGAGTTCCACGGACAGGGCCGTCCTCGCGGCAGCGGACGGGGCCGCGGCGCGCTCCGCCACGAACGGGCGGAGGTCGCCCGCCGCGCGCTCGGCGTCCGCCGCAACCCTGCGCGTCGCCGCAGCACGGCTCTCCGCGAGCTCCCTGATGGCTCCGGCGAGCTCGGCGACCCCCTGACCCGTCCGAGCGGACACCGGGACGACGTCGACGCCGGGCAGTCCCTCGCCGGCGAGGATACCGGCGAGGGAGGACGACACGGCCTCGAGGTCCTGCGGGTCCAGGCGGTCGGCCTGGTTGAGTGCCACCAGGATCACCGCCTCGTGGGTCGCCAGCTTCCGCAGGAAACCGTGGTGGAGCGCCGCATCGGCATACTTCTGGGGATCGACCACCCAGAGCAGCACGTCCACCTGGCCTGCGAGGCGCTCCACGATCTCCCGGTGCGCCTCCGCCGTGGAGTCGAAGTCGGGCAGGTCCAGGAGGATCAGCCCGGCGGTGTCCGGCGCCATGGGCTGCGCCAGCTGGATCGACTCATCGCGTGCCGCCGGCGTCCGGTCCCGTCGGCGCCGGCGGAAGAACCCGCGGCGCACCCCCGTGTCGCCGGCGTCGGGCGTTCCCGCTGTGCTGTCGTCGTCGGCCTCCACGGACCCGGTGACAGAGACCTGCCTGTCGTCACCGCGGTGGAGCTCGCCTCCGCCGGAGCCCCCACGCCCGTCGAGCGAGGCGTCGGTTCGGACTCCCCCGGGCGATACCGCCTCGAGCACGAGCGGTCCACGGACGGTCCCTCCCCCGACGAGCGGGGCACCCTCGGGCAGGGCCACGCGCTGCCGGACCTCCAGCCAGTCGAGCAGCTCGTCGCTTCCGCTGCGCCCCCACACGAGGGCGAGTGGTTCCGACGTCGTCGGGCGCCGGACGGCGACCCGCGCTGCCCCGGTGCCGCTCAACGCGTTCACGAGCGAGGACTTGCCGCTGCCGGTCGGTCCGAACAGGCCCACCACCGTGTGGTCCGCCGACAGCGACCGGCGCCGTCCTGCACGCTCCAGTGTCAGGTGCAGCCGCTCGAGCTCCTCCTGCGGGAGCCGGTCCACGCCGAGCTCATAGGCCTCCTGGAGGTGTGCCAGCACCTCGCCCAATGTGGTCTCCGTCCCCGTCGTCGTGTCCTCCCGGGAACGACTCATGCGTCGTCCCCTGCGTCGAAGGGCTGGGCCGGCAGTGCCGTGCGGAGCCGACTCGCGAGCACAGTCAGTGCTTCGGCCGGTGTCTGCAGCGCCAGGGGCTGGAGGCACCGGGCGTAGGCTTCACGCTCGCGACGGAACAGCGCGTCGACGCGCTGGTAGAGGTTCCTGCGGGCCGTGGCGGCAAGGCGGCGGACGGCGTCGTCGCCGAAGACCGCTTCCAGGAGCTTCTGACCCGCGACCGCGGACGCCCCGGCGATGCCGATCTCCCCGCCCGTGAGCCCTCCAGTCGATGCGAAGACCACGACCATCAGTGCCACGGCGACGCCGTTGACACCGAAGGACAGCATGCGGGCCGTGAAGCGCTTGTCCGCGCCCTCCGCCTGGACGAGCAGCAGGATGTCCTGCTGCCACTCCCGGATCTCACGGGCCACCTCGGCCGACACACCGGCGGCGTCCCAGACCGGGACGTCCTCGAGCAGCACCCGGCCCGCGTGGTCGGCGCGCCACCGTCGGCGCGTCGTCTCGTCCGCGCGTGCCGCCTGCTCGACGATCACCGTCTGCAGGCCGCTGCCGATGGCCTCCGCGACGGTCGCCGCCGGAGCCGGGCGTCCCGTGAAGAACGCACTCATGCGGTCGCGCGCCCGTCCGATCCTCGTCTCGAGGCCGCGCATGAACTCACCGGTGCCGACGAAATCCTGCCATCGCGCGAGGACCTCCCCCCGCAGCAGCTTGCCGTCCTCCGTGGCGGCGAGGACGTCCGCCAGGGCGTCTCCGTAGGCGCCCTCGACCGCTGCGCGCAGCCCGTCGGCCACGGACTGCTCCTGGTCGGCGGCCTCGGCGATGGCGTCGACGCGTCCTGCCAGGGCGCGCATCGCACCGCTCACCGTCCGGCGTGCGATGTCCCGCCGCCCGTCGGCGTCGGCCGCCAGTGCCTGCAACCAGCGGGTGATCGGCTCGACGGCGTGCGCCGGCAGCATGCGCGCCGGCTCGAGCGTCATCTCCGGGACCACGAAGATGGGCGCGTGGCCGAGGTTCTCGGCCGACAGCAGGGTCAGGAGGTCGCTCCTGATCTCCTCCTCCACCCCGGCCGGTACGCGGTCCAGCACGACGGCCACGAGGACGTCCCGCCGGCCCGCTTCCGCCAGCAGCCTCCACGGGACGGCGTCCGCGTAGCGGTTGGCCGTGGTCACGAAGATCCAGAGATCCGCCGCCGCGAGCAGCTGGCCCGCGAGCCTGCGGTTCTCGTCGGCGATGGAGTCGACGTCGGGGGCATCGAGGAGCGCGAGGCCTGGCGGGAGCGTCGGGATCGGCCGCAGGAGCAGCGTGTCCGCCCCCGATGCCTGATGGAGCGCGGCGCTCGGGACCGCCGCCGGTGAGCCCTCGGATCCGCCGTCGTCGGCCGCGAGGCGGACCCGGCTGAGCGTAGGCAGGATCCGCGCGTCGTCGAACCATGCGCCGTCGTCCGGGTGGTGGAGCAGCAGCGGCTGCCGGGTGGTGGGGCGCACGGCGCCGGTGACGGAGACGGGGCGCCCCACGAGGGCATTGACGAGGGTGGACTTCCCGGCTCCGGTGGACCCGCCGACGACGGCGACGAGCGGAGCGTCCAGGCTGGCGAGCCGCGGGAGGATGTAGTCGTTGAGCTGCGCGCGTGCGGCCGCGGCCGATTCCCGCGCCTCGTCCGACCCGGGAAGCTCCAGGGGGAACGCGAGGCTGTCCAGCGCCCCGCGCACTTCGCGCAGCAGCGGGGAGAGCCCGCGGGCTTCGCCGGCCAGGGAAGGTGCACTCATGAAACCATCATGCCAGTCCCCCGACGCCGCGCCCGGACGTGCTTGCACCCTCCGGAAAAGGAGAAGTCCCGGACATCGTGGTGATGTCCGGGACTTCCCGGTGTCCTGACGGACCAGGCCCTTGCGGGCTGCTGTGACCCCAGCGGGATTCGAACCCGCGTTACCGCCGTGAGAGGGCAGCGTACTAGGCCGCTATACGATGGGGCCAGTACTTTTCATCCTACTATGTGCTGCGTCGTGCTTTTGCCATCCCGCCCCGGAGGGCCGAAGTGCGCTGGGGTACCAGGACTCGAACCTAGAATGTTGGTACCAGAAACCAGTGTGTTGCCAATTACACCATACCCCAATGGCACATTTCGAAGCCCCGATCGTGCTGGGCCCCGGTCGCGTAACCGCTCCGCGCCGAGAAACAACTTTACCGGACGGAAGGCAGGAACTGCAAAACGGGCGCCAGGCCCACGATGCGCGGCACCTCCGGGGCGTGCCCGGCGTCGGCCGCCGAGCCGCCGTCGGTGCCTGATTCCCGGCCCTCCCCGGCGCGGTCCAGCCACACGCCGACCAGGCCGGCCGACCGCGCTCCGACGGCGTCGATCAGCCGGTTGTCCCCGACGTAGAGGGTCCGCGCGGGGGCGGTTCCGAGCAGCCGGGCGCCCTCGTGGTAGATCGCCGGTTCCGGCTTGGCCACGCCGACGGTGTCGATGCCGACCAGCGTGGCGACGCGCTGCAGGCCCGCGTGGTCCAGCTTCGCCCGCTGGTAGGCGTGCACGTTGTTGCTGACCGCGCCGTACGGGATGCCGCGCGCGTCCAGTGCGTCCAGGAGCGGCTCGACGTCGTCGTACGCCCGGAAGTGCAGGGGCAGGGTCTGCTCGTACGCGCGCACCCACGCCTCCGCCATGTGCCCCACGAACGGCTCCGGGGTGAAGGAGGCCCGCGCGTGACGGACCCGGTGCACCCGCTGCTCCTCGAAGGTGACGTCCCCGGCGAGGAAGCGGTCGTAGTGCCGCTGCGGGTCCGTCGTGTACAGCGCCTTGTACCGCGCCCAGTCGTCGTCGCTCAGGTGGCTCAGGAACGGATCCGGGATGGCCTGCAGCGTATGCCCCATGGCCCCTTCGAGGTCCACGAGCGTGTCGTCGATGTCGAACAGAACGCCGTCCACGCCGGGGCGGTGCCCCATCACGCGGCCGTCGCGCGCAGCGCCCGGACGCGGGCGATCGAGGACTCCCGCCCGAGGATCACCATCGACTCGAACAGCGGCGGGGAGATCTTGCGGCCCGAGATCGCGGTTCGCACGGGGCCGAAGGCGAGCCGCGGCTTCAGCCCGAGCGTGTCCACCAGCGCGGCGCGGAGCGCGGCCTGGAGCGACTCGGCGTCCCACGTCGAACAGCCCTCGAGGGCGGCCAGGGTGGCGTCGAGCACCTCGCCGAGGTTCTCGGGCAGTCCCTTGCGGGCGTCGTCGGCGATGTCCACTGCGTCGTCGGCCTTGAACAGGAACCCCAGCATCTCGGGGGCTTCGCCGAGCAGGGTGATGCGTTCCTGGATCAGCGGGGCTGCCTCCGCGACGATACGCAGATCCTCCTCGGTGGGATCGGCGCCGATGAGGCCGGCGGCTGCGAGGTAGGGCAGGAGGCGGGAGCGGAACTCGGCCGGGTCGAGCAGGCGGACGTGCGTGCCGTTGATCGCCTCGGCCTTCTTGAGATCGAACCGGGCCGGGTTCGCGAGCACGTCGCGCACGTCGAACTTCTCGACGAGCTGTTCGACGGAGAAGATGTCCTGGTCCGCCGACAGGCTCCAGCCGAGCAGCGACAGGTAATTGAGGAGGCCTTCGCGGATGAAGCCGCGCTCCCGGTGCAGGAACAGGTTGGATTCGGGATCCCGCTTGGACAGCTTCTTGTTGCCCTGGCCCATGACGTAGGGCAGGTGACCGAACAGCGGCATGTGCTGGGCGACCCCGATGTCGATCAGGGCCCGGTACAGCGCGACCTGGCGGGGTGTGGAGGAAAGCAGGTCCTCGCCGCGCAGGACGTGCGTGATGTTCATCAGGGCGTCGTCGACCGGGTTCACCAGTGTGTAGAGGGGCGCGCCGTTGGCCCGGACGACGGCGAAGTCGGGGACACTTCCGGCGCGGAACGTGATGTCCCCGCGCACGAGGTCCGTGAAGGTGATGTCCTCGTCGGGCATCCGCAGGCGCAGGACCGGGGGGCGTCCGGCGGACCGGAAGGCGTCCTTCTGGTCGTCGGTCAGCGTGCGGTCGTGATTGTCGTAGCCGAGCTTCACGTCGCGCCCGGCAGCACGGTGTCGCTCCTCCACCTCGTCCGGCGTCGAGAAGGACTCGTAGAGGTGGCCCGCCTCGACGAGGCGTTCGATGACGTCCCGGTACAGTTCACCGCGCTCCGACTGACGGTAGGGCGCGTGCGGTCCGCCCACCTCGACGCCCTCGTCCCAGTCGATGCCCAGCCAGGTCATGGCCTCCAGGAGCTGCTGGTAGCTCTCCTCGCTGTCGCGGGCGGCGTCGGTGTCCTCGATGCGGAAGATGAGCTTGCCGCCGGTGTGCCGGGCATACGCCCAGTTGAAGAGCGCGGTCCTGATCAGCCCGACGTGGGGGGTTCCCGTCGGCGACGGGCAGAATCGGACCCGGACGGGCGTGGCATCGGAGACGGTGGGGAACTTTGCGGCAGTAGTCATGATGATCCCAGTCTAGGTGGGACCAGCAGGGTCATTCGAGCGCCGTCGGGCCCCGCGCGGGGCCCGACGGCGGACGGGCGTCAGCGGCGGGCCGGGTTGGACAGGCGCCCGATGCCCTCGATGTCGACGTCGTACCGCTGGCCGTCGGTGATCATGCCGACCCCGGCCGGCGTACCCGTGAGGATGATGTCCCCGGGCAGCAGGGTGAAGGCCTGCGAGACGTAGGCCACGAGCTCACGCACTCCCCAGATCATGTCGCTCGTGGAGCCGTCCTGGCGGAGTTCGCCGTCGAGGCTCCCCCGGACCGTCAGGTTCTCAGGGTCGAGGTCCGTCTCGATCCAGGGGCCGATGGGGCAGGACGTGTCGAAGCCCTTGGCGCGCGCCCACTGGTCGTCGGTCTTCTGGACGTCGCGCGCCGTCAGGTCGTTGGCGCAGGTGTAGCCGAAGACGACGTCGTCCACGCGCTCGAGCGGGACGTCCTTGCAGATGCGGCCGATCACGACGGCCAGTTCGGCTTCGTAGGAGATCTGGTCCGAGAAGGACGGCAGCATGATCGGGTCCCCGGGACCGATCACCGAGGTGTTGGGTTTGAGGAACATGAGCGGCGCTGCCGGTGTCTCACTCCCCATCTCCTGGATGTGGTCCGCGTAGTTCCGGCCTACGCCCACCACCTTGCTGCGGGGGATGACGGGCGCCAGGAGGCGGACATCCTCCAGGGCGTGGCGGACGCCGGTCAGCTGGATCCCGGCGTAGAAAGGGTCGCCCTGGATGACGGCGACTTCCTCGCTGCCCTCGGTCCCTTCCACAACGCCGAACATTGGGTCATCGTTTACGACAAAGCGTGCGATTCGCATGCCGCCAAGCCTAACGCGGGCCCTCGGGTCCGGATGTCAAGGCAGGCGGTTGCGTGACGTGGGGGCACAACGAGATACCGCGGGCACTCCCTCCCCAGAGAGAGGGTGCCCGCGGTATCGGACCTCCTCAACGACCAGAGTGTCCGTGTTTCTGACAAGCCGCTTCGAGCGGCCGAGTGGCTCAGTAGGGCCAGTTGCCCACGCGGTCGAGGATGGAGACGGACGATCCCGTGCTTGCTTTGGCCGGAGCAGCATTGGCCGCAGCAGCTCCTCCAGTGACGAGGAGCGTTGCGAGGAGGAGTGCGGAAGTGATGCGCTTCATTGTGTTGGTCCTTTGGACGTGATGGACAGTGGTGATGGAGTACCGCTCTTATATCATGGGCGGCTCAATAAATATCGTAAGCCACACCAGCCACTTTAGTAACAGCCTCCTCCGTTTTCTTTTATTTTTCTCTGCACTCATGGCTCAGCGGTGCGCAAACCCAGATAATGAACTGAGCCGTCTAGTAGATCGAGAGCGTGAGAATCGATGACATTGCAGGAGCCGCGGGCACAGCGATTGATGCTCGAACTCCAAGCGCGGGACGCTTGGAATCACCGGGACTATCAAGGAGCGCAGAGTCTCGCCGAGGCGCTGGCCGCATCGGCAGTCGCCAGCAACGACGCCGCGGACTACTGGAATGCCACTTTCTTGGTCGCTGAATGTCTGCGGAAACAGGGTGAGATGGGCAAGTCGCAACTACTCGCCGACGAGCTCGCACAGCACCCCCTTACTCAGGAGTCCGACGCCCTACGTGCACGGGTGCTGACGCTTGCAGCCTTCGCCCTTCAGGGCAGCGGAGACTTAAGGCTGGCTGCGCTTTCTGCTCGTTCCGCGTTGGAGGCTGCTGCTGCCGCGGAACCGAATCAAGTTGCGATCAGGATAGAGGCGCAGAACGCGCTCATCGCCGCCTTGGCCGAGAGCGGCAAATTGGAGGAGGCATGGATAGAGTGCCTCGTGCTCGCGGAGCTTTTGTCAACGGAACCGGGCAGCCAGACCAATGGGTTGGGTTACTGGGCCATAGGCAACGTGGCGTTCCTTCTCAAGCACATCACCGAGGGCGTGGCCTATCACCAGCTAGCGGCCAAGAACCTCTCCCCTACTAATGACCTGGATCTTTGGGCACGATTCAATCGAGCCTCAGCATCCTTGCGTTTGACCGCCGGAGTCGTAGAACCCGAGACCCTCGAGTGCATCGAACGGGCGGAGCTTGCAAGCTCAATTGTCGGCGGGACCGAGAGGGACAGGCTCGAACTCAGCCTCACGCGGGGCCAATGGCTGGTCCTGACCGGCCAGTTCGACGCGGCTATCGACCAGTTGAGGGGCGTCCTCGACCTCAAACACCTCCTTGCGTCCCACACTGCCGCGGAGGCCCACCTGTTTCTTGGACAAGCCCTGTCCGGGAGAAGTCGCAATGAGGAGGCTGTGTCCAGTCTGGAGGCCAGCGAAGGCCTGTTCCTTCAGTCAGGCGCAGAAGACAGGGCTTCTTCCGCCCGAGCGCTGATCGAGTCCATCAAACGCTGAACCCGGGGCAGGCAACTTCAGTGCACGCTGTCAAGGTGAATTAAGTTCCTATGCGTATGCATGATCTTCTGCGTCGCAGGCGTAGACTGATAAACAGACCCCGGCCGGGTCGGGCGTTTTCCCCCATTACTCCCATCCCGACCGGGGTTCCTTCGTCCCCGGACCATGGCGCCGACGTCAGGGCGTGGACCGCCGCGACCGGCGCAACGCATCCCGGACGCCCACAACGCGCCGCCCCGACAGGCGCCTCACCGTGTGAGGCGCCTGTCGGAATGTACTCTGGGATCGATGAGCGCTGACCAGAAGGACCCCCGCCTCGCGATGCTCGTCGAGAGCATCGTCCGGCTGTCGCGTGGAGAACTGAGTAGCCGTATCGAGCCGTCGAGTGCCCGGGACGAGGTGGACGCCGTGATCACGGGCGTGAACCTGCTGGCCGAGGAACTGGAACAGGTCTACGAGCAGTTCGAGAAACGCGTCGAGAGCCGGACGGCCATGCTGCGGCAGGCACACCTCGACATGATGAAGATGGCGATGTCCGATGCCCTGACCGGTCTCGCCAATCGCGTCGCCCTCATGGACGGCATCGAAGAGGCGCTCAGCCAGGCGGCCGCTCACGACGCCGAGCCGCCGGCCCTCCTGCTCCTCGACCTCGACAGCTTCAAGAACGTCAATGACCGCTTCGGGCACGATGCGGGCGACCGCGTCCTCCGGGAAGTCGCGACCCGCCTCCTCGGCGTGGTCCGCGAGAGTGACCTGGTGGCGCGGCTCGGCGGAGACGAGTTCGCCATCCTGCTTCCCGGCGCCACCATGGAGATCGCCATGCAGGTAGCCCGCCGGGCGCTCGACGCGCTCGCCGAGCAGATCCGCCTCGACTCCCTGTACGTCCACTCGCGTGCGAGCATCGGCGTGCGCCTCGGCGCTGCCGGCCAGACGGCGGACGAACTCCTCCTGGACGCCGACACCGCCATGTATGCGGCCAAACGGGAGGGCCGCAGCATCATCAAGGTCTTCGAACCCGTGATGCTGTACTCGCGGCAGCTCCGCAGCCAGATGGCCACCGAACTCCGGGACGCGATCAGTTCCAACCAGCTCGTCCTGCACTATCAGCCCGTCGTCGAGCTCGCCACCAACCGGATCCTCGGCGTCGAGGTCCTGGTGCGCTGGCAGCACCCCCTCCGCGGGCTGATCCCGCCGGACACCTTCATCCCGCTCGCCGAGGAGATCGGCGTCATCCACGACCTGGACCGCTGGGTGATGTCCGCGTCGCTGCAGCAGCTCGCTGCCTGGCGCAGGGACTTCCCGCTCGACGAGGACTTCCAGTTGCGGGTGAACCTCTCCGCCGTCGAACTCAAGCAGCTCGACCTCGTCGACCACATCCGGGGCCTGCTCCGTGAGCTCGGGGTCCCGGCGCACAGCCTCGTCGTGGAGATCACCGAGACGGCGATCGTGACACGCGGGGAGGTCGAGATGTACTCGCTGCTGAGCCTGCAGCAGCTCGGCGTCGGGATCGAGATCGACGACTTCGGGACCGGCTATTCCTCCATCAGCTATCTGCGGGAACTGCCGGTCAGCATGGTCAAGGTGGACCGTTCGCTCCTCGTCGAGCTCAACACGAGGCCCGGTCAGCTCGAGTTCGTCGCAGCCATCCTGCAGCTCATCCGCGCAGCCGGCCTTGAGGCCGTCTTCGAAGGCATCGAGACCCGGGAACAGGCCGATCAGCTGAGGTCCATGGGGTGTGCCAGCGGGCAGGGGTACTACTTCAGCCGCCCGATGCCCGCGGACGAAGCCTCCGCGCTTCTCGCGACCACGCGGTACCTTCGGGTGGGCGAGGGCATCGACGGTTCCGAGACGGCTCCGTCACTCTGACTCCCCCGCGTCCTGACGTCCCCTGAGCGGTGACGGAACGACCCGGGCCCGGGAACGACCACGGCGCCCGTCCGCATCCCTCGCGGGGCGCAGCGGACGCCGTCGTATCCTCGCGGACGTCAGACCAGGCGCGTGAGCCAGCCGTGGGTGTCCTCGACGACACCGGTCTGGATACCGAGCAGCTGACTGCGGATGGACATGGTCACCTCGCCGGCGGTGGCTCCCTCGGCGCCGATGAACTCGTCGCCGTCGCGCAGCCGCCCGATGGGCGTGATGACGGCGGCCGTACCGCAGGCGAACACCTCGGTGATCTCACCGCTGGCAACGCCGTCGCGCCATTCGTCCAGCGTGATCTTGCGCTCGGTGACCTCCAGTCCCCGGTCCCGGCCGAGCTGGATGATCGAGGACCGCGTGACGCCCTCGAGGATGGTGCCGGAGAGGGCCGGGGTCACGATCGACCCGTCGCGGAACACGAAGAACACGTTCATGCCACCGAGTTCCTCGACGGCGTTGTCGTTGAACTGGTCGAGGAAGAGCACCTGCTTGCAGCCGTGCGCCTCGGCTTCGAGCTGGGCCGCGAGCGAGGAGGCGTAGTTGCCGCCGGCCTTCGCCGCTCCGGTGCCACCGCGTCCTGCCCGCGCGTAGTTGCGGGACACCCAGATGTCGACGGGCTTCACCTCACCGCCGAAGTAGTTCCCGGCAGGCGAGGCGATCACACGGTAGGACACCTCACGGGCCGGCCGGACGCCGAGGAACGCCTCCGTGGCGATCATGAAGGGACGGATGTAGAGGCTCTCGCCGTCGCCGGTCGGGATCCACTCCTGGTCGGCCGCGACGAGCTGGCGCAGGGATTCGAGGAAGAGCTCCTCCGGAAGCTGGGGCAGGGCGAGGCGGATCGCGGAGCGGTTCAGGCGCGCCGCGTTGGCGTCTGCGCGGAAGGTCCACACGGAGCCGTCCGCGTGGCGGTAGGCCTTCATGCCCTCGAAGATCTCCTGGCCGTAGTGCAGGACCGCGGCTGCCGGATCCAGGGCGATCGGTCCGTAGGGCTCCACGCGTGCGTCATGCCAGCCGCCGACGCCCGACGGGTCGACGCTGAAGTCGACGATCGCGGTGTGGTCGGTGAAGAAATTGCCGAAGCCGGGGTTCGCCAGCACCGCCTCCCGCTCCTCGGCCGACGCCCGTTGCATCGACAGATGCTGGGCGAAATGGGTATCGGTGGCTGTCATGGTTCCTCCGCGCTGGAACGGACTGCACGCGCGGCTCGGCCGCCGTCGTCCGTCGGTGATCAGTGCTCCGGCACTGGGTTAATGATGTGTAACCACCTTAGGACACGGCCGCGGCAATAGCATCGCCGACGGCGGAGGTGCTCCGAGCACCCGAGCGCGCAGCGATGTCCTCCTCGACAGCCCGCTCGATGCGCGCCGCGTGGTCGCCGAGGCCGAGGTGCTGCAGGAGGAGTGCCGCCGAGAGGATCGCGGCCGTGGGGTCCGCCAGCTGCCGGCCGGCGATGTCCGGCGCCGAGCCGTGCACCGGTTCGAACATGGACGGGGCGGTGCGGTCCATGTTGAGGTTCGCCGACGCAGCGAGTCCGATGCCGCCGGTCACCGCGGCCGCGAGATCGGTCACGATGTCCCCGAAGAGGTTGTCGGTGACGATCACGTCGAACCGGGACGGATCGGTCACGAGGAAGATCATCGCTGCGTCCACGTGCAGGTAGTCGTGGGCCACCTCCGGGAAATCGGCGGCGACGGCCTCCACGGTGCGCTTCCACAGGTGGCCCGCGTACACCAGGACGTTGTGCTTGTGCAGGAGCGTCAGCTTCTTCCGGCGCGCGGCGGCCCGCCGGAACGCATCCCGCACCACACGCTCGACGCCGTACGCGGTGTTGAGCGACACCTCGGTGGCCACCTCGTGCGGCGTCCCTCCGCGCAGCGTCCCGCCGTTGCCGGTGTAGGGGCCCTCGGTGCCCTCGCGCACGACCACGAAGTCGATCACGCCGGGCTCCGCCAGAGGACTGGGGACGCCCGGATACAGCCGCGAGGGCCGCAAGTTGACGAAGTGGTCCAGCGAGAAGCGGAGCTTCAGCAGGAGCTCGCGCTCGATCAGCCCCGACGGGATGCGGGTATCGCCCGGAGCTGCGCCCACCGCCCCGAAGAGTATGGCGTCATGGCCGCGCAGCCGGTCGAGCGTCTCCTCCGGCAGCGTCTCGCCCGTGGCCAGCCAGTGCTCGGCGCCGAGCGGATACTCGGTGAGGGCGAGGTCGACGTCGTGGCCGACCGCCGCACGCAGCACCTTGACCGCCTCTGCGGTCACTTCGGGCCCGATCCCGTCTCCGGGGATGACGGCGAGGTCGATACTGCGGGGTGCGTCAGTCATGATCCCAGCGTAGGAAAGCGCTTCGAGCGGCAACAATCCGTCCGCAGGGTGAGACAACTCCCGGCACCTCCTGTGCCGCCCTATATTGGGAGAATCGCAGTCGTGGCCGGAGAGGACGCCGTGGGGCAGGACGAAGCAGCAGGGAACGACGTGGGGGCGCTCGCCGTCGTCGCTTCCGCGTCCGCGCCGGACGGCGCGGCTGTGCACCGGGCGCTCATCGAGGGCGGGTACCGTGTGAGGACCGTCGCGACCGGCGCGTCCGTCCTCGACGAGGTCCTCGAAGCCACCCCGGACATCCTGCTGGTGGATCTGCCCACGGCCCTCGGCCACGCGGACGCCCTGGCCGGCGTCCATACCCGCCATCCGGCGCTCGCGTCCCTGCCCGTGATCCTCCTGCTCCCCGCGAGCTGGACCGGGGAGGTACCGGAGGCTATCGGACGGTACGTCTCCGACGTCGTCTTCCATCCCGTGCGCCCCGCCGAACTGCTGCACCGCGCCCACGCGGTGATCGCCCGACGTCGCCGCAACGGTGCGCGGCGGGCGTCCGCTGTCCGCATGAGGGAGGACATGCGGGGCATCTCCGCCCGTATCCGGGCCACGAACGACCCCGCCGTCATGGTCGACCACTTCCTCCCCGGCGTCGGACGTGCCCTCGGCGCGCACCACGTGGCCCTGCAGGTCTTCGACGACGATCGGGTGGCCGCCCACGGCAGCAGCTGGACCGACCCCGCCGAGGGCACGCGGATGCCCCTGGCTGCACCGGCGCGCGAGCACCAGGACGCCGCGCTCCCCCTTGCGCTGACCCTGTGGGAGGACAGCGCGACCGCCACCTTCAGCACCGGCCCCGGCGCCGTGCCCGACGCCGACGCCGTCCCGGCTCCGGGATGGCTGCGGGAGGGCGACGCCGGGCGACGCACCGTCCACGGCGTGGTCGCCGCACTCGGCGAGGGGGATACACCGTTCGGCCTCCTGTGGATCATGAGCGAGGAGCAGCCGCAGGCCTGGGCCGGCGTGGCAGGCGCCCTGACCCAGCACGTCCTCGGGAACCTCGCCCACGGACTGATCCAGGCCCAGCTCATCTCGCGCCAGCAGCAGGCGGTCCGGAAGCTGCAGGCGCTCAACCAGGCCAAGACGGACTTCGTCGGCACCGTGAACCACGAGCTGCGCACCCCGCTCGCGTCGATCGCCGGATACCTCGAGATGATCCTCGACGGCGTGGGCGGCGAGCTGCCGGCGGAGGCGAGCACCATGCTGCAGGCCGTCGGGCGCAACACCGCCAAACTGAGCCGGCTGATCGAGAACATCTCCGCGCTCTCCTCCCGGGAGTCCGAGGCGCCAGGACACGGGCCCGTGGACATCGTGCACCTCCTCTCGGAGCTCGCCGGCCGTGCGGCACAGCAGGCCTCCGCCGGCGGCATCGCCCTCGAATGCACGCTGCCGGATCACCCGGTGACGGTGTCCGGGGACCGCGGGCAGCTCTCGGCGGCCCTGGAGATCGTGCTGTCCAACGCCATCAAGTTCACGCGCGAGCAGGGCACCGTCTCGATCGGGCTGGCCCACGAACCGGACCACGGACGCGTGGTCGTCGTCGTGAGGGACACCGGCATCGGGATCCCGGCGGACGACGTGCCGCGCCTCTTCGACTCCTTCCACCGGGCCGCCAACGCGAACCATGCGCTGCCCGGCGCCGGCGTCGGGCTCTCCATCGCCAAGAAGACCTTCGAGGCGCACCGCGGGAGCATCACGGTCGAGTCCATCCTGGACGTCGGCACCGCCGTCGCGATCATGCTTCCGCTGCTGGATCACGCTGCCGTAGGGTGAGGTGCTGATCATCCGATGGAAGGAACGCCCATGACGAGCGCCACGAACGGCATCCCGGGGAACCGGTTGGACCCCGACACCCTCCTGCCGTACCTGGACCTCCATCTCGCCGGCGCGACCAACGGCGTCCGGCTGTTCAACGCGGCCCGGATCTCCTGGGCGAACACGCCGCACGAGGTGGAGTTCACCCGGTTGCGGAAGGAGATCAGCGAGGAGCGTTCCTACCTGAAGAAGCTGATCAAGGGCCTGGGACACCGCCCCAGCCGCATCAAGATGGGCTTCGCGCATGTCGCGTCCGTGGTCGCCGAGTTCGATCCGCTGAACCCCCTGCGCCGCAAGGCGACGGCCGGGGCGCAACTGGAACTCGAGGCCCTCCAGTCCCTGCTCCGGGGCAAGGAGGCGCTGTGGTCCACGCTCCTCGCTTTGCCGCCCGATGCTACGGCCGGCCCCAGGCACACCGGTTTCGACCGCGCGGCACTCGAGCGCCTGCTGACGGCGTCGAAGCGGCAGCAGGACACCGTGGCCCGCGTCATGACGGAGACCGCCCCGGCCCGCTTCCTGCTGCAGTAGCCCCTTCGGAGGCCGCAGCCCGGCCTTCGAAGGGACGGCCGGTCAGGCCGTGACGGGCTCCTCGTACTTGGGGAACACCGGGGTCGGCGCGGGGAGCACGGTTCCTGGCGCGATCCGCTCGTCCAGGGCGCCAAAGAGCCGCCGGGCGTCGTCCTCGGCCTCCCCCTGGCCGAGGGCCGTGAGGATCCGCCCCGCGCTGGTCGGCATGACCGGCTGGGCGAGGACGGCGACGACGCGGAGCACCTCGAGCGTCACGTACAGCACGGTGGCCATGCGTTCCGGATCGGTCTTCCGCAGCACCCACGGCTGCTGATCGGCGAAGTACGCGTTCGTCTCGCCGAGGACGGTCCAGACGGCCTCGAGGGCGCGGGAGAACTCCTGCTTCCCATATGCAGCGCGGCTGGTGTCGAGCAGGGCGTGCGCCCGGTCGAGGATCTCGGTGTCGGCGGGGGTGAACTCCCCGGGCTGCGGCACGGCGCCGCCGCAGTTCTTGGCGACCATCGACAGCGACCGCTGCGCGAGGTTCCCGAAGTTGTTGGCGAGATCGGAGTTCATGCGTCCCACCACGGCCTCGTGGCTGTAGGAGCCGTCCGCACCGAACGGCACCTCGCGGAGGAGGAAGAAGCGCACCTGGTCCAGGCCGTACTGGTCCACCCAGTCGGCCGGCGCCACGGTGTTGCCGAGGGACTTCGACATCTTCACGCCCTTGTTGTGCAGGAACCCGTGGATCATGACGCGCTTCGGTACCTCGAGCCCGGCGGACAGGAGGAACGCCGGCCAGTAGATGGCGTGGAAACGCGAGATGTCCTTGCCGATCACGTGGACGTCGGCGGGCCAGAACTTCCGGAAGCGCTCCGACTCGGTGTCGGGGAAACCGACGCCGGTCAGGTAGTTGGTGAGCGCGTCCACCCACACGTACATGACGTGCCGGGGATTACCGGGCACGGGGACGCCCCAGTCGAACGTGGTGCGGCTGATGGACAGGTCCTCGAGGCCGCGGCGCACGAACGAGATGACCTCGTTGAAGCGGGACTGGGGCGCCCCGAACTCCGGCTGCGCCTCGTACAGGTCCAGCAGTTTCTGCTGGTATGCCGAGAGCCGGAAGAAGTAGCTCTCCTCCTCGGTCCAGGTGACCTCCGTGTCGGTCTCCTTCGCGTACCGGACGCCGCCCTCGCGCACCTCGGTCTCGTCCTCGCCCCAGAACGACTCGTCGCGGACCGAGTACCAGCCGGCGTACTTGTCGAGGTAGATGTCGCCGTTGGCCTCCATCCGCTTCCAGATCTCGGTGGCTGCGGCGTAGTGGTCCTCGTCCGTGGTGCGGATGAACCGGTCGTAGGAGGTGCCGACGACGTCGTTCATGTCGCGGAACGCCTGCGCGTTGCGCGTGGCGAGCTCGCGGACCGGGACGCCCTCGCGGTCCGCGGCCTGCTGCATCTTCAATCCGTGCTCGTCGGTGCCCGTGAGGTACATGACGTCGTAACCGTCGAGGCGCTTGAAGCGTGCCATGGCGTCGACGGCGATCGTCTCGTAGGCGTGGCCGATGTGCGGCACGCCGTTCGGGTAGGAGATGGCCGTGGTGATGTAGAACGAGGGCTGCTCGTCGGCTGCGGGAGTCACCCTATGAAATTACCCCGCGCGGCCCGCATTTGCCCAAGCGCGGAGTGCGGGTACCTCGCAGGTGGCGTCAGGCGGTTCCGACGGCGTCGAGCCCCAGCACCGCGTGGACCCCCCAGGTCTGGTTGGCGATCTGCGTGACCCGGAGGTCGACGACGGCACTGGCCAGCGCCAGCGCGGCCTTCCGTTCCAGCCCGTGCAGCTGCTGCAGCCAGGTGAGCATGGCGCCGAGGGCCTCCGCCGTCGCCCGGTTGAGGTCGGCGTCGAAGCCGAAGGTGATGCGCGCGGTGGGGGTGACCGCGTGGATGCCGGGCACGGGTGGGTCGCGGAGGACGTCGACGGCGATCGTCGTCGTCATGCCGCACTCGATGGCCGTGCCGCCCACCTCGCCGTCGCCCTGGACCGCGTGCCCGTCGCCGAGGTGCAGCAGGGCACCGGGCACCGTCACGGGGAGGAAGAGGGTGGAGCCGGCGGTCAGTTCGCGGCAGTCGATGTTGCCGCCACCCGCGGCGCGCGGCGGGGTGGTCGAGTGCTCGCCCGGCTCCGACGGCGGCAGCCCCACCACGCCGAGGAACGGCGCCAGGCGGACGACGTGCCCGTACTGGTTCGTGCCCGTCCCGGCCTCCCGGTCGAGGTCCCAGAGCAGCCACGCCGGCTCCGTCCCCTCGAGGCCGAGGCTGCGCGCGAAGGCGTCGTCCCGCCGCCCGGCCACCGTCCAGCCCCAGTCCGCGGGTTCGAGCGCGTCGAAGCGCACCGCCAGCACATCGCCCGGCAGGGTCCCTGCGACGTCGACCGGCCCGGTGAGGGCATGACCGCGCCGGTCCGGGAAGCGGTAGGGCGTCACCGCTCCCGGCGTGGCCTGCCGCTCGAGATGGCCGAACGCGTCGAGCGACCCGACGATCACGCGGTCGCCGGGCTCGATCCGGAGCACGGGCCGGGTGTCCCGCGACAGGACCTGCGTGGCGGTCGCCTGAATCGCGGGGAGGTGGTGGGTGGTCATGCTCGTCCTCTCGTGGCTGCCGGCGCTCAGTCCTGCAGGTCCACTTCCCGGGCCACGGTGGCACCGATCTCCGTCCGGATGGCGTCCAGGACGTCCTGCGGCACCGCACTGTCCACGGTCAGGAGGGACAGCGCCTGGCCGCCCTCCTTGTTCCGGGCCACCTGCATGCCGGCGATGTTGATGTCCCGCTCGCCGAGGAGGCGGCCGAGGGCGCCGATCACGCCGGGCCGGTCGGTGTAGAGAAGCACGAGGAGGTGCTCGCTGATGGGGATCTCGAGGTCGTAGCCGTTGACGCCGACCAGCTTCTCCACCTGCTTGGGACCCGTGAGCGTGCCCGCCACGGAGATCTGGCTGCCGTCCGACAGCGCCCCGCGCAGGGTGAGCACGTTGCGGTACTCCTCGGACTCCGGCGTGGTGATCAGGCGCGAGGTGATGCCGCGCTGCTCGGCCAGGACCGGAGCATTCACGTAGGACACCTGCTCGGAGACGACGTCGGTGAAGACGCCCTTGAGGGCGGCGAGTTCCAGGGCCTTGACGTCGAGGGACGCGATCTCGCCCGCCACCTCGATGTCGATCTGCGTCAGGGAGGTGTGCGTGAGGGCCGTGAAGATCCGACCGAGCTTCTCCATGAGCGGGATGCCCGGGCGCACCGCCGGGTCGATCACGCCGCCGGCCACGTTGACGGCGTCGGGCACGAGCTCCCCGGCCAGGGCGAGCCGCACCGATTTCGCCACGGAGATCCCCGCCTTCTCCTGGGCCTCCTCCGTGGACGCCCCCAGGTGGGGGGTCACCACGACGCTGTCGTGCGCGAAGAAGGGGAGGTCGGTGCTGGGCTCCCTGACGAAGACGTCGACGCCGGCGCCGGCGATCTGCCCCTGCTCCAGCGCGGTGTGGAGGGCCTCCTCGTCGACGAGCCCGCCCCGGGCCACGTTGACCACGTAGGCGGTGTCCTTCATGAGCGCGAAGGCCTCGGCGCCGAGCATCCCGACGGTCTCGGGGGTCTTGGGCATGTGGATGGTGACGAAGTCCGCTTCGCGGAGCAGCTCCTCGAGGGTCACGAGGCGTACCCCGAGCTGGGCCGCGCGGGCGGAGGTCACGTAGGGGTCGTAGGCGAGGATCTGCGTGCCGAAGCCCTGCAGGCGCGCTGCGACGAGGGCGCCGATCCGGCCGAGGCCGATGATGCCGATGTTCTTCTCGTACAGCTCCGTGCCCGAGTACTTCGACCGCTTCCACTCCCCCGCCTTGAGCGCGGCGCTGGCCTGCGGGATGTTCCTCGCGAGGCTGAGGATGTGGCCGACGGTCAGCTCGGCGGCGGAGATGATGTTGGACGTCGGGGCGTTCACGACCATGACGCCGGCCTGCGTCGCGGCCTTGATGTCGACGTTGTCGAGGCCCACTCCCGCCCGGGCGATGACCTTCAGCTTCGGCGCGGCCCGGATGGCTTCCGCGTCCATCTGCGTCGCCGAGCGCACGAGCACGGCCTCGACGTCGGCCAGCGCGCCGAGGAGCTGGGAGCGGTCGGCGCCGTCGGTGCTGCGGATCTCGAAGTCGGGGCCCAGCGCTTCGACGGTGGCGGGCGAGAGTTCTTCGGCGATGAGGACGACGGGCTTGGTCACTGGGGGTTCCTTCGGGTGGGCGGGATCAGGCGGGTGCGGACGGGATGGACCGTGCTCGGAGGCGGACACACGTCCGGCAGGACACCTGCTCGTCGCTGAGCATCGAACACGTGTCCTGCCGGGAGCGGGGGTGGCGGCGCTAGCGCGCTACGGAGCCCTCGGTGTAGTCGTCGTTCGTCTTGATCCACGAGAAGAGCTTGCGGAGCTCGCGGCCCGTGCTCTCGATCGGGTGGTCCTGGCCCTTCTTCCGGAGTGCGGTGAACTCCGGCGCCCCGGCATCCTGGTCGTCGATGAACCGCTTGGCGAAGGCGCCGTTCTGGATGTCCGCGAGGACGGCCTTCATGTTCTCCTTCACCTCGGGCGTGATGACCCGGGGGCCGGAGACGTAGTCGCCGTACTCGGCGGTGTCGGAGACGCTCCACCGCTGCTTGGCGATGCCGCCCTCGACCATGAGGTCGACGATGAGCTTGAGTTCGTGCAGCACCTCGAAGTAGGCGACCTCAGGCTTGTAGCCGGCCTCGGTGAGGGTCTCGAAGCCGTACTGGATCAGCTGCGAGGCACCGCCGCACAGCACGGCCTGCTCGCCGAAGAGGTCCGTCTCGGTCTCCTCGGTGAAGGTGGTCTCGATGACGCCCGCACGGGTGCCGCCGATCGCCTTCGCGTAGGACAGCGCCAGGTCGCGGGCCTTGCCGGACGCATCCTGCTCGACGGCGATGAGGTCCGGAACGCCGCGCCCGGCCTCGAACTCGCGCCGGACGATGTGCCCGGGGCCCTTGGGCGCCACGAGGGCGACGTCGACGTCGGCCGGCGGCTGGATGTAGCCGTAGCGGATGTTGAAGCCGTGCCCGAAGAACAGGGCGTCGCCGGCCTGCAGGTTCGGCGCGATCTCGTCCTTGTACACGTGACGCTGCACCTGGTCCGGGGTGAGGACCATGATGAGGTCCGCCTCGGCGGTTGCCTCGGCCACGGAGAGGACCCGGAGGCCCTCGGCCTCGGCCTTGGCGCGCGACGCCGAGCCCTCCTTCAGTCCGACGCGCACGTCGACGCCGGAGTCCCGCAGGCTCAGTGCGTGGGCGTGGCCCTGGCTGCCGTAGCCGATGACGGCCACGGTGCGGCCCTGGATGATCGAAAGATCTGCATCGTCGTCATAGAACATCTCGGTCACGGGTGTTTTCTCCTTGGGGTGGGTGCTGCTGGAAAGATCTGGTGGGCTGCGGGGGTCAGGCGCTGCGCAGGGCGCGGTCGCTCATCGACTTGGCGCCGCGGCCGATCGCGAGCGTGCCGGACTGCACGATCTCGCGGATGCCGAACGGTTCGAGGACGGACAGGAGCGCCGAGAGCTTCTCGGCCGTGCCCGTCGCCTCGATGATCAGCGAGTCGATCGCCACGTCGACGACGGACGCGCGGAACAGGTCCGCGGCCTGGGTCACCTGGAGGCGCGTGGCGGCGTCGGCCCTGACCTTGATCAGGACGTGGTCGCGCTGCACCGACTGCTCGGTGGTGAGTTCGACGATCTTGATGACGTTGATGAGCTTGTTCAGCTGCTTGGTGACCTGCTCGAGGAGATCGCCCTCGGCCTCCACCACGACGGTGATGCGGGACATGCCCGTCACCTCGGTCGGTCCGACGGCGAGGGAGTTGATGTTGAACGCGCGCCGCGCGAACAGGCTGGCGACGCGGGTCAGGACGCCGGGGACGTCCTCGACGAGTACGGAAAGGGTATGGCGTGCCATGGTCAGTCCTCCTGTTCCCAGGTCGGGGTCATGTTGCGGGCGATCTGGATGAGGTCGTTGCTGACGCCCGAGGGCACCATCGGCCAGACCATGGAGTCCCGGCTGACCACGAAGTCGATGACGACGGGGCGGTCGTTGATCGCCAGCGCCTGCTCGATGGTGGCGTCGATGTCCTCGTCCCGCTCGCAGCGCAGGCCCACGCAGCCGTATGCGTCGGCGAGCTTCACGAAGTCGGGTACGCGGACGGTGTCATGGCCCGTGTTGAGGTCGGTGTTCGAGTAGCGGCCCTCGTAGAAGAGGGTCTGCCACTGGCGGACCATGCCGAGCGAGGAGTTGTTGATCACCGCGACCTTGATGGGGATGTTGTTGATGACGCAGGTGGCCAGTTCCTGGTTGGTCATCTGGAAGCAGCCGTCGCCGTCGATGGCCCAGACCACCCGGTCCGGGTTGCCCACCTTCGCGCCCATGGCCGCGGGGACGGAGTAGCCCATGGTGCCGAGGCCCCCGGAGTTCAGCCAGGCGTGCGGGCGCTCGTACTGGATGAACTGGGCGGCCCACATCTGGTGCTGGCCGACGCCGGAGACGAAGACGCCCTCGGGCCCGGTGAGCTCGCCGATGCGCTTGATGACCTGCTGCGGTGCCGACAGGCCGTCGTCGGGCTGCGTGAAGCCCACCGGGTAGGTCTCGCGCAGGTGGTCGATGGTCCTCCACCAGGCGGAGATGTCCGGGCGTTCCTGCGCGGCGAAGGACTCGCGGACGGCAGCCGTCAGTTCCGGGATGATCTCCTTCACCGAGCCGACGATCGGCACGTCGGCGGCACGGTTCTTGGAGATCTCGGCCGGGTCGATGTCGGCGTGGATCACCTTGGCGTGCGGCGCGAAGCTGGCGAGCACGCCGGTGACGCGGTCGTCGAAGCGCGCGCCGAGGGTGATCAGCAGGTCCGACTGCTGCAGCGCGGTGACGGCCGAGACCGAGCCGTGCATGCCCGGCATGCCGACGTGCTGCTGGTGGGAGTCGGGGAAGACGCCCCGGGCCATGAGGGTGGTGACCACGGGGGCGCCGACGAGTTCGGCGAGCTCGCGCAGTTCGAGGGAGGCATGCCCCTTGACCACGCCGCCGCCCACGTAGAAGACGGGCCGCTGTGATCCGCTGATCAGCCGCGCGGCCTCACGGACCTGCTTGGCATGGCCGCGCAGCACGGGCCGGTAGCCGGGGATGTCGACCCGGGGCGGCCAGGAGAAGGTCATCGACGCCTGCTGGGCGTCCTTGGCGATGTCCACGAGCACGGGGCCCGGACGTCCGGTCGTGGCGATGTGGAACGCCTCGGCGAGGACGCGGGGGATGTCCTGGGCAGCGGTGACGAGGTAGGAGTGCTTGGTGATCGGCATGGTGATGCCGACGATGTCCGCTTCCTGGAAGGCGTCCGAGCCGATGAAGGCGCTCGAGACCTGCCCGGTGATGGCGACCATGGGCACGGAGTCCATGTGCGCGTCCGCGATGGCGGTCACGAGGTTGGTGGCTCCGGGCCCCGAGGTCGCGATGCACACGCCGGGACGGCCGGTGACCATGGCGTAGCCCTGGGCGGCGTGACCGGCGCCCTGCTCGTGCCGGACGAGGATGTGCCGGAGCTTCGTGGATGCCAGAAGGGGATCGTAGGTGGGGAGGATGGCCCCGCCGGGAAGGCCGAAGACGTCGTCGACGCCGAGTTCCTCGAGGGAGCGGACGATCGCCGCCGACCCGAGCATCTCGGTGGGGGCCACGACCCGGTTGGGGCCGCGGACGGAGCTCGCCGGAACGACGGGCGCGGACTCACGCGCGGGTGCTGCGGGAGGTGCTGGCCTTGCTGCCAGCAGCGCTGGGCTGATGGGCGATCCCTTGGACATCTCAGACTTCCTTTGGAACGTTCGCTGCACTGCTGCAGCTGTGACTGCGGGCTTCCGCGCGCTCTTCCGTGCTGACAGGTCGTGTCAACAAAAAAACCCCTCAGCCTTGTGGGGCTCTGCGAGGGGTTGCGCGTGACTGCAGTCGTCTACCGGACGGGCTTCAGGCCACGCGCTGTATAAGGACGACGACTACGGGTTCGGGCTGCATACCTGTAGTTTCCCCGCCCCCGTGAAAGGGTGTCAACCGGACCCTTCCGCATCTCACATGGTGGACAAGCAGTCCAGTTAGTGGACATTAACCCCGGAGGGCCGTGAGCCCGCCGGGAAGTCGCATCCTCCCCGGCGGGCCACACCGGCCTCAGCCGCAGTAGGCCCCTTCGGAGGCCGAGTGGACGAGCTTGGCGTACTTCGCCAGGACGCCCTTGGTGTAGCGGGCGGGAAGCGGCTCCCAGCCGACCCTCCGCTCCTGGAGCTCGGCCTCGTCGACGAGGAGGTCGAAGCTCTTCGCGGCGATGTCCACGCGGATGCGGTCGCCGTCGCGCACGAAGGCGATGGGTCCGCCATCCACGGCCTCCGGCGCGACGTGCCCGATGCACAGGCCCGTGGTGCCGCCGGAGAAGCGCCCGTCGGTCAGCAGGAGCACGTCCTTGCCGAGCCCGGCCCCCTTGATGGCGCCGGTGATCGCGAGCATCTCCCGCATGCCGGGGCCGCCCTTCGGGCCCTCGTAGCGGATGACGACGACATCGCCGGCGTGGATCCCGCCGGCGTCGAGAGCGTCGAGGGCGCCCTGCTCGCGTTCGAAGACGCGCGCGGTGCCCTCGAAGACGTCGGCGTCGAACCCGGCGCTCTTCACCACGGCACCCTCAGGGGCCATGGACCCGTGCAGGATGGTGATACCGCCGGTCTTGTGCAGCGGGTTGTCGAGGGCCCGGAGGATCTTGCCGTCGAGATCCGGCGGATCGATGTCCGCGAGATTCTCCGCGAGCGTCTTGCCGGTAACGGTGAGGCAGTCGCCGTGCAGCAGTCCGGCGTCGAGCAGTGCCTTCATGATGACCGGCACCCCGCCCACCTTGTCGACGTCGAACATGACGTAGCGACCGAACGGCTTGAGGTCGCCGAGGTGCGGGATCGTGTCGCCGATCCGGCTGAAGTCGTCGAGGCTCAGGTCCACCTCGGCCTCGCGGGCGATCGCCAGGAGGTGCAGGACGGCGTTCGTGGAGCCGCCGAAGGCCATAGTGACGGCGATGGCGTTCTCGAAGGCCTTCTTGGTCATGATGTCGCGCGCCGTGATGCCGAGGCGCAGGAGGTTGACGACGGCCTCGCCGGACTTCTGGGCGAAGGCGTCGCGTCGGCGATCGACGGAGGGAGGGGCAGCGGACCCGGGCAGTGACATCCCGAGGGCCTCGCCGATGCAGGCCATGGTGTTGGCGGTGTACATACCGCCGCACGCGCCTTCCCCGGGACAGACAGCTCGTTCGATGCTGTCGAGGTCCTTCAGGCTCATCGTGCCTGCTGCACAGGCTCCCACGGCCTCGAAGGCGTCGATCAGGGTGACTTCCTTCTCGGTGCCGTCCTCGAGCTTGGCGAAGCCCGGCATGATGGTTCCCGCGTAGAGGAACACGGAGGCGAGGTCGAGGCGGGCGGCCGCCATGAGCATGCCCGGCAGGGACTTGTCGCAGCCGGCGAGGAGCACGGAGCCGTCGATGCGCTCGGCCTGCATGACGGTCTCGACCGAGTCCGCGATGACCTCACGCGAGACGAGGGAGAAGTGCATGCCCTCGTGGCCCATGGAGATGCCGTCGGAGACGGAGATGGTGCCGAACTGCATGGGGAACCCGCCGGCGGAGTGGACGCCCTCCTTGGCACCCTGGGCCAGGCGGTTCAGGGAGAGATTGCAGGGGGTGATCTCGTTCCAGGAACTCGCGACGCCGACCTGCGGTTTCGCGAAGTCGTCGTCTCCCATGCCCACCGCACGAAGCATCCCGCGTGAGGGGGCCGCGTGGATGCCGTCGGTGACGATGCGGCTTCTTGGCTTGATGTCTGGGGTTGTGTCCGCGCTCATAGTGGAGAGTCTAGGCCCGCGTTGCGGGCAGGTTTCGCCATGTGACCGGCCTGTTACAGCCGTCCGCAGGCCCGGCGGCGGGGGCTCCTGCGGCACGCGCGGCGCCTCGTCCGGGGGGTACACGCTCCGGTACAGTGTGGACTTCGCGGGCGAATCGACAGCCCGCCGGGCGCACCGCGAGCAGCCCCGCGAGGGGCCGAGTCCGACAGCCTCCTACCGCAACGGCCGTGATATGACCCCCGCAGAGCCCTCCTCCTCCAGCCGACCGCTCGACGGCGGGCAGGGCCTGAAGAACGCCCTGCGCCGGGTCTTCGACTCGCAGATCCCGAACTACGGCGACTACAACCTCGTCTTCGCGGTGCAGGCGGCCGCGCCCGGCGCCCGGACGGCCTACGTGGTGGGCTACCGGTGGAAGCCGGCCGAGCTGATGATCGCCCCGGTGGACCTCGCCAGCATCACGGGCGCGGGCGTGCCGGTCGAGGTGAACATGACCAACCTCGCGCACGCGCTGCAGTGGGGCGAGGACGGCAGCTTCGAGGTGGGCACCAGCACCGGGAGGGTCTTCCGGTTCGGCGTCACCGCGTCCCCGGTGCTCGACGTCGGCCCCGGCACGGCCCTCCACCTCGACCAGCACGACGACGTGACGGACTTCACGTCCTTCATGGAGGCCTTCATCGGGATGTCCTGACGCGTCCACCCCGGCCCGCTCCGGGGCACAGGACCCGGATGGATCAGGCCCAGGGGCCGCGCCGCACGAGGTTGGCGGGTTCCGCGCCGCGGCCGAGCAGCTCGATCTGCCGGCGGAGCAGGGCGAGGATACGGGGCGGGAAGGCCTCGGTGTTGCCGCCGACGTGCGGCGTGATGATCGCGCCCAGCGCACTCCACAGCGGGTGCCCCGCGGGCAGCGGCTCCGGCTCGACGACGTCGAGCGCCGCCCGGAGTCGGCCGGCCAGCACCTCGCGGGCCAGCGCCTCCGTGTCGACGACGGCGCCGCGCGCCACATTGACGACGAGCGCGCCGTCGGGCAGCGCCGCGAGCACCTCGGCCCCGATCAGCCCGCGGGTGGCGTCCGTGAGCGGCGTGATCACGATGACGACGTCGTGCTCCGGGGCGAGCCGGACGAGTTCGTCGCTGGCGTGGACGTGGCCCAGGGCGTCGTCGCGCGCCGAGGTCCCGACGCGCGTGACCGCTGCCTCGAAGGGTACGAGCCTGCGGCGGATCTCCTCGCCGATGCCGCCGACGCCCACCAGCAGGACCCGCCGGTCGGCCAGGCCCGGATAGCGCGCGCTGCGCCAGCGGCCCTCGGCCTGCTGCCGCACGGCGTCGTCGATCCCCCGCAGGGACGCGAGCGCGAGTCCGACGGCGAGTTCGGCCGTGGCGGCCGCGTGCACTCCCGCGGCCGTGGCGATGGCGACGTCGGGGCCGACGAGGTCGGCAACGCCGTCGTACCCCGTGGTCTGCGTCTGCACGAGCAGGAGGTCCGGTGCGGCGTCGAGCGCCCCGTCGAGGTGCGCGCGTCCCGTGTACGGGAGGACGACGGCGTCGAGCGCGGCCGGGTCGACGCCCTCGGGCGGAGCCTGGAAGTCCCACAGCACGACGTCGACGCCGGTCGACACACCGACCAGCGCGTCCCGCAGGTCGGCGGACGGGACGCTCAGGGTGCGGACGGTGAGGGGCGCGGCGGCGGCGAGGGTCGTCATGGCGCCAGCCTAGCGCCGCACCGGTGCCCGATCCGTCGGACGCCCCGGGCAGGCATCGATCCCCCGGTTTCGGGTTTCGGGCAAAGTGCTGGTAGAGTTTTATGCTGTTGCGGATGACCCGGACGGCACGAAAAAGCCGGGAAAACGCCACGCACCTCTAGCTCAATTGGCAGAGCAATTGACTCTTAATCAATGGGTTTCGGGTTCAAGTCCCGAGGGGTGCACATCGAAGCCCCGTTCTTCAGGTCTCGCCGCCTGGAGGACGGGGTTTCGTTTTCTTTAAGCGGCTCTACGCGGTGCCGCGCCCTGTCCTCGTGGGGCGGCGGTGGCCGGGCCTACGATGGACGCGTGAACGATATCCTCTCCTTCGCCGGGAGTTACTGGTGGCTTGTCTTCCCGCTCTCGGGAGTGTTCGCCATCTGGGGCAAGTCCGTCTCGGAGGCGACGGAGCGGCGGCACCAGCGGAAGATGGAGCTGTACCGGCTGAAGCACCCCGGGGCCCTCCCGGCCTCGCGCGAGGGTTCGGCGCAGACCGACGCGACGGCGTCCTCCCCCACGAAGAGCCAGCGCGAGCACGTGCGGCGCATGCACGACGAGGTCGACCGGAGATGGCTGTCCTACGAACTCGACGCCGCGAAGCTCATCGACTTCCCCATGATGACCGACGTCCGCGAGCCCCTGACCGTGGCGTTCCTGCGGGCCAAGCGCGAGGCGGACTCGCTGCGGCCGGAGGATTCGGCCGCGGTCTCGGCCGAGGACCTCGCGGTGTACCGTTCCGCGGTCACCTCCTACGACGTCGCCTTCCAGGTCGCCGAGACGGAGGCCCGGCGGGTCCGTGCCAGCGGGTTCACCACCGAGGAGCGGCAGCGGCTGGAGACGGCGCGTCGGCTCGTGACCGTGGCGATCGACGACGCCGCCACGGCAGCGGAGCGCCAGACCGCCTACCGGCGGGCCCGCCGTGAACTCGACGGCCTGATCGTGCTGCCGGACGCCACGGTCAGTTCACTGGAGGAGAAGATCGCCGGGGCGATCGGTCAGCGGCAGGAGCCCCCGACGCCCGGCGATCCGTAAGGCCCTTCCCGGCGCGGCTCCCGAGGACGATAATCGCGCTGTCCAGCACACAGGCGTGGCCGGCGAGCCACCCGACGAGAGGCGACCTCATGGCAGCGACGATCAACACCTATCTCAGTTTCAAGGACACCGCGAAGGAGGCCATGGCCTTCTACCAGTCGGTGTTCGGCGGCGAGCTCACCAGCAGCACCTTCGCGGACTACCAGGTCAGCGAGGATCCGGCGGAGCAGGACAAGATCATGCACTCCATGCTCACCACCCCGTCCGGGCAGGTCCTGATGGCGGCCGACACCCCCGACAGCATGGAATACACCGCTCCCGCCGGACACTCGCTGTCGATCAGCGGCGACGACGAGCAGGAGATCCGCGGCTACTGGGACGCCCTCGCCGGCAGCGGCACCGAGGTGATGCCGCTGGCGCCGTCGCCCTGGGGCGACAGCTTCGGCATGTGCGTCGACCGCTTCGGGATCAGCTGGATGGTGAACATCGCCGGGGCACCGGCGCACGACGCGCAGGCCTCGGGCCAGGGATCGACGCGGGAATCGGTCTAGGGAGTCGGTCCAGGGAGCATCATGGGATGTCCCCCGCCGACGGCGTGGCACGGATCCGGCGGACCACCTCCGCGGTGGATCGCTCGGGCACGTAGTCGAGGATGCTGACGCGCCCTCCGCAGGCCTCGACGGCGGGTGTCTCCTCCAGCATCTGCGCGGTGTAGTCGCCGCCCTTGGCGTAGACGTCGGGCCTGAGCCGGTCGATCAGCGGCACGAGGGTGTCTGTGGCGAAGACGGTGACGTAGTCGACGCAGCTGAGGGAGGCGATGATGCCCGCGCGGTCGGCGATCGGGTTGATGGGCCGGTCCGGGCCCTTGAGCCGGCGCACGCCGTCGTCGTCGTTCAGGGCGACCACGAGGACGTCTCCGAGCTGCTTCGCCTGGTTGAGGTAGCGCGTGTGGCCGCGGTGCAGCACGTCGAAGCAGCCGTTGGTGAGGACGATCCGCTTGCCCGCGGCGCGGTCCGCCGCCACCCTCCGGAGCAGTTCGTCCGTGGCGAGGGCCGTGTCGGCGAACTGCTGCAGGTGGCCCGTCAGGTCCGCCGTCGTGCACACGGACGTGCCGGGGCGGTGGACGACGACGTCCGCTGCGGCCTGGGCGAGGTCGAGGCTCGTGGTGAGCGGCAGTCCCGCGGCGCGTGCGGCGGTGAGGCTCGCGACGAACGTGTCCCCCGCGCCCGAGGCCTGCTTCTCGGTGGCGGGCCTGGCGTAGGTCCGGTGCACCTCCCCGTCGGGTCCGAGCAGGACCGTGCCGTCGCGGTCCAGCGTCACGACGACGTTCACCGCGTTGGTCGCCGCGAGGAGGTCGCTGCTGCGTGTCGCGACGAAGGCGGCGCGGTCGGTCCGCACATCGAGGCGCGTGCCGAGGGCCTGTGCGGTCTCCTCGGCATTCGGGGTGACGATGTCCGGGCGCAGGGCGGACCACGCCGCGGTGTCGTGGGCGTCGACCACGACGACCGCGCCGGGATCGACGGTGCTGCGGCGTGCCAGGGCTGCGCGGACGTCCCCGCCGAGCGCCCCGGAGCCGTAGTCGCAGACGATGACCGCGTCGGAATCCGCGACGGCCCCCGGGACCCGTGCGGCCAGCGCAGCGATCGCGGCAGGGGGAAGGCCGTCGTGCGTGTCGTCGAGCCGCAGCATGACCTGGTCCCCGGCGAGGATGCGGTACTTGGTGGTGGTGGGGACGCGCGGGTCCTGGACGAGGTCCGTGGTGTCAACGCCGGCGGCCTCGAGGATGGCGCGCAGGCGGCGCCCGGCGTCGTCGTCCCCGATCAGTCCGCACATCCGCACGCGGGCGCCGAGCGCCGCGAGGTTCACGGCCGTGTTCGCCGCACCGCCGGCCGCGTACTCGCGGCGGGCGATGTCGACGACCGGGGCGGGTGCCTCCCGGCAGAAGCGCTCGATGGTGCCGCTCCACCAGCCATCCAGCATGGCGTCCCCGACCACCGTGATGGTCGGCGCGCGATCGGCGATGGCGACGGGGACCCACGCCGCGAGACCGCGCACCTGCGTCAGGTCGTGCGGACCGATCGAGCCCTCGGGCGCGACGTCGGCTGGGTGGCGCTGCAGGGCGTCGTCCATCAGGCCTCCTGCGGGGGTGTGCTGATGTGCACGACCTTCACGAGCGAGAATTCGTCCAGCAGTTCGGGGCCGTAGCCGAAGCCCGCCCCACTGATGCCGCGCGGCTGTGCGGACCCGCCCGGGGCGCCGCCGAAGACCGCGTTGACCTTGACGGTCCCGACGGCCAGCCGGGCGATGGCCCGTTGGGCGTGGGCGATGCTCGCCGTCAGGACGGACGCGGCGAGCCCGTAGGGGCCGGCGGCGGCGAGGCGCAGGGCGTCCTCGAAGCTGTCGACGACGGTCACCGGCGCCACCGGGCCGAAGGTCTCCTCCGCCATCACGGCCATGGTCTCCGTGCAGTCCGAGAGGACCGTGGCCGGGTAGTGGGCGCCCGGCCCCTCGGGAACGGCGCCGCCCTCGAGGCACACGGCACCCTGCCCGAGGGCCTCGACGACCTGCCCGTCGACGGCGTCGCGCATGCGGCGGTCGACGAGCGGAGGGAAGGACCCGCTCGTGTTCCGGCTGCGGGCCTCCTCGGTGAGGGCCGCGAGGAACGACTCGGCGATGGCCCTGCACACGTAGATGCGCTCCACGGAGGTGCAGATCTGCCCGGCGTTGGCGAAGGCCCCGAGCGCCGCCTGGCCGGCCGCCCACACCGGATCGACGTCGGCGTCGACGATCAGGGGGTCGTTGCCACCGTTCTCGCGGATGACGTGGGCGCCGGTGAGGGCCGCGGCGCGGGCGATGCGGGCGCCGGTGTCGCTGGATCCGACGTGGGCGAACACGTCGACGTCCGCTTCCGTGGTAATCTGCTGCCCCACCTCGGCACCTCCGGTGAGGGTGATGAGGACCCCGTCCGGGAAGGCCGGCTGCAGCAGGCGGCCGAGGAGCTCGCCCACGTGGGGGCAGCGTTCGCTGGGTTTGTGGATGACCGTATTGCCTGTGACGAGGGCAGCGCCGATCAGGCCGGCGGCCACCGCCACGGGATCGTTCCAGGGGGTCAGGAGCACCGCGACGCCGCGCGGTTCGGCGACCGTGTAGTCGGTCGCGGTGACGGCCCCGCGCAGGCTGAGCCCGCGGTGGACGGGGCCGAGCTCCGCGTACTGTTCGAGCGTGGAGACGGCCGCCTCGATGCCACCGAGCGCGTCAGCAGGCGGCTTGCCCGTCTCCCGGGTGTTCAGGTCGGCCAGTTCCCGGGCGCCGTCGCGCAGCGCCGTGGCCGCCCGTCTCAGCGCGGCGCCCCGCTCCGCCGGGCTGGTGGCCGCCCACTCGGGCTGTACGGACCGGGACAGGGAGACGGCGAGCGAGACCTGCTCCCGCGCGGCACAGGGCAGGGTTCCCACGTCGCTGCCGTCCCCGGGATCGACGATGGTGATGGACCCGTCGTCCCGCACGTCGGACAGCGGGTGTGTCTGGGCGTTGACGGACATGGTGCTCCTCGGGGTGGAAGGCCGTGACGGCTGATCTACTCTTCCCGTACCCGGCTCCCGCGCGTTCACACAGGCGGCACGGCGATTTCTCCGCTCCGTCCCGCAATCATCAGCAGGCTTAGCATATGGTGGCAGGAGGCGTGGCAGCGGCCTTCTCCACAGGCGGGGAAAAGCAGCGCAGAGGTCGGCCGCAGGGCGGGACAGACGGACGGAGAGGACATCCATGCAGGACGGGACGACGGCGGACTTCGGCGGGCTGCAGGACACGGCGCGATCGGTGGGACCCGTGCTCGAACCGTTCCGGGACATCCGGCGGATCGCCGTCCTGCGCGGTGGCGGCCTCGGGGACCTCATGTTCGCGATGCCCGCGCTCTCCGCCCTCGAGGCCCGCTATCCCGACGCCGCGATCACCCTGCTCGGCATGCCCGGCCACGCCGCGCTGCTCGCGGGACGGCCGGGGCCGGTGGCATCGGTCCTCGTGCTGCCCGTCTCCCCCGGTGTCCGCCCCGGGGACGAGGAGCCGGGCGCCGTGGACGCCTTCTTCGCCGGCATCGAGGGGTCCTTCGACCTGGCCGTCCAGCTGCACGGCGGCGGCCGCAACTCGAATCCGTTCCTCCTGCGGCTGGGGGCCCGCCACACGGTGGGAACCCGAACGACGGACGCCGCGGCGCTGGAACGCACCATCCCCTACGTGTACTACCAGCACGAGGTGTTCCGGGCCCTGGAGGTCGTGGGCCTGGCCGGCGCCAGGCCCGTGGACCTGGAAGCGCGGGTGAGCGTCCTCCCGGAGGAGGTGGACCGGGCGGCGCAGCTGACCGGCGACGGCGCCGTCGTCGCCCTGCATCCCGGCGCCACGGACCCGCGCCGCCGGTGGCCGTCGTCGTCGTTCGCCGACGTCGCGGTGCGGGCGGCGGCGGACGGCTGCGACGTGGTGGTGGTCGGGGACGCGACGGACGTGCCGGCGGCGGAGGAGATCGTCCGCCTGGCCCTCGCGCAGGACCCGACGGCGCACGTCCGTTCGCTCGCGGGGCGGCTGTCGCTCGGTGAACTGACCGGCGTGCTCCACCGCAGCGCGGTCCTGGTCGGCAACGACAGCGGACCCCGGCACCTCGCGCAGGCCGTGGGCACGCCCACGGTCGGCGTGTACTGGATCGGCAACGTGATCAATGCAGGGGCTGTGGGCCGCACCCTCCACCGCGTCCACTTCTCCTGGGTGACACACTGCCCGGTCTGCGGCGTGGACATCACCCAGGTGGGCTGGACGGCGGAACGCTGCGAGCACGATGACTCGATCGTCGCGACCGTCCAGCCCGAAGCCGTCTACGCGGATGTGGCCGAACTCAGGGCCACGAGCCTTCTTCTGCGTGGGCGATGACCATCTCGCGGATCTCGCAGCTCTTCGGCTGCGAGAGTGCGAAGAGGATCGCCTCGGCGACGCGCTCGGGATCATTCAGGCGTGAGTCGTCCTGCGGCTTGTACTGCTCGTCGCGGTCGTCGAAGAAGCGGGTCTTCATGCCGCCGGGGATGATCGTCGTGACGCCGATCTGCCCGGCGGTCTCCGCGGCCAGCGCCTGCGAGAACCCCATGACCCCGAACTTCGACGCGCAGTAGGCCGTGGCGTCGCCGACGGCCTTGATGCCGAGGGTCGAGGCGATGGTGACCACGCGGCCGTGGGTCTTCTTCAGGTACGGCAGGGCGGCGCGGGCGGTGGACGCCGTGCCCATAAGGTTCACGCCGATGACCTTCTCCCACTGGTCGGCGGGCACGGTGTCGAGTGCCCCGCACCGGTCGATCCCGGCGGCGGTGACGACGGCGTCGAGCCCGTCCATCATCTCGGCGGCCTCGCGGACCGCGGTCTCGACGGCCTCGCGGTCGGCGACGTCGACCTCGAAGGCCTTGACGCCGGTCACGCTGCTGATGTCACGGTCCAGCACCACGGGGGTTCCGCCCGCGGCGAGGACGCCCTGGACGATGGCCGCGCCGAGGCCGGAGCCCCCGCCGGTGACCAGGACGCGTCCCGGGTTGAAGCCGTTGCCGCTCGTGGTGGTCGTGGTGTTCTCGGTCATGTGCGTTCCTTTCGTAGCGTGCACGGGGCCGGCCGGACGGGCCGGGAGGTCTCTGGAGGTCAGCCGACGCGGGCGAGCGCGGCCGCCAGTTTCGTGGTGGAGCGTGCGGGGATGTACGGGACGGTGACGGTCCTGCCGCCCCAGCTGCTCACCAGCGCGGCTTCGGGGAGGTCCTCGGCCGCGTAGTCGCCGCCCTTGACCCAGATGTCGGGTTGCAGGCGGGAGATGGCGTTCTCGGGTGTCGACTCGGAGAAGACCAGGACGGCGTCCACGCACCCGAGGGCCGAGAGCAGCTCGGCGCGGTCCTCCTGCTTGATGATGGGCCGGTTGTCCCCCTTGAGCCCGCGCACCGACTCGTCCGAATTGAGGCAGACGATCAGGCAGTCACCGAGCCGGCGTGCCGCGGCGAGTGTCCGAGCGTGCCCGGCGTGCAGGAGGTCGAAGCATCCGCCGGTCGCGACGACGGTCCCACCGGCCTCACGCGTCCGCCGCACCACGGCGAGGGCGTCAAGCCCGTCGACGGGCAGCTGCTGCGGGGCGTCCTCACGCTGCCGGCCCATCGCCCCGACGCCCCCGGAGGTGAGGAAGTGCGCGGCGGTCTCGACCGCCTGCTGCGCGGCGGCGTCGATCGGCGCTCCCTGCGCGAGTCCGACGGCGAGCGCCGAGGCGAAGCGGTCACCCGCACCGCAGGGGTCCGAAGCGCTGACCCGGGGCGCGGGCACCACCTGGGGCAGGAGGCCCGTCGCGGCGACGAGGGCCCCGTGGTCGCCCATGGTGACGAGCACGGCCCTGCTCCCCCAGTCGGCGAGGAGGACGTCGGCAGCCGCCGCCGCGGCCCGGGTCCCGGAGTCCCGGATCCCGGCGAAGCGCAGGGCCTCCCCGAGGTTGGGGGTCACCGCAGCCACGCCCGGGACGGGCCGGGCGCCGGCGGGATGGGGATCCCAGACCACCGGGATCGTCCCGGCGAGCGCCTCGAGGCGGGCCCGCAGGGCTTCGTTGGCGAGCAGGCCGCGGCCGTAGTCCGCCGCGATGATCGCGTCGGCGCCGTCGAGGGCGGCCAGCATCTCGTCGGTGGATCCCGGCACGGGAGGCGTCGCGCAGCCCTCGTCGAACCGGACGACCGCCTGGCCGGAGGCACGGACCCTCGTCTTGACGGGGGTGGGCGCACCCGAGGGACCGGCGACCACGGTCACGCCGTCGAGCTCGGCCCGCAGCAGCCCGGACGCCTCGTCCTCCGCGAGGACGGTGACCAGGACGGCGTCGTGCCCGTCGAAGTGCAGCATGCGGGCCACGAGGCCCGCTCCCCCGGCGCGGCGCTGGACGTCGTCGACGTCGACGACGGGCACGGGCGCGTCCGGCGACAGCCGACCGGCCCCGCCGGAGAGGTCGGTGTCGAGCAGGACGTCCCCGACCACCACGATCCTCATCGCTGCTCCTCCCGACGGCGGCGGTGGACCTCGGCGTCGAAGGCCCGGCAGATCGCATGCAGGGCGATGAGGTGGCCCTCCTGGGCATTGGCGGACTGCGCGTCGACCGCGACGAAGTCGTCGACGCACTCGGTGAGTGGGTTGGGTCCGGCGCCGGTGAGCGCCCAGGTGGTGATGCCGGCCGAGCGGGCGGCATCGACGGCGTGGAGCAGGTTGGGGCTCCTGCCACTCGTGCTCAGGAGCACCAGGATGTCCCCCGGGCGGCCGTGGGCGCTCACCTGGCGGGCGTACAGGTGGTCGAACCCGTAGTCGTTGGCGATCGCCGTGACCGCGGAACTCTCCGCGTGCAGGGAGATCGCCGAGAACGGTTCGCGCTCGCCGTCGAACCGGCCGACGAGTTCCGCGGTCAGGTGCTGGGCCTCGGCGGCGGAGCCACCGTTGCCGGCCGCGAGCAGCCGCCGGCCGGCCAGGAGGCGGTCCGCCATCTCCACTCCCCAGCCCGCGAGGGTCCCGGCGTTGAGGGCGAGGGATTCCAGGGCGGGGGTGACCGCACGGAGGTGGTCCAGGACGAGGCGTCGCGAGTCCTCCAGCACGGTGTGCGGGACAGTGTCCGGGACGGTGTCCGGGACGGTGTCCGGGACGGTGTCCGGGACGGTGTCCGGGACGGTGTCCGGGACGGTGTCCGGGACGGTGTGCCGGACGGCGTCCGACCTGATGTCGGCCTGGATGTCCGAGAGATGCGTGGTCACAGTGCCCTGCCTCCTGTGCTTTCGAGTCGACGCGCAGCACTGCGCCGCGCGGTGGCCGGTCCTGCGGGTGCTGCGTCGGTGAGGGCCGCCTGGTAGGCCTTCTCGGTGTCGGCCGCGATACGGCTCCATGAGTAGCGGGCCTTCACGCGGCGGTAGCCGGTGTCGCCGAGCTCGCGCGCCCAGGCGGGTTCGCCCACGATGTCGGAGATCGCGGCGGCGATGGCCGCCGGATCCCTGGGCGGGACGTGCAGCCCGGTCGAGCCGTGCACCACGGTGTCGACGAGGCCCCCGACGGCCGCGGCGACCACCGGGACGCCGCACGCCATGGCCTCGAGCGGGACGATCCCGAACGGCTCGTACCAGGGGGCGCAGACCACGGCGTCCGCGCTGCGGAGCACCGCGGGCATCTCCGCCCGGGACACCTGGCCGCGCAGGACCACCCGGTCGGCGACGCCGAGATCCACGGCGAGCGCGCGGAGCCGCTGCGCCTCCGGATCGTCCTCGAGCGCGGTCGAACTGCCGGCGCCGCCCACGATGTGGAGTTCGACGTCGACGCGGCCCAGGTCGGCGAGCGCGCGCATCGCGCGGATGACGAGATCCATGCCCTTGCGCGGGACCAGCCGTCCCACGCTCACGATCCGGTGCGCGCGGGCGCGGTCCTCCGCGGGCCCGTGCGGCGTGAACAGGTCGACGTCGACGCCGCAGGGGGCGATCGACACCCGGCCGCCCGGGACGCCCATGGCCTTGAGCTCGAACACCTCGTCCGAGCACGTCGCGACGACGCGGTCTGCGCTGCGTCCCACCATCGCCTCGAGCACGAGCCGCTCGGACGGACTGGTGTCCTCGGCTCCCTGGTGGCGGCGTTTGACGGTGCCGAGGGCGTGGAAGGTCTGGATGACCTGCACGGGCCGGCCCTCGGCGCGCGACTGTCGGGCGGCGTCGAGCGCGGCGAGACCGGACATCCAGAAATGCCCGTGCACGATGTCCGGCGGTTCCTGCCCCCAGTCCTCCACGATGCCTTCGGCCAGCTCACCCATGTAGGGCAGGAGCAGGTCCTTCGGGACGGTCCGCACGGGGCCCGCGGTGACGTGCACGACCTCCAGGCGCGGATCGGTGCGCACCCGGTCCGGCAGGGCCGGATCGTCGCGCCGCGTGTACACCGTCACGTCGTGTCCCCGGCGGGCCAGCGCGAGGGACAGCTCGGCGACGTGGACGTTCTGCCCACCGGCGTCGACACCCCCCAGCGCGGCGAGCGGACTGGCGTGCTCCGACACCATCGAGATCCTCACTGGGCTTTCCTCTCCGTGACCGCCAGGACGCGGTGTCGCGTCGGTTCCTGCTCCAGGACCTCGTCCCAGTCCGCCAGGAAGCGGGCCAGCCCGTACCGTGCGAGGACCGCCTCCCGTGCCGCGCGTCCCCGGGTCCGGGCGTCGTCGGGGTCGTCGATCAGCCTCGCCGCCATGCGGACGAGGTCGTCGACGTCCGTCGAGATCGCTCCCGCCTCGGCGGGCACCGCGCGTGCCGCCTCCGTGGTGGCGAGGGCGAGCACCGGGAGCCCCACGTGCATCGCTTCGAGGAGCGAGAGTCCGAGGGACGTCCAGCGGACCGGGTGGATGTAGGCCCGGGAGCGCCCGAGCCGTGCGTGCAGCTGCGCCGTGGCCAGGTCGCCACCGATGCGCAGTTCCCCGGGCGCGAGGTCCAGGGTGTCGGCGAGCCCGTCGGTCCCCATCCCGAAGACCTCCAGCGGCGCGACCCTTGCGAAGCGGGGCAGCAGGTCGGTCCCGGTGATGCGGCCGCGGCGCACGGGCTCGTTGACGACGACGGCGAGCTGTTCGAGCTCACCGGTGTAGAGGTAGCCCGGGTCCACGATGCCGTGCTCGATCACCGTGGTGCTCGCGGCGCCGTTGTCCCAGAAGAGGGCATTGAAGTGGGTGACGTGGACGATCGGGATGTCCGACTGGCCTGCCAGCGGGTGGACGGTGCCGACGATGTCGCGGCGCGGCGTGTTGTGCTCGAGGAAGACCGCCGGGAGGTCGCGGCCCGGAGTGCGTCCCAGGAGCCGCTCGCACTCGGCGATCTCCTCGACCCGCTGCAGGACGACGACGTCGATGGCGGCGTCGGCGAGGTCCCCGGGTGCCACCTCGACGACGGACGCCGGCCAGGCGCGGCCGGCGCGGCCGAGGCCCCAGGCGCCGCCGTCGGGCGTAGTCGGTAGCACGTAGGTGTGCTCCCCGCGCACGAAGGCATCGGTCCATCCTCCGTGCACGTGCCATAGCAGGATCCTCATCGGTGTCCCCTCGTTGGTCGGCGGCCCTCTGTGCGGCCGATGCTGCGGCGTGAGCCGAGTGACGATATGCCGGAACCGAGCCGGAGGACGGCGTCCACCACGTCCTCCGGGGAGACGCCGGACAGGCAGGGATGCCCCTGCACCGGGCAGACGCGGGCCCGGCTGAGTGCGCAGGCGGCGTCCTGGTCACCGAGCAGTTCCACCGGCACACGGTAGGGCGCCCAGCGCACCGCCGGGACCACGGGAGAGAACAGGCAGACGACGGGGGTGCCGACGGCGGCCGCCAGATGTGCCGGCCCGGTGTTGCCGGTGATGATGACGGACGCGCCGGCGATGACGGATCCAAGGGTGGCGAGGTCCGTCCTGCCCCCGAGGTCCAGGGCCTCCGGGCCGGCGACCGTGGACGTCAGGTCGGTCTCGTCCGGCCCGCCGGTGACCACCACGCGGAAGCCCGCGGCGGTCAGGAGTTCGACGGCGGCCGCATGGTGGAGCGGGGGCCAGGCGCGGGCGGGCACGGAGGCACCGGGGTGGACGACGACGTAGGGGCCGTGTCCCACGAGGGCGGAGGCATCGGCGAGGCCGGTGACCTGCAGCCGGCCGTCGTCGCCCGGGGGCAGGGCATACCCCGCCGCCTCCGCGATGCCGAGGGCCCGCTCCGCTTCCGGCTGGTCCTCCGGGAAGTCCTCGCCGGGCTTGAGCCGGATGTCGAGGAGCGATCCGGCGTAGTCGACGGACGCGCCGGCGATCCTCCGGATACCGGCGAGCCGGAGCAGCAGCGCGAGGGGCAGCGGCGACTGGTGGAACGAGGTCAGGAGCACGGCCTCGTCCACGCCGAGCGCCACCACGGCGTCGTGCAGTTCGGCCATCAGCTCCGGCGTGGGCTCGGGGGCCGGGTCCACGATCCACGGAGCGGACCAGATGACGACGTCGACGACGCCCGGCAGCAGCCACGCCGCCGCCGCGCCCTGCGGCCCGCACAGCATGACGACGTCGTTCGGGGAGTCCCCGTGGTCCCCTGCGGCGACGGCCCGGACGGCGGGCCCGGCGAGGAGGACGTCGCCGGCGCTGTCCAGGCGGGCGACGAGGACCCGGCGCCTCACGGCGTGACCGTCCACAGCGCGTCGACGGCCTCGGCGAGGGTCCGGGCGACGGCGGGCGCCGAGCGGATCTCGTCCTGGAGCGTGATGCCGGTCGGGACGAGGACGGCCTGCGCACCGGCGGCGGCCGCGGCTCCCATGTCCGCCCCGATGTCCCCGATCACGGCGACGTCCGCGGCGTCGAGGCCCAGACGGGCGCTGGCCGCGAGGACCATCCCCGGGCCGGGCTTCCTGCAGGTGCAGCCGTCCTCGGACCCGTGGGGGCAGAGCTCCCACACGTCGAACGGTCCGAGCAGTTCCTCGACGCGGGCGTTGACGGCGTCGACCTGCTCACGGGTGATCAGTCCCCTGGCGATCCCCGACTGGTTGGTAACCACGCCCACCGGGATGCCGCGGGAGCGCAGGCCGTCGAGCACCTCGCGCGCCCCCGGCATGGCCCGCACGAGCGCAGGATCACCGTTGTAGGGGACGTCCACGACGATCGTCCCGTCGCGGTCGAACAGGACGGCCCGGGGAGCTGTCCGCGGGGGTCCGGCCGAAGTATGCATACAGGCTTAGTTCCCGGGAAGGAGCAGTACTAAACACTTTCGGCCGAACTTCTTCCCAGCGGGCACGCCCGCCGGACACGCATCGATCCTCTGGCAGGATCGTCCCCATGACCTCCGAGGGCACCGGCACCACAGGCACGTCCGCTCCACCGTCCGGACGCGGCTCCGGGCCCGCTTCCCGTCCCGTCCCCGCATCGACGCCCGCATCCGACGGGCGTCCCGAGATCCTGGCGCTGCGGGCCCTGAAACTCGGTGATCTCCTCGTGGCGGTGCCCGCCCTGAAGGGGTTGCGGCGCGCCTTCCCGGAGCACCGCATCCTCTATGCCGCCCAGGAGTGGCTGCGCCCCATCATCCCGCTCACCGACGCCGTGGACGACCTGCTGCCCACCCACGGCCTCGACGACCCCCTGCCCATCGAGCACGGGCGCATCGACCTGGCCGTGAACCTCCATGGGAGCGGCGCCGAGAGCAGGGGGCGTCTCGAGGAGATCGGCGCACGACGCCGGATGGGACACCGCTCGCCGGGCTGGGACGGCCCCGAATGGCGCCACGGGATCCTCGAGCGCGAACGGTGGGCATCGCTCATGAGCTGGCACGGCGTCCCCGCGGACCCGCTGGACTGCAGGCTGCGGGTGCCCGACGTCGGGAATCCGGCACCGGACGCCGTCGTCGTGCATGTCGGGGCCGCCTACGGGAGCCGGCTCTGGCCCGTGGAACGGTTCGCCGACGTGGCGCGCACCCTGGCCGCCGCCGGGCACCGGGTGGTGTTCACGGGCAGTGGCAAGGAGCGGCCGCGCGCCCTCGCGGTCGCCGACGCCGCCGGCCTGCCGGAGGCGTCGGTCGCCGCCGGGGACCTGCCCCTCGACGCCTTCGCGGGCCTGGTGGCCGGCGCATCCCTGGTGATCTCCGCGGACACGGGGGCCGCGCACCTCGCCTCGGCCTACGCCCGTCCGTCCGTGGTGCTGTTCGGGCCCGCGCCGCCCTCTGAGTGGGGTCCGCCGCCCGGACCTCACACCGTCCTGACGGACGCGTCGGTGCGCGTCGGCGAGACGTTCTCCGCCACACCCGATCCGGCCCTCCTGGCCGTGACCGTCGACCAGGTGCTGGCTGCGGCAGCCGACCACGGGATCTCCTAGGCGATACCGGACCGCACCGCCTGCCCGTCCTCGGCGGCGGGAGCGCCGAGGAGTCTCTTCTGCAGTTTGACCAGGATCCGCGCCAGCGCCCTCGAGACCTGCATCTGGGACATGCCGAGCTCGTCCCCGATGCCCTGCTGGGTCTGCTCCATGAAGTACCGGCGGTAGAGGAGCTCCTTCTCGCCGTCGCACAGTTCGCTGACGGCACCGCGCAGGCAGATCATGTCCTCCCTGCGCTCCATGCCGCTGGACCGGTCCGCCAGGGTATCGGCCCAGGTGCGGCCCTCCACGGGGGCGTCGAGCGAGACCGGTCGGAGACTCGTCGCGCACGCCTGCGCTTCGAGGACCTTGCTCTCCGGCCGGCCGAGCTCGAGCCCCAGCTCGCGTGCGGTCGCCTCGCGGCCGAGCCGCTGGGCCATGGCGGGAGCCGTCCGGGCGATCTCCGTGCGGAGGTCCTGCACCTCCCGCGGCGGCCGGACCACCCAGCAGGAGTCGCGCAGGTAGCGCTTGATCTCCCCGCTGATCGTCGGGACGGCGAACGAGGCGAACGGAATGCCGCGTGCCGGGTCGAAGCGCTGCACCGCCTTGATCAGGCCCAGGTACGCGACCTGGCGGATGTCCGAGGCCTCGGGGCCCGCGACCGCGAAGGACCGCGCGACCGATTCGGCGATGTCCAAGTGCCGTAAGGCGATGTCGTCCTGCAGGGCCGCCTTGAGGGGCCCGTCCTGGGACGAGCGACCCGTCGGCCTGTGCACGGCAGCTGCATCGGAGGAACATGCCGGGCGTGCCCGGACAGTCGGCGGTGCGTCGATGGTGGTCTGCATGCTGTTCTCCCATGTGCGCTGGACACTCCCGTGTCCCAACAAAACATCAGCACACTTAGTATGCAAACAGTCCGGACCAGAAGGGCACCATCAGCCGGAGCTCTTCCCTTTTTCGCCGGGTGGATGTAGGACACGGTGGTCTCGACCTCCCGGAACACCGGCCGTACCCGATGGTGGTGCCCGACCGGCGCGCTCCCCGAGTCGGCGTCAGCGGATGAGGATGTTGTCGTGGACCTCGGTCCAGTCACCGCTCGTCAGGGCGTCAGTGGAGTAGGAATCCGTGATGAGCGTGGATTGAGGAAGATCTGAACCAGCGCCAGGAGCGACTGTGACCGGCTGACCATGGCCTTCCCCGCAGCCCCCGATGAAGTCGTCGTCCGTGGTCGAGTAGGCGCAGAAGCCCCTGTCGTCCGTCATCTCGCCGATGAAGTAGGAGATGTGGTCCTGTTCTGCGACTTTCCGGACGGAGTCGATGGTCACGCTCGGGTCGATGACGAAGTCCGGAGGTCGGTCCTCGGATGTCGCTTCCCGATTCGAAGCGGCGATGCCGTACTCGGCGCCGCTGCACGCGCTGATGGCGGTGCCCGCCGGCGCCAGTCCCGCAGCAATGGCCACCTGGTCGAACCGCATCTTCGTGCCCAGTCAGTGGTCACAGCGCGCTTCGATCGTGAACCGGCCGTCGTGCATGTCCACCTGAGCAGGTCAGGTACCGGGAGGTCGGTACCTGATCTGCTCGGCACTGCGCAGTGCCTCCATCGTCTCGTCGACGGTCAGGAGCACCGTCGTCTCGAACGAACTCAGTGCGCCCCCTCCGCTGATCGCCAGTGCGACCGCGGCCATGGACACGTTGTCGGGAGCCTCCCACAAGTTGTAGCCATCGTAGGCGCCGAAGGCGTACCAGAATCCATGGAGCGTCCCTCCGACGGATTCTATGTACGACTGTGCGGCCTTGCCGCGGTCCTCGGGGGAGCTGATCAGCCGCGCCCAGGTCTCCGGTGCATAGCTGAATTTCGATAGATAGAGCGGCATCGTTTCTTCCTCGCATTCGCTGTCAGAAGGGCGGATCCCCCAAGGATGGCACTTCGCACCCGGGTCAGCAATGAGTGGGAGGGCAGCCTCCGTCAGGCCGTTCCCGGGGTGTGGATGGTGATGGATGGGGTGGGTGTCATCGACGATCCGCGAACCTGCGGGCAGCGTGGCCGGCGCCTTCAGCGATCGAGGCCGGGCGTGCTCGTGCGCCGCGTCCGCCAACGCAAAAGCCCCCTGCCTCTCGGGCAGGGGGCTTGCATCAGGACCGTGGGGCCCGCGGCGGACCTGGAGTCAGCCGGGCACCGGGGCAGCCGGCCCGGTGGCGTCGGAGCCATCGCCGGCTCCGCCGTCGCGCGAGGCCACGCCCGCGGCCGCTGAGCTCCAGCGCGGCGCACCGAGTTCCCGGATGACGGCCTTCAGGTGGTTCCGCAGCTCCTCGGAGATCAGACCCCCACCGGGGACCAGGGTGCGCTCGATGTCCGCGGAGGCCTCGAGGACCCGACGACCCGCCGGCGAGATCGAGACCATGTGGGAGCGTCGGTCCAGATCGTTCCGCACGCGCGTCACATGGCCCCTGGACTCGAGCCGGGAGAGGGTCTTGCCCATCGTCTGCGCCTGCACGCGCACGATCTGGGCGAGGCTCGCCTGCGTCATGGCGCCCTGGTCCTCGAGGACGCCGAGGGCGATCACCCCCGCGTGGGTCACTCCGATGTCGACCAGACGTTCGTTCCATGCGTGCTCGACCAGACGCGCCGCTGTCGTCAGCAGTCGACCGGTGGGCCATTGCTCCAGATCGGGCATAGAACAGTGCACTTCCTCTCGCTCGCGAGACCGGCGGCCGCCATCGGCGTCGGATCTTCCACCTATGATAACTAAGCTGGCTGCTCGATCTCTCCAGGCCGGCCGCCGGGAGCCCTGCCTCCCGGCCCGCCAGACCACACCGCCTTCCGACGATTCCACAGGAGTATGCATGTCGCACCGACTGGCCACGGGTGATAGCGCCCCCGATTTCACGCTCATCGATGCCGCCGGCAACGACGTGACGCTGTCCTCGCTGAGGGGCGACAGCGTCGTCGTGTACTTCTACCCCGCCGCCGCCACGCCCGGCTGCACCACCGAAGCCTGCGACTTCCGCGACAACCTGGCTTCGCTGGGAGCTGCCGGTTACAAGGTGCTCGGGATCTCCCCGGACCCGGTGGGAAAGCTGGCCGCCTTCTCGGCGAAGGAGTCGCTCACCTTCCCCCTCCTCTCGGACGAGGACCACGCCACCGCGGAGGCCTACGGGGCCTGGGGTGAGAAGAAGAACTACGGGAAGACCTACGAGGGCCTCATCCGCTCCACGGTGGTCGTCGACCCCGACGGCAGGGTCGCCGTGGCCCAGTACAACGTGCGCGCCACCGGTCACGTCGCGAAGCTGCGGCGTGACCTCGGGATCGACCGGTAGGGCCCCTTCCGGAACCACGGACGCGGGTCCGGTCGCGTTACAGTGAAAGGGAAGGGATGCCCTCCGCGCGAGCGGCATCCCGAGCGCGAGTGGCGGAATTGGCAGACGCGCTGGATTTAGGTTCCAGTGTCTTCGGACGTGGGGGTTCAAGTCCCCTCTTGCGCACCAGCAGCACCAGCAGCACCCGTCGTCGGGCCGGCCCCCGACCGGCCCCCAGAGCCCTGCCGGGGCAGCACGCCCGGCAGGGCTCTTCCCTGCCCGGCCGCGCCTGCGCACCCATCACCGCAGGTCACGGGCCGGTCACGAAATCGGCGCCTCCCACATCGCACCCATCCACCTCGTCCGCGCGCCCGAAGTACCTCCGAGACATCGACACGATGTGTTTCACACGACAGTCACTGACCCAGGCAGCAGCCGGGTCGTAACTATGGAGGAAAACCCATGCAAATCATCAAGCGCAGGAACCTGTCCATCCTCGGTATCGCGGCGGTCTCGATGTTCGGTCTCGCAGCCTGCGGCGGCGGCAGTGACACGGCGTCCGAGGCAGCTCCGAGCGGCATGGCCGAAGAGACCGGCATGGCCAGCGAGTCCCCCTCGATGGAAGCCAGCATGAGCCCCTCCGCTGACGCCATGATGGACCCCGCAGCGAACCTCGTCGGCCCCGGCTGCGAAGGCTACGCCGAGCAGGTTCCGGACGGTGCAGGCTCGGTGGCCGGCATGGCCCTCGACCCCGTGGCCACCGCCGCAGGCAACAACCCCATCCTGACCCAGCTGACCGCTGCCGTCTCCGGTGGCATCAACCCCGACGTCGACCTCGTCGACACCCTCAACGGCGGCGAGTTCACCGTCTTCGCACCGGTCGACGAGGCCTTCGCGGCACTGCCCGCCGAGACCGTCGAGGGCCTGAAGACCGACACCGAGGGCCTCAGCAGCATCCTCACCTACCACGTCGTGCCGGGCAAGATCCAGCCGTCCGAGCTCGAGGGCACCATGCAGACCACGGTCCAGGGTGCTGAGCTCGAGGTCACCGGTTCGGGTGACGAGCTCCAGGTCAACGGCGCCAACGTGATCTGCGGCGGCGTCCAGACCGCCAACGCCGTCGTGTACCTGATCGACACCGTCCTCACGCCCCCCGCCGGCTAAGGACTCCCCCACCTCCCTGGTTCAATCCTCTAACGTGTCCCAGGGATCACGGACGGGCCTCCTCACCCCAGGGTGAGGGGGTCCGTTCGTGCGTCCGGTCCACCCCGGTCCTGGGCGGCAGGGACAGGACCATCGCCTACACTGGGGCATTCCAGACACCGGGCCACGACGGACCGGCCCCCCTGCCCTTCGGAGATCGACGCTTGTGACCAACCCTGCCGCGCGCCGCACCAGCCACGGATGGGCGACCCACGGTGTGACCCGCGTCGCCACGATGGCGGCTGCCCTCGTCTCCGCGGTGTCCCTCGCCTCCTGCACGGTCGGCCAGGTACCGCCACCCCAGCCGGCGACGACGACGGCGGCTCCGGCCGCGGATGCCGCGACGTTCACCTTCGGGACGGCAGCGCATCCCCGGACACTCGACCCGGCGCTCGCGAACGACACGGAGTCCTACCGCGTCAGCCAGCAGATCCTGCAGGGACTCGTCGGCGTCGATCCGCTGACCTCGGAACCGACGCCGCTGCTCGCGGAATCGTGGGACGAGAAGGACGAGGGGCGGTCCTACGAATTCACGCTGCGGGACGACGTCGTGTTCCAGGACGGGGAGCCGTTCGACGCGAAAGCCGTGTGCACCAACTTCGACCGCTGGTACACGTTCCCCGAGAGCGCGCGAGCCGGCACCAGCAGGCTGCCCTTCGAGAACGTGTTCAAGGGGTACTCCGACACTCCCGACGTGAGTCTCTACCAGGGCTGCACGGCGACCTCGGCATACACGGTGGACCTGCAACTCACCTCCCGGATCACGGGGCTGATCCCCGCACTCGCGTCGCCCGCCTTCGCCATGTCCTCCCCCGCGGCACTCGAGGCCGGCGCGGCGGACCAACTGACCGAGTCACGGGACGGCGCAGCCATCTCCCGCTACGGTCAGGCGCCCGTGGGGACCGGCCCCTTCCGGCTCGTCTCCTGGGAGGAGGGCGACGTGGAGCTCTCGTTCTTCGACGGGTACTGGGGTGAGCGCGGGGAAGTGGATCGTGTGGTGTTCACCACCATCTCCAGCCCCGACTCCCGGGCGCGTGCCCTGGCCTCGGGCCGGATCGACGGCTACGACTTCGTGTCCGTGGACAGCGCCGTCGACCTCGCCCGCAACGGACTGCAGTTCCTGCAGCGCGACCCCTACTCGGTGCTCTACCTCGGCATGAACCAGGGTTTCCCCGGTGTCGACGACATCCTGTTCCGCCAGGCCGTCTCCCACGCCATCGACAAGAGCGCCCTCATCGACGGCCGCTTCCTGAACGGGACCAAGCCGGCGCGCCAGTTCATCCCCGAGAAGCTCGGTGTCAGCAACGAGACGGTCAAGGACTACGGGTACGACGTCGCCCTCGCCAAGGACCTGCTCGAACGTTCCGGCTACGACGGGCGGGAGCTGCCCTTCTACTACCCGCGCAACGTCTCCAGGGCCTACCTGCCGTCCCCCGAGAAGGCCTACGCCGAACTGAGCCGGCAGCTCACCGAGGCCGGTTTCAACATCAAGCCGGTGCCCGTCGAATGGAGCGACGGCTACGTCGCGACGGTCCAGCAGTCCGGGGACCGGGCGTTCCACCTGCTCGGGTGGAGCGGCAGCTACCAGGACCCCGACAACTTCGTGGGTGCACTCTTCGGCACGTACTCCGAGGAGTTCGCCTACGAGGACCCGCAGCTGTTCAGCAAGATCAACCGGGCGCGGGGACTGCCTGCGGGCGAGGACCGCACCGACGCCTACGCGGACATCAGCTCGCAGATCTCCGACAGGATCCCGGCCGTCCCGCTGGCCTTCCCCATCTCCGCGCTGGCGATGAGCCCCCGCGTGAGCACCTACCCGGTGAGCCCCGTCATGAACGAGGTCTTCAACCGCATCGACCTGGCCGACGTCGAGCCCCGGCCGGCGACGTCGGACTGAGGTACCGGACGATTTAAGTTCGGTCACCACCAGACGCTAGTCTTTGTCTGCTAGTGACCTCGCGACTGGAGACTCCGTTGACCACAATCCATCAGGGCACGCCCGCCAAGACCACCGATGTCGTCCTGATCGGCGGCGGGATCATGAGCGCCACCCTCGGCGCATTCCTCCGTCAGCTGCAGCCCGACTGGGACATCTCCCTCTTCGAACGGCTCGACGTCGCAGGCCTCGAGAGCTCCGACCCCTGGAACAACGCCGGCACCGGCCACTCGGCCCTCTGCGAGCTGAACTACTCGCCCGCCGGGAAGGACGGTTCCGTCGACCCGGCGAAGGCCGTCGCGATCAACGAGCAGTTCCAGGTCTCGCGGCAGTTCTGGTCGCACATGGTCTCCGAGAAGCTTATCGGCGACCCCCGCACGTTCATCAACCCCGTGCCGCACATGAGCTTCGTCTGGGGCCAGGCCAACGCCGAATACCTGCGCCGGCGCTACGAGGCGCTGAGCCCCCAGCCGCTGTTCAGCACCATGGAGCACAGCGAGGACCACGACACTATCGCCGGGTGGACCCCGCTCGTGATGCAGGGTCGCAACCCCTCCCAGCCCGTCGCCGCCTCGCGCGTCGAAGGCGGCACCGACGTCGATTTCGGTGCCCTCACCCGCCACCTCACCACCTACCTCGAGGGCACCGGCGTCGACCTGCACTACGGGTTCGACGTCCTCGACGTCGCCCGGGCGAGCGACGGCCGCTGGGACGTCAAGGTCAGGAACAAGGCCACCGGCGAGACCACCACCGTCACCACCAGGTTCGTCTTCATCGGCGCCGGCGGCGGCGCACTGCACCTGCTGCAGCGCAGCGGGATCCCCGAGGGCCGCGGATTCGCCGGCTTCCCGGTCTCCGGCCAGTTCCTGCGCTGCACCGACCCGGACCTCGTCGGCAGGCACAACGCCAAGGTCTACGGCCAGGCGTCCGTCGGCGCCCCGCCGATGTCCGTCCCCCACCTGGACACGCGGTACGTTAAGGGCGAGCGCTCCCTGCTGTTCGGCCCCTACGCCGGTTTCTCCACCAAGTTCCTCAAGAGCGGCTCCTACCTGGACCTGCCGACGTCGATCCGCCCCTCGAACCTCGTGCCGATGCTCGCGGTCGCCAAGGACAACATGTCCCTGACGAAGTACCTCATCACGGAGGTCCTGAAGAACCGCGATGCCAAGAACGACGCCCTCACCGACTTCCTGCCGATGGCCGAAGGCGGCAGCTGGGAACTGATCTCCGCGGGCCAGCGTGTACAGGTCATCAAGAAGGCTCCCGGGAAGGGCGGCGTGCTGCAGTTCGGCACCGAGGTCATCACCTCCTCGGACGGCTCGGTCGGGGCTCTGCTCGGCGCCTCTCCCGGAGCCTCCACGGCGGCTCCGATCATGGTGAAGCTGCTCGAGCGGTGCTTCCCGACCAGGATGTCCGGCTGGGAGCCGAAGCTGAAGGAGATGCTGCCCGGGTACGGCGTCAAGCTCAACGAGAACGCCGCCCTGGCCGCCGAGGTGCAGTCGACGACCGACCGGGTCCTCAAGCTCATATAAATCCCGACGGAGCCAGCCGGCCGGTCGACCGTCAGCATCAAAGGCAGGTTCCTTGTTCCGTCTGGCTCACCTCTCCCTGGGCAACAGGGCGCTCATCGCGCTCATCACCATCTTTGCCTCCGTCTTCGGCGTCATCACCCTCGGCTCCCTGAAGCAGGAGCTCATCCCGTCGCTCGAATTCCCGCAGATCACGGTGATCTCCGCGCTGCCCGGAGCATCCCCGGAGTACCTCGACCAGCAGGTCAGCGAACCGCTCGAGGCCGCCCTGAGCGGCGTGGAGGGCCTCGAATCGTCGTCGTCCACCTCCCGCTCCGGCGTCTCGACCGTGAGCCTCGTGTTCGTGTACGGCACGAACCTCGACCGCGCCCGGGCGCAGGTGGACCGCGCGATCTCGACGGTGCGTCCCACCCTGCCGGACGACGTCGAGCCCCAGGCCCTCGCGGGCAGCATCAGCGACCTGCCCATCATCTTCATGGCGGTCTCGTCCGACGAGTCCCTCAGCGAGCTCAACGGCGACCTGGCCCGGCTGACCGTCCCACGCCTGCAGAAGATCGACGGCGTCCGGACCGCCGACATCTCCGGCGGGACCACACAGCACGTGGCGATCCTGCCGCGCGAGGGCGCCCTGGCAGCAGCCGGGCTGACGGTGGGTGACATCAGCAGCACCCTCGAGGACAACGGCGCACTGTTCCCCGTCGGGAGCCTCGAGGACGACCCCAGGTCACTGACCATCCAGGCGGGCAGCCGGATCGGGTCCCTCGAGGACATCCAGGCGCTGCCGGTGCTTCCCTCCTCCTCGGACACGCCCTCCTCCGGTCCGGTCAGCACGATCGGCGAGCTGGCCGCCGTCAGCCTGGCCGACGACGAGCCCACGTCCGTCGCGCGCACCAACGGGATCGAGACGCTCGCGCTGACGGTGACGAAGGTGCCCGACGGCGACACCGTGAAGATCTCCCAGCAGATCGTGGACCTCGTCCCCGAGCTCGAGACCGAACTGGGCAACGCGGCGGACATCACCGTGGTCTTCGACCAGGCCCCGTTCATCGAACGCAGCATCGACGACCTCACCACCGAGGGGCTGCTCGGCCTCGGCTTCGCCGTGCTGATCATCCTCGTCTTCCTGCTCTCGGTCCGCTCCACCCTGGTCACCGCGATCTCGATCCCGCTGTCACTGCTCATCACGTTCATCGGGCTCTACGTCGCGGGGTACTCCCTGAACCTGCTGACCCTCGGTGCCCTGACGATCGCCGTCGGGCGCGTGGTCGACGATTCGATCGTCGTCATCGAGAACATCAAGCGGCATCTCGGGTACGGGGAGGAGAAGCGGGAGGCCATCCTGACCGCGGTCCGGGAGGTGGCCGGAGCCATCACCGCCTCGACCCTCACCACCGTGGCCGTCTTCGCGCCCATCGGATTCGTCGGGGGCCTCGCGGGAGAGCTCTTCCGCCCCTTCGCGATCACCACCGGGATCGCCCTGCTGGCCTCCCTCGCCGTGTCCCTGACCATCATCCCGGTGCTCGCCTACTGGTTCCTGAAGCGCACACCCCCCGCACCCCGCGATCCCCGCCACGTCGCGGCCCCGGCGGCCGCCGCCGTCCCCGCCGCATCAGCCTCCTCCCGGGGGGAATCGCCCGACCGGCCGTCCCTCCTCCAGCGCGGCTACCTCCCGATCCTCACCGGCACCCAGCGCCACCCCGTCATCACCCTCATCAGCGGCGGGATCATCCTCGGCGCCACGGCCGCCATGGTCCCGTTCCTGCCGACCAACCTGCTCGGCTCCTCGGGCCAGAACAGCTTCTCCATCACCCAGAGCCTCGCCCCGGGCACCAGCCTGGCGACGACGGCGGGGACGGCCGCCCGGACGGAGGAGATCCTCATGGACAACCCGGAGATCCGCGATGTGCAGCTGACGGTCGGCAACGCCGACGGCGCCTTCGCCGCGCAGTTCTCCGGCGGCGCCTCGGTGGCGACGTTCACCGTCATCACGGACGACGACGCGGACCAGGAAGCCCTGCAGGAGACCGTACGCCGGGACCTCGAGGGCCTCGAGGACGCGGGCACCATCTCCCTGTCCAGCCAGCAGGGCGGCTTCGGAACCTCGAGCACCATCGATATCGACATCACGGCGCCCGTCACCGCGGACCTCCAGGCCGCGGACAGGGCCGTGTTCGAGGGGCTGCAGGGGATCGACGGCGCGGGTGAGATCACGAGCAACCTCGCGGCGGCGCAGCCGCAGGTCCAGATCGATGTGGACCGCACGGCTGCCGTGGAGGCCGGCCTGAGCGAGGGCCAGATCGCAGGCCTCCTCGGTGGGAGCATCAGCCCGGTCCCGGCCGGCTCGGTGCGCTTCGACGCGGACGACTTCCCCGTGCTGATCGGGGAAGGGACCACGATCACGAGCCTCGACCAGCTCCGGAACCTCCAGATCCCCACGGCGACGGGACCCGTCCCCCTGACCGACGTCGCGTCGATCGAGGAGGTCCAGGTGCCGCTGTCCGTCACCAGCTCCAACGGCGAACGCACGGCCCGGGTCTCGATCACGCCGTCCGGCGATGATCTCGGCACCCTGACGGGTGCGGTGAACGAACGCCTCGACAGCATCGACCTGCCGCCCGGAGCCACCGCCACCATCGGCGGCGCCTCGAGCCAGCAGGCGGAATCGTTCGACCAGTTGTTCCTCGCACTGTGGGCCGCCGTCGCGATCGTGTACGTGATCATGGTCGCGACGTTCAAGAGCCTCGTGCAGCCCCTGATCCTGCTCGTCTCCATCCCCTTCGCGGCCACCGGCGCCATCGCCCTGCTGCTGATCACCGGCACCCCCCTCGGGCTGCCCTCCCTGATCGGCATGCTGATGCTCGTGGGTATCGTGGTCACGAACGCGATCGTGCTGATCGACCTCATCAACCAGTATCGCCTCCCCCGCGACGGCAGGCCGGGGCTGCCGGTCGCCGAGGCGATCCACGAGGGCGCGCGGCAGCGCCTGCGACCCATCCTGATGACCGCACTGGCCACCATCTTCGCCCTGACGCCCCTGGCGCTCGGCCTGACCGGGAAGGGCGGGTTCATCTCCCAGCCCCTCGCCATCGTGGTGATCGGCGGGCTCGTCTCCTCCACGGCCCTGACCCTCGTCCTCGTCCCGGTCCTCTACCGTCTCGTCGAGGGCCGCCGCGAGCAGCGGGCGCTGCGTCGTGACGAACGGCTGCGGCCTGACCCGGTGGGGCAGCGGCAGCTGGACGGCGTACACTAGATGCAAATGAATCTATTTGCCGGTGCCCCGGCAGGAGGCCCGAGATCGCCATGGCTGACGAAACACCCACCGCCGTCGAACCGGTCCTAGGACTGGCCGTGGAACCGGCCATAGAACCGGCCGACGACCCGGCGGTCGCCGGGAACCGCGAGCCGGAGCCTTCCGTCCGGCAGGCCTCGGAGACCTGGGAGTCCCTCTTCCGTGCGCAGGTCGGCATCATGCGACGCATCCGGGAGGACCGGGCGTTCAGGGACCTGCCCATCCGCGAGTACGACGTCCTGTTCAACCTCAGCCGCTGCCCCACGGGCTGGACGCGCCTGAACGAACTCAACCACCACCTGCTGATCAGCCAGCCGAGCCTCAGCCGCATGGTGGATCGGCTCGAGGCCAGGAACCTCGTGCGCCGGCGGCCGGCGGCGGCCGACCACCGCGGCATCGAGCTCGCGCTGACCGAAGAGGGCAGGGCTCTCCAGCGACGGATCGGTTCGAGCCACGTGCACCGCATCCGGGAGGTCCTCGCGCCCGTCCTCGACCCCGGGGAGATGGACCAGCTGAAGGCCCTCACGGACAAGATCAACGCCCGACTCGGCGCCTGACACCGAGCGCGGCGGACACGGCAGGCGTTCGGCCCGTCCCCGACCCTATGCTGGAACGAAGGGCGGCATCCGCCCTGTCGGACGGGCACCGCCCGGCCCGACAGCACGCACGGACGGTAAGGACCAGGATGAACGATTTCACGGCGGACGCGATCGGCGACCTCACAGGCAGGCGCGCGGTCATCACCGGGGCCAACAGCGGGCTGGGTCTCCAGACCGCCGTCGGGCTCGCGAGGAAGGGCGCCGAGGTCATCCTCGCCTGCCGCAGCGAGCAGCGCGGGCGCGACGCCGAGCAGCGGGTCCGCTCGCTCACGGGCAGCCGGCGGGTCGAGCTGCGCATCCTCGACCTGGCCAGCCAGCAGTCCATCCGCGAGTTCGCGGCCGGCCTCAGCGGTCCCGTGCACCTCCTCGTCAACAACGCCGGGGTCATGGCGACGCCGAAAGCGACGACGGCCGACGGCTTCGAACTGCAGTTCGGCACCAACCACCTCGGCCACTTCGCCCTGACGGGCCTGCTGCTGGAGAACCTGCGCGAGGCCGGGTCCTCCCGCGTCGTCACGCTCTCGAGCCTCGCCCACAAGCGGGGACGCATCGACTTCGACGACCTCCAGTCGGAGCGCCACTACCGACGGTGGGCCGCCTACGGGCAGAGCAAGCTCGCCAATCTCTACTTCATGATCGAGCTCGACCGGCGCGCCCGTGCCGCCGGCTGGGACCTCACGTCGGTGGCCGCGCACCCGGGTCTGGCCAACACGAACCTGACGGCCGGGATGAAGACGCCGGCGGTGCTCGACGTCTTCTCCGGCTTCATCGGGCTGATGAGCCAGTCCGACGCCGCGGGCGCGCTGCCCACCCTGTATGCAGCCACCGCTCCCGATGTCCGGGGCGGGGACTACTACGGTCCGTCGGGCCTCGGCGAGACCCGCGGCGCACCCCGCCTCGTCGCGCCGGTGCCCCGCGTGCTGGACCGCGACATCGCGGTACGGCTCTGGAACCGCAGCGCACAGCTCACGGGAGTGGACTTCGAGGCCCTGCAGCCCGTCGACTGAGGACGATCCTGCGGGGAGGTCAGCCGGTGGTGCCCGGGACGATCCGGAGGGAGCGGAGCATCTCTCGGATGGTCGCGAAGTCCGGGGTGTCGTAGTAGGCCTGGGCCTCCCCGATCGTCCCGAAGGTGACCGTCTGCGGTCCGGTATTCGCGGGCGCCTTGGGCGCGAGCACCTCGAGGTCCCCGAAGCTGACCCGTCCGAGGGCATCGCCGCCCTGGACGGTGTTGGACAGTGTGCAGGCCAGACCGTCCGCGCCGCCCACCTGGTCGGTGATGCCGTAGGCCGCGAAGAAGCGGAAGCCCGTGATGAGCCGGATCACGAAACGCGGCTCGAGGTCCGCACTCACCGGCGCCTCCCCCGTGAGTTCGAGCGGTTCGCTGCCGATGACGAAGTACGGTGTCCGCTCCGCGTCCGGGCAGGGCGTCTCCGGCGTCTGGATGCCGGTGTGCAGCTCGGCGGTCGTCACGCCCTCCGGTGTGCGGACCGCGTAGTGCAGCGAATCGGGTGCGTAGACCCCGGGCTCCGGCTCGATGAGCTGCACCAGCCACTCCTCGGGCAGTTCGAAGCTCAGGAGACGCCCCGGATCGGTGAAGACCTTCCACCCGTCGCGGGCCTCACGCAGGGGGGCCACCGCCGGCTCGGCCGTCGCGGTCGCGGTGTTCGTCGCGGTCGCTGCGGGCGACGACGGCGCGCCCTCACCGCCGTCGAGGGCCGTGCACGCGGTGATCAGCGTCAGGGTGAGTGCGGCAGCGGCGAGGACCTGCGGCAGGCGCCTCCCGCCCGGCCCTCCGGTCTGTCCGTGCTCCATGGCGTCCCTCCCTGGATGTGATTCGATGCCGCCAGTCTAGGCTTCGGCGTGGCTGCCGGCGCGTGCCGCGCCGAGGCCCCGGACGGCCTCCACCGCCGCGACGACGGCGCCGGCCGCCTGGTCGAGGTCGGCGGCGGACGTGTCCTGCGTCCAGGAGAGGCGCACCGCGCTCTGCGCCGTCTCGCCGTCCAGACCGAGCGCCAGCAGGACGGCGGACGGCTCGGAGGATCCGGCCGCACACGCGGATCCGCTCGAGCAGACGACGCCGCGACGCTCGAGTTCCAGGAGGATCGCCTCACCGCTGACGCCGGGGAAGCAGAAGGAGGCGAGATTCGGGAGTCGGTGCGCGGCATCGCCCGTGAGGAGCGCCCCGGGCAGGCCGTCGAGCACGTGTGCGGTCAGGGCGTCCCTGGACGCCGTGGACCGGTCGGCAGCCCCCGGCAGGGCAGCCTGGGCGAGGTCCAGGGCGCGGGCGAGCCCCACGGCCCCGGCGACGTTCTCCGTGCCCGACCTGCGTCCGCGTTCCTGGCCGCCGCCGTGGAGCACGGGTTCGCACGGCGTCCCCGAGCGGAGGTACAGCAGACCGATCCCCTTCGGTGTGCCGAGCTTGTGCCCCGAGATGCTGAGCGCCGTGACGCCGAGGCGGTCGACGTCCAGGGGAAGCCATCCCGCGGCCTGGACGGCGTCGGTGTGGAAGGGGACGCCTGCCCGCCGGCAGACCTCCGCGAGGGCCGGGATGTCCTGGACGGTCCCCACCTCGTTGTTCGCGTACATCACGGTGCACAGCGTCGTCGCATCCTCGAGCGCGGCGGCGAGGTCCGACGGCGCGACGCGGCCGCCGGCGGAGACGGGCAGCACCGTGATCCGGAAGCCGTGGAACTCCCGCAGGTAGGCCAGGACCTCCAGCACCGCCGGGTGCTCGATCGCGCTGGTGACGATGTGCCGGCCGCGCGGGGCGGCGAGCGCCATGCCCTTGAGTGCCAGGTTGTCCGCCTCCGTGCCACCCGAGGTGAAGATGATCTCCCCCGGCCTGCAGCCGAGCAGCGCGGCGACGCGGGACCGGGCGCGCGCGTAGTCCGACGCCGCGGCCTCGCCGTAGGTGTGGTGGCTGGAGGGGTTGCCGAAGGTCGCGGTCAGCAGGGGCCACATCTCCTCGAGGACCTCGCGCCGGGCCGGCGCGGTGGCGGCTGCGTCGAGGTAGATCATGGCTGCCCTCCCGGGTCGATGGTCGCCGCCCCCTGCACCACGAAGTCCAGACCGAGATCGAGGGATCGGACGCTGTGGGTCAGCGCTCCCGCGGAGATGATGTCGACGCCGGTGGCCGCGATCGCCCCCACCGTGTCGAGGCGGACGTTGCCGCTGGCCTCCACGAGCGCGCGGCCGCCGATCCGGCGGACGCCCTCCGCGAGGTCGGCCGGGGCGAAGTTGTCGAGCATGATGGTGTCCACCCCGGCGGCGAGGACGGGCTCGATCTGGTCCAGCCGGTCCACCTCCACCTCGATGTGCACGGTGTGCGGGAGGCGCGACCGGGCGGCCCGGAGGGCATCGGTGAGGGCCTCGGGCCCGTCCGCGGCGAGGAGCGCCAGGTGGTTGTCCTTGACCATCACGGCGTCGGACAGGCCGGAGCGGTGGTTCGAGCCGCCCCCGCAGCGGACGGCCCAGCGCTCCAGGAGACGGAGCCCCGGCGTCGTCTTGCGGGTGTCGGTGATGCGCGCCCGGGTGCCCGCCGCGGCGTCCACGAAGGCGCAGGTCATGGTCGCGATCCCGCTGAGCCGCTGGGCGATGTTGAGCGCCGTCCTCTCGGCCGTGAGGATGCCGGCGGCCGGTCCCGCGATCTCCGCGAGGGTATCCCCCGCAGCGAAGGCGGTCCCGTCGGTCCGTGGGAACACGACGCGGATCCGCGGATCGGTGAGGCGCATCGCGGCCTCGATGGCCGCCGTCCCGCACAGGACGCCCGGCTCGCGGGCCGTGATGGTCGCCGTCGCCCGCTGGTCCGGGTCGATCAGGGCCTGGCACGTGAGGTCCCCCCACGGGGCGTCCTCGGCGAGGGCGGCGGCCACGACGGCGTCGATGAGGTGCTGCGGCGGGCGCGCCGGCTCGACGGCGGACGGCCGGACGGGCGTGACGATGGCGGTTGCGGTCTCGGTCTCGGTCATGGGAGTGTTCCTTCGATGGCTCGTGCGTAGGACCGGCTCGGGGCGGGAGCATGCGGCGTGGCGTCGGGCTGGTCCGAGCGGTGGTGGGCGCCGCAGGACACGGTGCGGCGGGACGCCGCGTGGACGAGCAGCCGCGCGCACAGCAGCAGGTTCCCGAGCTCGGGATCGGTATCAGGACGGTAGGAGGCGAGGTGCTTGCGGGCGAGTTCCAGCCCGGCACCCGTGCGCAGCACCCCCGCGTGGTCGGACATGACGGACTGGAGGTCGCCGCGCGTGAACGACTGCGTGGCAGTCTCCTCCCCTTCGAGGTCGAGGTGCTCGACGTCGAAGGACGGCGCCCTCCCCCCACCGGTGGCGAGCGCCGCCGCACAGCGGGCACCGAACACCACTCCTTCGAGCAGGCTGTTGGACGCGAGCCGGTTCGCGCCGTGCACGCCGGTCCGGGCGACCTCCCCGACCGCGAAGAGGCCCGGGACGGACGTCCGTCCCGAGGTGTCCGTCCGCACGCCGCCCATCCAGTAGTGGGCTGCCGGCACCACCGGGACCGGCATGGAGGACCAGTCGAACCCGTGCCGCGCGGTCAGGGCCGTGAGCGTGGGGAAACGCCGGGCCAGGAACGCGCCGCCGAGGGCCGTCGCGTCCAGGTACACGCCGGCACCCCGGCGTCCGTTGGGTCCGCCGCAACGGTCGCCGCGGGGATTGCCGGAGCGAGCACCGGCGAGGTGCTGCGCGATGCTGCGCGAGACCACGTCCCGCGGCGCCAGGTCCCCGTCCGGGTGGTAGTCGGCCATGAACCGGTGGCCGTCGGCGTCGACCAGGCGGGCTCCCTCGCCCCGGACCGCTTCCGAGATCAGCGGGTTGCCGGGGACGTCGAGGGAGGTGGGATGGAACTGGAAGAACTCGAGGTCCGCCACCGCGGCACCGGCACACCAGGCCAGCGCGACGCCGTCGCCCGTGGCGATCCGGGGGTTGGTCGTCGATTCGAAGAGCTGGCCCGCTCCGCCGGTCGCGAGGACGACGGCGTCCGCCCGGATGAGCCGCGCGATGCCACCGTGGAGCACCTCGACGCCCGAGGCGCGCTCGTCTCCCCGGAGGATCGGGCCGGCGTCGGCGCCGTCCCCGTCCTGCAGCAGCACGCGCGTCACGAGGGAGTCCTCTAGGACCTCGATGCGCGGGTCCCGGCGCACCGCGGCGGTGAGCGCCGCGACGAGTCCCGCCCCGGTGGCGTCGCCGCCGAGGTGCAGGACCCTCGGCGCCGAGTGCGCGGCCTCCCGGCCACGGGCCAGCACCGTGGCATCGGCCTGCGAGGTGTCGAAGACGACCCCCGCGGCCTGCAGGGCGGCGATGCCCACCGCCGCCTCCCCGCAGAGCACGGCGACGGCCTCGGGATCGGCCAGCCCCGCGCCGGCAGCCAGGGTATCGGCGATGTGGTCGGCGACGGAGTCCTGCGTGTGCGCTGAGACAGCCGCCTCGGGAACGACGGCGGCGATGCCTCCCTGCGCGTACCGGGTATTGCTCTCGGCGAGCGCCGTCTTCGACGTGAGGACCACGTCGGAGTGCGGCGCGAGCCTGCGCAGCACCAGGGCGGTCTGCAGGCCGGCGACGCCCGAGCCCACGATGACGACGCGCTGCACTGCCCCGGGGGCCGTCCCACGCGCTCCCCGCACGGCCTCCCCCGTCATGGCTGGACCGCCAGCATCCGGTTCAGCGCGACACGCGCCGGCTCGGCGACGGCGTCGGGCACCGTGATGCGATTGAGGACCCGCCCCTCCACGAGCCCCTCGAGCACCCAGGCCAGGTAGCCCGGGTGGATCCGGTACATCGTGGAACACGGGCAGATCACCGGGTCGAGGCAGAAGATGGTGTGCTGCGGGTACTGGGCGGCGAGCCGGTTCACCATGTTGATCTCCGTGCCGACGGCGAAGGTGCTGCCCGGGGCGGCGGCGTCGATCGCCTTGCGGATGTAGTCGGTGGATCCCGCCTCGTCGGCGGCGTCGACCACGGGCATGGGGCACTCGGGGTGCACGATCACGCGCACCCCGGGGAATTCTGCACGGGCCTTCTCGATCTGCGCCACGGTGAAGCGCCGGTGCACGGAACAGAAGCCGTGCCAGAGGATCACGCGGGAGTCCCGGAGCGTCTGCTCGTCCGTGCCGCCCCAGGGCTTCCGCGGGTTCCACATCGGCATCTGCTCCAGAGGCACGCCCATGGCCTTGGCGGTGTTGCGTCCGAGATGCTGGTCCGGGAAGAACAGGACCCGCCGGCCCCGCTCGAACGCCCACTCCAGCACCGCAGCCGCGTTCGAGGAGGTACACACGATCCCGCCGTTCTCCCCGCAGAAGCCTTTCAGGGCGGCCGAGGAGTTCATGTACGTCACGGGGATCACGGGGAGGCGCCCCTCGGCGTCCGGCGCGGAGCCGAAGAGGGCGGTGAGCTGGTCCCAGCACTCGGAGACGGAGTCGATGTCCGCCATGTCCGCCATCGAGCAGCCGGCGGCGAGGTTGGGGAGGATGACGGCCTGCTCCGGCGTCGAGAGCATGTCCGCCGTCTCCGCCATGAAGTGCACTCCGCAGAAGATGATCGCGTCTGCCTCCGTGCGTTCCGTGGCGGCGCGCGCGAGCTGGTAGCTGTCGCCCACGAAGTCGGCGTACTGCACCACCTCGTCGCGCTGGTAGAAGTGGCCGAGGATCACGACGGACTCGCCGAGGGTCTCCCTGGCGGCGCGGATGCGCCGGTCGAGGTCCTCGGCAGACGCCGTCCGGTACTCCTCCGGCAGCTGTCCCTGGCGGGGGGTGGAGGCCGGCGCGGTGTCGTCCATGGACGCGCCGGGGCCGTAGTCGGGCAGGGGGAGGGCGTCGAACGCCCACGGGTTCTGCGCGAGGTCCGGGGAGCAGGTCCCGGTGGTCGTGGAGGCTCCGGCCTCGCCGCGGGTGATCAGCTGGATGGCGGTGGTGACGGACATGGTGCTTCTCCCTGGGGTGGGGCCGGCACGGTGGTCGGCAACGGGGGTGGAGATACGGGGACGGAGATGGAGTCGGGGTTCGTGTGAGGTTTGGGCCCGGGGCTAGGGCCCGGGGGCCTGCGCTGCGGGTACGGCATCGGTGGGGGACGCCCCGGAGTGGGGTCCCGTGTAGCGGTAGAGGCGGGGCGGCCGGTTCCGCCCGCCCTGGAGGACCTCGTCCGTCGCGGCGATGTCCGTCGCGGATCGGAGCTGGCGCCGGAAGTTGGCCGGGTCGAGGTGCTTGCCGAGCACGGCCTCGTAGACGCCCCGCAACTGCGCGAGGGTGAAACGCTCACCCAGGAAGTGGAAGGCCACGGACCCGTAGGCGATCTTGCCGCGCAGCCGTTCCAGGGCGTAGGCGACGATCTCGTCGTGGTCGAAGGCGAGGCCCACCGCCTCGGCGGCGCGGAACCAGCGCACGTTCTCGGAGTCGCGGGCCAGGTCCGCCTGATCGGGACGGACGAGGGCCCAGTAGACGATGGACACGAGCCGCTGGGTGGCCGACCGGTCGAGCCCGCCGAAGGCGTAGAGCTGCTCGAGATAGGTGGGGTCGAGGGCTGTCGTGTCCCGGAGATTGCGCGACGCCGCATCCTGCAGCGATTCCCGGGCCCCGAGTGGCCCGCCGGGCAGCGCCCACTTGCCGAGGTGAGGCTGCCGGATGCGACGGACGAGTGGCAGCCAGATCTCCGACCGGCCCGTTGAGGGGTCGGTGCGGAGCGCGAAGATCACGGTCGAGATGGCGAGGGAGGGTGCCTGGGACTGCCGTTCCGAGACGTTGGCCGAGCTGTGCATCCCTGTCCTCCGTCCGATCGATGCGGCGTCACTTGTTAGGGTCATAACGACTATAACTCATGCCGGGCGATTGCCCCAGAGGCCTCTCGGTCCATCCTGCCCCGCAGCGAGGTGTCCTTCGACACGCAGGTTCCGGCCGCGCCTACGATGGGAGACATGGACCACCATGCCGTACACGTCGTCGAAGGCGTCGACCCCCGCCTTTCCATCACCCGCAGCGATGCCGAGGATCCGCTCGACCTGCCGCCGATCCTGCTGCTGCACGGCTTCGGCTCCTCGTCCCGGCAGAACTGGGTGGCCACGGGGTGGGTCCGTCTCCTGAACGACGCCGGGCGTTCCGTCATCATGGTGGATCTCCCCGCACACGGTGACAGCGCTGCGCCGGAGGACGCGGGATCCTACGCACCGAGCCGCATGCGTGCCGACATCCTGCAGGCCCTGTTCGACGAGCGGGTCCTCCCGCTGCGCGACGGTGTGCCGGGGTCCGGTGTCGACGTCGTCGCCTACTCGCTGGGGTCGCGCCTGGCCTGGGAGTTCGGTGCCACGCAGCCCGAATTGGTCCGCAGGATGGTGCTCGGCGGGCCCGGCACCGCCGATCCGCTCGCGACGTTCGACCTCGCGGGAGCGGAGCTCTTCCTCGCCGGAGGGCCCGCCTCGCAGGACCCGACGACGGCTGACCTCCTGCGCATGGCACAGGCCGGCCCGCACAACGACCTCCCCTCGCTGCTCGCGATGGTCTCCGCCATCAAGACGGAGCCGTTCGACCCGCAGCATGCCGTCCCGAAGATGCCCCTGCTCCTGGTCGCCGGAGACCAGGACGAGTACGCCGAGGGCATCACCGACCTCCGGGACTGGGCCCCCGATGCCCGCATCACGACGCTGCCGGGCAGGACCCATTCCGACGCCATCACCTCCAGGCTCTTCAAGGATGCTGCCCTCGCTTTTCTGGCCTGATACGCCGATGATCAAGGTTCGAGAAAGCGTGTGTCAGCCGGGTCCGCCCGCCGATTCGCGGCGTTATACTGGCAGCTGATCAGCACCCTTAGGGGTGACCGGATCGATCATGGACATCAGCAGCGGGAGTACACGCATGACTGTTCTCCTCGGGGACCGGTACCAGACCACGGACCTGCTGGGGGTCGGCGGCACGGCATCCGTGTACCGCGCAATCGACCGCAATCTCGGACGCGATGTCGCCGTGAAGATCTTCAACGCCACGACCTCCGACGACGACGACTACCGTCGCCAGCACACGGAGACGATCCTGCTGTCCACCCTGAACCATCCGGGCCTGGTGACCCTCCACGATGCGGGGATGCACGAGGACCAGGAGGGACGCACTGCCGGCTTCCTCGTCATGGAACTCGTGGACGGCGAGGATCTCCGGCACCTGCTCAAGCGCGGTGCGCTGGCCGCCGACGACGTCGCGCAGCTCGGAGCCGATCTGGCCGATGCGCTGGCGTACATCCACTCCGAGGGCGTCATCCACCGCGACGTGAAGCCCGCGAACATCCTCATGTTCCACAGCGGTGACAACGGGACGCGGCTGTACCCGAAGCTGACGGACTTCGGCATCGCCCGCATGGTGGAGGCCACCACGGCGACCGCGGTCGGGGCGACGATCGGATCGGCGAACTACCTCAGCCCCGAGCAGGCGAAGGGTGACCCCCTGGACGAACGGAGCGACGTCTACTCGCTGGGCCTCGTGCTCCTCGAGTGCCTGACCGGCGAGAAGTCGTTCCCCGGCCCGGTGGTCGAGGCGGCGCTCGCCCGGCTCCTGCGCGACCCGGAGGTGCCCGATTCCCTGGGCCCGGACTGGAGCGGACTCCTGCGGCGGATGACGGCGAGGAATCCCTCGCTCCGGCCCCAGGCGCACGACGTCGCGCTGCAGCTCCGCAGCCATGCCGAGGCACTGACCGTCACCCGGGGCATCGCACCCGGCGCGTTCACGACCCACGCCACCTCCGGGACCACCGGCGGGACGGACGACGGCGACAGCGTCACCGGCGGTGTCTTCACGGGCACCGTCCACATCCCGGATCCGCCGAGCCGCGCTCCGCGCATCAGCTGACCCCGAGGGCCCGGTCGACCGGTCAGGCCGCCGGCTCCCCCGCCCCTCGCCCGCGTCTTCCTCGGGCTCGATCGACGGCGGGCGGAGACCCGTCAGGCCCGGCTGACGTGCCGCAGCGCCGCGGCGGACACGGCTCCCAGGACGAGCAGGACAGCCGCAGCCACTGCAGGAACGACGACGGCGGCGGCCGCTCCCCCGGCCTCGGCGAGCGTCCCGGCCAGTCCCGACCCGATCGCCGTGCCGGCGACGATGCCGCTCGCGAGGAGCGTCATGACGGTGCCCAGGCGGTGCGGCGGTGCGACCGCCGAGCCGATGGAGAAGATGGTGACCATCGTGGGCCCGACGAAGAGACCCAGGAACAGCAGCGCGACGAGCATGGCGGCGACCGAGGCGGGCAGGGCCAGCGCGGCTGCGGCGACGGTCATGGCGGCGGCCGAGGCCATCCACCGGTGCGTGTGGCGGAAGCGCTGGGGCCAGTAGGCGACGGACAGTGCCGCGACCGCCGAGGTCAGGCCCATGACGGCGTAGAGCAGGCCCGATGATTCGGCGGCACCGAACTGGCCCGAGAAGGCGGTCAGGAAGGTCTGGGTGGAACCGAAGAACGTGCCCACCGCCACCATGCCCGCCACCGGCAGCAGGACGAGGGCGAATCGGGTGGACCCGGCCCCGGACGGGTCGTCCCCGTCCGTCCGGGCATGGGCGTCGGTGTCCACGTCGGCGTCCGTGTCAACGAGGGAGCGGGCGGCGGATGAGCCCCGATCGCTGTAGGCCACGGTACGGTGCACGGCGAAGGCACTGACGAGGGTGATGGTGAGGGCCGCGGCCAGCGCGAGCGGGAGCCACGGGGCGATCAGGCTCGCGAGCAGGCCGACGAGGGCCGGCCCGAGGACGAAGGTCAGCTCGTCCGCCGTCCCTTCGTAGGAGAGCGCGGTATCGAGGGCAGAACGGGGGCTCCGCCGGGTCATGGCCATCCAGCGGACCCTGGCGAGCGGACCGATCTGCGGGCAGGTGAAGCCCACGGTGAAGGCGGCCGTGAGGACGAGCGCCAGCGCTCCCCCGCTGAAGGTCGCGCTGGTCAGCGTCACGATCAGGAGGGCGGCGATCGCCGCGGTGTTGAGCAGTGCCGAGACGAGCAGGACGATCCGCTGCCCGCGTTTGTCCGCGAGGAGACCGAGCAGGGGCGCCCCGAGCGCCGAGCCGAGGCCCACGGCGCCCGCCGCGAAACCGCCTGCGGCATAGGAGTTGCTCGCCGTCGTGACGAGCGTCAGGGCTCCGACGGTGAGCATCGCGAGGGGAAGCCTCGCGAAGAGGCCGAGGACGAGGAAGGACGTGCCCGCGAGCTGCGGGAGGACGCCGAACTTGCCGAGACGGGACCGCTCAGGGTCCGGCAGGGTCGGGGTCGAGGGGGTGCCGTGGGACGGTGTGGAGTCCGGCGAGGCCGGTGAAGGGGTCTGATACATGCGCTTTCCGGGTGCATCGAACGCGCATCGTCCCCCCTCCCGATGCGCCCGACCCGGTAACGGCCCGAGTTTACACGCTGACGGGCTGCTCCACATAGCGCAGGATCGAGCCCTGCCGGCCCTTCACGACCTGCAACTGTGCGCTCACCCGCTGCTTCAGCTCCGGCACGTGACTGACGAGCCCCACCACGCGTCCGCCGCTCCGCAGTCCCTCGAGCGCATCCATGACCTGCTCGAGCGCCTGGTCGTCGAGGGAACCGAATCCCTCGTCGACGAACAGTGTCTCGATGTCGAGCCCGCCGGCTTCCTGCTGCACCACGTCGGCCAGTCCGAGCGCGAGGGCGAGGGAGGCCATGAAGGACTCTCCTCCGGAGAGCGTCGATGTGTCGCGCCGGTTCCCCGTCCAGCCATCGATCACGTTCAGGCCGAGGCCGGACCGCCGGTTGCCCGCCGTGGCGTCGCTGTGCACCAACTGGTAGCGGCCGTCCGACATCTGCAGCAGCCGCTCGGTGGCCGCTGCCGCCACCTGCTCGAGGCGTGAGGCGAGCACGTAGGTGGCCAGTGACATCTTGTAGAGGTTGTCCCCGCCGCCGCGCGCGGTGTCGGCCACGGCCGCAGCCAGCTGGGCCTCCTCGCGCAGCGGGGTGATGTCCTTCTCCAGGTCGGCGAGCTGCCGCGCATAGGATTCCAGCTGCGCGACCGAGTGCCCGAGCACCTCGGCGCCGATGCCTGCCCGGTGCGCCCTTCCCCTCAGGTCGTCGGCCGATGTGCCGGCGAGGCGCTCGTCGTCGTCCGTCGGCGTGGCGATCCCCTCCTCCTCCTCGCGGAGGGTCTCCCGGATGGCGTCGTCGTCCCACGCGGCATCGAGGCGGTGCCCGCGCAGCTCGTACTCCTTCACCGTCGCGGCGAGGCTCGCGGAGCGCTCCTCGGGCAGGAGGGCGATGCGGGCGTCGTCAGCGGAACCGAAGGGTGTCCCGTGCAGGGCGTCCTGGAGGCGCTGCGCGTTCTCCTGCCGGGTGCTCGTCGCCCGCGTCAGCGCGTCGAGGGTCTCCCGGACGCGGTCGAGGTCGTCATGGGTGCGCTGGACGGCATCGATCCGCGCGGCCAGCGACGGCGCATCCGCCTGCAGCCCGGCGAGCCGCTGGGACAGCTCGGCGTCCTGGTCGGCCAGGGACGACTGCCGGCTCCCGGCGGCGGCGCGCTCCTCGCGCAGCGCATCACGCAGCTCACCGGTCCTCTCCTCGTCCGCGACCGCTCGGCGCAGCCGTTCCTCGACGGCGGCGCACTCGGCCTCGGCGGTCTCGGCGCGCTGCAGCGTCGAGCGCGCGTCCCGCGTGGAGACGGCCGCGTCCTCCGGGGCGGCCTCGCCGCCGCGGGCTGCCAGCTGTGCCACCTCGAGCCGCCCGTGGTCCCGCGCCTCGCGCGCCTGCTGCAGCGCCGCTTCCGCCTCGGCCTGAAGGCGGCGCGCCGCCTGTTCCTCGTCGAGGCTGATCCTTTCGCCCCCGGGCTGCGGCACCGGCGCCGGGTGCTCCGTACTCCCGCACACGGGGCATGCGTGGCCGTCCTGCAACTGCTCGGCGAGTTCCTGGGCTGCCTGCTCGAGCCGGAGCTGCAGCTTGGCCAGCCACTCCTCCTTGAGCGTCAGGAAACGTTCCGAGGCCAGCGCGTGGTCGGCGTCCGCTGCCGCCTGGCGCTTCCTCGCGGCGCCGTACTGCTTCACCGTCTCCTCGGCGTCCACCGCGGCCGCGAGGTCCGCGCGCAGGTGGACGAGTCCGTCGGCGGCCTCCCGCAGGGGCACGAGCCGCTCGGCGTCGTCGGCGCGCTGACGCTGCAGCCGCGCGATGCCCTCGCGGGCCTCGTCCAGCCGCTCGTCGAGCCGGCGGATCGTCGACTCGAGGGCTTCCAGCCCCGTACGGACATCGCGCAGCCGCTGTTCGTCGGGCAGCGCCGCCCGGAGGACGGCCAGGAGCGACGCGGACGCCGTACAGGCGCGGGTCAGTGCGTCGCGCGGGACGGCGTCGGGGCCGTCGCCCTCGTCCGCGGGTGCGACGTCGAGGTACTCGCCCGCCATGGCGTTGCGCCGGAGGCGGTCGAGCGCCCCCGCGTGCCCCGCGCGTGCATCCTCGACGAGCGCGACCGCCTCGTCGTCGAGCCGGAGGTGGGCGGCGAGTCCGCGGGCCTGGTCGTGGCGTCGGGCGAGCTCCACCATCTCCGCGATCTCCTCCGCCCGGCCCTGGTGCTGCGCGCGCTGCACCCGGAGCTGCGCCAGTGAGTCGAAGCGCTGCCGCCGCCGCCTGAGCGTCGCCAGCGCACCATCGGCCAGCGCACTCTGCTCGGCGAGTTCCGTGGATTCGAGGGCGGCCGCATCGCGGCGTTCCGCGAGCGCCAGCGACAGCGACTGCAGCGACGCGGCCCACGCGTCCGGGGCCTCCGGATCGGCGCCGAGGTCCGCCGCCGCGAGGTCGTGGCGTTCGGCCTCGTCGATGGCGCGCAGGAACAGGTGCCGCTGCCGGCCCTCCTGCTCCGCCAGCCGGCGGGCGGTCCGCTGGCCCTCGTCGGCGAACAGCCGCTCGAGGTCCTCGAAGCGAGCCGTCGAGAAGAGCCGCTGCAGCAGTTCCCTGCGCGGTTTGGCGTCGGCCCTCAGGAAGGCGGCGAACTCGCCCTGCGGCAGCATCACCACCTTCGTGAACTGCTCCTTGTCCATCCCGAGCAGGGACTGCAGTTCCAGGCCGGCTTCGTCGTTCCGCGCCGACTTCTGGACCCAGTCGCTGCCGATCCGCTCGCTGAGCAGGGTGCGCGCCTGTTCGGTGGTGGTGCCGCTCCCGCGTCGCGACGGCCTGTCCCAGGCCGGTGACCGTTCCACCCTGAAGCGGCGATCGGAGACGGAGAACTCGAGGGAGACCTCCGGGGCGACGGACTCGGCCGCGTGGTCGCTCCGGAGCCTCTTCGCCGCCTGGCGCGCCCCCGGGACGGAGCCGTACAGCGCGAAGCAGACGGCGTCGAGCACGCTCGATTTGCCGGCGCCCGTGGGCCCGTTGAGGAGGAACAGGCCCTGGGCCGAGAGGGCGTCGAAGTCGACGCTCTGCCGGTCGGCGAAGGGGCCGAAGGCCTGGATCTCGAGGTGGTGCAGTCTCATGGGCTGGCTACCGTTCGTGGGCGAGGCTCAGCGCGGCGTCGACGGTCGACCGGACGAGTGCCTGTTCCTCGGCCGAGGCCTTCCGGCCGCGCACGTGCTCGAGGAAACCGCAGCAGATCTCGGCGTCGTCCCGGGCCTCGGCGAGGCGCTGGCTGTAGGTGCGGGTGTCGGCCTGCTCCCCGCCCTCCGGTGCGAAGGCGAGGACGAGGGTGTCCGGGAAGCGGGCTCGCAGGCGTTCCATGGCGCGTGCAGGCCGTTCGGCGTCGGTGAGGGTGACCTGGCAGTAGGCCCCCTCGGCCCAGGCGAGGTCCTCCCGTGCCAGCAGGTCCTCGAGCCGCCCGCTGAGGACTGCGAGGTCGCGGGGTGCTGGCCACTCCACGGCCCGGATGCCGCCGATTCCCTCCGGGGTCACCTCCAGGAGCCAGGCCCCCTTGGCCTGGTTGGCCTCGGAGAAGGAATATGCGAGGGGCGACCCCGAATAGCGCACGGTCTCCGAGAGCCTCTGCCTGCCGTGGAGATGCCCCAGGGCGCTGTAGTCGAAGCCGTCGAAGAGGGAGAGCGGCACCGATCCGAGCCCGCCGATGGCAAGGTCCCGTTCGCTGTCCGAGCCGGCCCCTCCCGCAGCGAAGGTGTGGGCCAGGACGATCGAGACCACGCGCCGCACGGACGAACGCTGCGCCAGGTCCTCGCGGATGCGGTCGAGCGCCGCGGCGGTCACCGCGGTGTGCGTGGGAGCTTCGGCCTGCAGGCTCTCCGCGACGACCCGCGGCTCGAGGTAGGGCACACCGTAGATCGCCAGTTCGGCATCCCCGTCGAGCGGGCAGATGACGGGCACCGCGATGTCCTCGATGCGCGTGCGCAGGTGGACGCCGCCACGGGCGAGGATGCGCCCGCCGAACCCGAGCCTGGTCGCGGAGTCGTGGTTGCCGCTGCTGATGACCACCTGGGCTCCGGCGACCGTCAGCCGGTCCAGTGCCTCGTCGAACAGTGCGACGACGTCCACGGCGGGCAGTGCGCGGTCGTAGACGTCCCCGGCGACCAGGACGACGTGGACGCCCTCCTCACGGACCGTCTTCTCCAGGTTGTCCACGAAGATCCGCTGCGCGTCGAGGGTCCCGGTGCCGTGGAAGGAACGGCCCAGATGCCAGTCCGACGTATGGAGGATCTTCATGATTTTCACGCTACCGCCGCACGCCGACATTCGATGGATCAGCGCGCGGCGGGCCCGGGATCGGGTCAGGTCTTCGGAGCCGAGGAGTCGGGATCGCCGTCGTGCGTCGACGGCTCGTGCGCGGCCCAGTCGGCGGGCCGGCCGGTCTCCCGTGAACGGAGCTCGGGTGACCCGCTGTCGGGTCCGTCGGTCGCCGGGGCATCGAAGAAGGACGCAGCGTCCTCCCGGTGCTCACCCGCGGCACCAGGTCCGGCGGCGGACCCGGCGGCGGGCGCGGCAACGGATCCGCCGGCAGGTGCGGCGGGTGGCTCGACGGCGGAACCGTCGGCAGGCGCAGCAACGGTCCCGGCGGCAGGCGCGGCGGGTCCGCCGTCGGACGAGCCCTGCTGCTCACGGGTCGCTGTCGGCGCGGTGTCCTCGATCGCGGCAGGAGCGCGGTCCGCGACACGGCGGCTGGAACGACCGTTCGGGTCCCAGGCGTCGACGCTGCGGAAGACCAGCCCGGCGATCAGGGCCCCGACGATCGGGGCGGCCCAGAACAGCCACAGCTGCTCGAGGGCCCAGGTTTCGGCGAAGACGGCCGACGCCGTGGCGCGTACCGGGTTGAGGCCCCCGTTGGTGACGGGCAGGAGGAAGGAGAGCAGGCCCGCATAGGCCAGTCCCACCGCGAAGGGCGCCAGATCGCGCCGCGCGCGCGCGGAACCCGCCCCGAGGAAGACGGCGACGAGGAGCGCCGTGGCCACGACCTCCAGCAGGAACGCGCCGGCCAGCGGGAACTGGGCCGGCGAATGCTCACCGAAGCCGTTGGAGGCGGAGCTGAAGAACTCGCGGATGCCGGAGAGCTGGGCATTGGCGCTGAGCACCAGCCAGAGCAGTCCCGCCGCACCGACGGCGCCCAGCACCTGGGCCACCACGTACGGGGCCACCGACGTCCAGGCGGTGCGGCCAGCGACTGCTGAACCGATCGTGATGGCCGGATTGAAGTGGCCGCCCGAGACGAACCCGAAGGCGATCATGGCCGCGACGACCGCGAATCCGAAGACGAGCGGGGGCTGGAGCGCGGTCTCCGTGGCCAGCATGGTGGCACCGAGCCCGGCGAGGACGATGAGGAACGCGCCGACTCCCTCGGCGATCGACCGTGGGACGAGTCCGGGGGTCCGCTCGGCGTGCGGGGAAGCGGTCGTGACGGAGGCGGTGTCGTCCGCCGTTCCGTTCGTCGTCGTCTGATGCGTCATGACTGCACAATCCTTCGTCGGGGGCACTGCTGCGTCGGTGCTGCACGCCCGGAGCTGCACCGGGCCGCCGGCAAGCCTTCCATGCTAGCCTGCGCGGCGGCTGGGAGCCGTCCGGGCCCGGCGTCGGCTCCGCCTCCTAGACTGGACCGGTGATGACGAACAACACCGCAGGCACCGGCAGCGACACGGAGCTCGGCACGGACGACGCGCGTTCCGTGCAGGATGCATCCCGGGAGACCCCCGCCGCCTACGACGACCGGGTGCTGGGGTGCCTCCTCGGTACGATGGCGGGCGATGCGTACGGCCTCCTGTACGCGGCGGGGGATGATCCGCAGCCCGCGCTCGATGATCCCTCGGACCTGGCGGTCTCCGACGCCACCCAGCTGACGCTGTATACCGTCGACGGCCTGACGGACGCGCTGGAGTGGGCGAACGACGGCGTGGCGGCCGACGAGACCGCCTGCCTGTGGCTCGCCTACCTGCGGTGGATGGGGCGGCAGGGAGAGCACCTCCCGCCCAGGGCACCGGCACCCCCCGCCCGGTGGCTCGACCGGCAGGAGGATCTCCTCCCGGTGCACGAACCGGACGCCGACACCGTCCGCGCCCTCCTCACGGGAGAGATGGGGACTCGCGCACGGCCCCTGAACCCGGACTCCGAGGGAACGGGAGCGCTCATGCGTTCGGCGCCCTTCGGCCTGGTCCCCCGCATCCCGGCCAGCCTGGTGGAGCGCCTGACGGTGGAAGCCGCGGCCCTCACGCACGGATCCGCCGCTGCCCGGGCCACCGCGGCCCTGTACAGCGGGATCATCCGGTCGCTCGCCATCGACGGCCTCTCCCTCGAGGACGCCGTGGTGGCCGAACGCGGCGAGGAGCGGCACCTGGCGGAGGACGCGGGGAGTGATGCGGCTCGGGCCGTCTCGGCAGGTGCCCTGGGTAGCGCCGCAGCGCACCGGCCGCCCGCCGACCGGACGGGGGTGGAGACGACGACGGCCGCCGCGACCCTGGAAGCAGCCCTTCAGGCGGCCCGCGAGGGTGCGGCCGCGGCATCACCGCGCGAGCAGCTCGCCGCGGCGCTGGCGCACGCGGCGGCTGCCGGCCGGCCCGACGCGTCACCCGTGGTCGCGGCCTCGCTCGCGGGCGGCATCATCGGGGCGCTGCACGGCACGGCCGCGCTGCCTGCCGCCTACCTGGACGCCCCCGGGGTCGCGGACGTCGTCCGGTCCATGGCCCGGACGCTCCTCAAGGCCACCACCGGCTCCTGACCCGCAACCCCGACCCGACCCACCGACGCCCTGCGGCCGGCCGCGGCGGAGCGATCTAGGCTGGGTCCCATGTGGAACCCTGCCGAACTCCCTCCGCTCGCCGGTGAGCGCATCCTCGTCACGGGCGGCAACGCCGGCCTCGGCTACTTCGCCTGCGAGCAGCTGGCCGCGGCGGGCGCCCACGTGGTGATGGCGTCGCGGAACGCCGACAAGGCGGCGCGGGCCATGGACGCCATCCGCAGCCGGTACCCCGGCGCCGGGGTCTCCTTCCAGCCCCTCGACCTGGCGGACCTCGCGTCCGTCCGCGCGGCCGCGGCGACGATCGCCGCAGGAGCGCCGCTGAGCGGCCTGCTCGCGAACGCGGGCGTGATCGGGTCCAGGCGACGGAAGACGACGGCGGACGGCTTCGAGCTCCAGTTCGGGACCAACCATCTGGGCCACTATGCGCTGATCGCACTGCTCCTGCCGTCGCTGTCCGCCGCGGGCGCGAGGATCGTGCACCTCGGCAGTATCAGCCACCGGTGGGCGCGCCTCACGCCGTCGTCCCTGCAGCCGTCCTCGTACAGCAGTGCCCGCGCGTACGCGACGTCGAAGCTCGCGGTCATGGCCTTCGGATTCGAGCTCGCCCGCCGACTCGATGCCACCGGCAGTACGGCGACCAGCGTCGTCGCCCACCCGGGGCTGGCCCTCGGCATGCTCACGCCGGACCGTCCCGGAGTCACCGCGCGCCCGTTCGTGCCGGTGGCCCGGTGGAGGCAGCGGGTCATGGAGCCGGTGGCGCAGGGGAAGGACGACGGCGCCTGGCCGCTCGTGCGCGCCACGATCGACCGTGGCATCCCGAACGGCGCCTACTGCGGTCCCGACGGCTGGTTCCAGCTCACGGGGCAACCCGCCGTCGTCCCGGCGGAACGGCATGCACGGGAGCGCAACGCCGCGGCCCGGCTCATCGACCTCTCGGCACGGCTGACCGGCGTCGAACTCCACCTGTGAACCGCCGGCCGGCGACCCCCGGCGCGGTCACTGGCTGTCTGCCGGCCACCGTCCGCCGGTCATCTGCAGGAACTCGGCTTCGGACAGTACCTCGATCTCCTGGCCGCGCTCGTGCAGTTCGAGCACCCGCCGTGCCTTGCCGGTGACGCGGCCGTTGCGGAGGTCGGAGGCCACGAAGCCGTCCCCGACCACGAGGACCGTGGTGCGCCGGGTGACGGAGCTCGCCGGCTGCGCCCCGAGGCGCGCCGCACGCTCCTTCGCCTGGGGGCGCGGGATGCCGAGATTGCCGGTGAAGACCACGGTCTGACCGTAGAGCGGGTGCCGCGGATCGGCCTGGGCGTTCGCGTGGGGGTTCTCCCCCTCCTCCGGCCAGCCGGCCCAGCCGGTGGGCGAGGTGCCGCGCTCGAGGGCCGTGCGTGTGGCCTTCGACAGTTCGTCGATGCCGGGCGCGTAGGGCTCGGCGTGCGAGAGGGGGAGGTTGTGGCTTTCGAGCACGCGCTCGACGGTCGGTGCACCGTAGCGCCGGGCGATGTCGATCATGATGCCGGCGCAGGCCCGGGCGTCCTCCACGGCATCGTGGTGGTTGAGCAGGGGCACCCCGGCCGCCTCGGCGACGAACGGCAGGGAGTAGGAGGGCAGCGAATAGCTCTTGCGCGCGAGCACCACGGTGCAGGCGTAGTCCCATGCGGGACCCGACAGCGCGGAGACTTCGAGCGCCGACCGGATGACGCCGAGATCGAACGCGGCGTTGTGCGCGACCAGGACGTCCGAGCCGATGAACCCGCCGATCTCGGGGAAGAGCTCCCCGAAGCGCGGGGCGTCCTCGACCATCGCCGAGGTGATGCCGTGGATCGCGATGTTGCGGGAGTCGAAGTGGTCGTGGCCGACGGGCGGACGCATCAGCCAGGAGGCCTCCTCGACGACCCGGCCGTCCCTGACCTTGGTCAGGCCGACGGCGCACGGGGAGCCGCGGAAGCCATTCGCCGTCTCGAAGTCGATGGCCGTGAACGCGATTCCCACGGTCCCCAGTTTACCGCCGCGCCCGCGCCTGCCGTTCACCCGAAGTTCACCGCGGCACCGGCACCGTATCGCCGGGTGTGTTCCTATGCTGGACCATGACCCGCACTGACAGTCCACGACGGTGGTACCTCTTCGACTACGGCAACGTCATCTCCACGGCCCCGACACCCCAGGACTGGGATCTGCTCGCGGAGGCGACGGGCGTCGACCGCCTCCAGGACCCCGGCTCCACCTACTGGCGGCACCGCTTCGCCTACGACGCCGGGTCCCTGACCTCCGACGGTTACTGGTCGCTCGTGTGCGGCGACCGCGTCGGGCCGCTCCGCGCGGGCTGGCTCGACATCCTGGACGCGAACCAGTGGTCGCACCTGAACCTCGAGACGCTCGACGTCCTCGAGGACCTGGACGCGCGGGGAGAACGCCTGGCGGTGCTGTCCAACATGCCTGCGGCGATGGCCGCACAGTTCGCGGGCGCCCCGTGGACGAAGCTCTTCCGGCACACCTTCTTCAGCTCCGCGCTGCAGCTCGTCAAACCCGCTCCCTCGATCTTCGAGCGCGTCCTGGCGGAGCTCGCGGCCGACCCGGGCCTGGTCACCTTCGTGGACGACTCGCCCGCGAACGTCGCCACGGCGAAGGACCTGGGCATCCACGGCCTGCTGTTCGACCCGTCGTCGGACCTCTCCCGCCTGCTCGCGGAGGGCCGAGCGGTCAGTGGTGCGCTCCAGGAATGAGGAGGTCCCGGACCGCCCCGACGCCCTGTACGTCGGCCACCCAGTCCGGCCGGACGAAATCCGCCCGGGCCAGCAGGAGGTTCTGCTGCACGTCGACCTCCCCGCGGCGGGCCTCCACGAGCGAGGTCCCGTTCAGGGCGTAGCCGAGCCGGGTGGATACACCGAGCGAGGCACCGTTCCACGCCGCGGCCTCCGATACCGCGGACGTCGCGCCCAGGTGGTCGAAGGCGAACTGCAGCACGGCGGCCCGCATCTCGGTCCCGAACCCCTGACCGTGGACGGACCGGGTGAGCCAGGACCCCGAGGCGACGCGCCCGAACAGCGGCCAGACGCGGACCAGGGGGTCCGCGGCCGCACCGACGGCGGGCCCGCCGGTCACTGGATCCGCTTCCTCGCGCGGTGCTTGCGCACCTTGGAGACCACGAAGTAGACGGCGAAGAGGACGACGGCGACGATCACGATCTTCTGGAACGTGTTCGCGTACTGCTCGACGATGTGCCAGCTCTCCCCCAGGTAGAAGCCCGCCATCACGAAGATCGTGTTCCAGATGAGGCTGCCGGCGGTGGTGAGCAGGAGGAACTTGCCGATCGGCATGCGCTCGATGCCCGCCGGTATGGACACGAGGCTCCGGAAGAGCGGGATCATGCGGCCGAAGAAGACGGCCCGGTACCCGTGCCGGTCGAACCAGGCCTCTACCTTGTCGACGTCCTCGAGGTCGATGAGCGGCACCCTGGACACGAGCCGCCGCATGCGGTCCCGGCCGAGCCAGGCTCCGAGGGCGTACAGCGCGTAGGCGCCGACGACCGAGCCCAGGGTGGTCCACAGGATCGCCTCGAACAGGGAGAAGTTGCCGCGGCTGGCGGTGAAGCCCGCCAGCGGCAGGATGACCTCGCTCGGCAGAGGCGGGAAGAGGTTCTCGAGGGCGATGGCCAGACCCGCACCGGGCGCACCGATGGTCTCCATCAGGTTCACCGCCCAGTCGGTGACCGCGCCGAGGGCCGAGCCGTCCGACGTCGTGGTCGCTGCTGCGACATGGATCGTCTGGACTGTCTGGGTGATGCTCACGGTGTATCCGTCCCTCTCATGGTCCGTCCTGCGGGACGGCCGGCGTGCGGTGTTGGCTGTTGGTGCTGGCTGCTGCTGCGGTCGACCGCTACTGCAGCGCCTCGATGAGGTGCGGCAGGAGCGCCCTGAACGCGATGCCGCGGTGGCTGATCGCGTTCTTCTCCTCCGGGGCGAGCTCCGCGCACGTCCGGTCGTGTCCCTCGGGAACGAGGATGGGATCGTAGCCGAAGCCGCCCGCTCCGCGCGGGGCGGCCAGGAGCGATCCCCGCAGCTCGCCGCGCTCCGTGTGGCCGGCGGGCCCGCCGTCGGGGTGGGCGAGGGCCGCCGCGCAGACGAAGGCCGCGCCGCGACGCTCCTGCGGGATGTCGGCGAGCTGTGCCAGGAGGAGGTCGAGGTTGGCAGCGTCGTCGCCGTGCCGGCCCGCCCACCGCGCGGAGAAGATGCCCGGGGCCCCGCCCAGGACGTCCACGGCCAGCCCCGAGTCGTCGGCGACGGCGAGGAGGCCGGTGGCCCGTGCGGTCTGCTCGGCCTTCAGCACCGCGTTCTCCTCGAAGGTGACCCCGCTCTCCACGACGTCCGGGGCGCCGGCGGTGGCGGCGTCGACGACCTGCGTGTCGACGTCGAGCCCGGGCACCTGACCGCGCAGCAGCTCACGCAGCTCACGCAGTTTGCCGGCGTTCCGGGTGGCGAGCACCAGCCGGGGTCGGGACTGCTCAGGCATCCTGGGAGTCCCGGAGGGTGTCGATCTGGATCTGTGTGAGCTGGGCGGTGCCCACCAACGCGAGGTCCAGCAGGGCGTCGAGCTCGGCGCGGTCGAAGGGCGCACCCTCCGCCGTCCCCTGGACCTCGACGAAGGTACCCGACCCGGTGACGACGACGTTCATGTCCGTCTCGGCGCGCACGTCCTCGACGTAGGGCAGGTCGAGCATGGGGACGCCGTCGATGATGCCCACGCTGACGGCGGCCACGGTGTCCGTGAGCGGGGAGGCCGAGGCGGGGATGAGCTTCTTGTCCTTGGCGTACCGGATGGCGTCGGCGAGCGCGACGTACGCTCCCGTGATCGCCGCCGTCCGCGTGCCGCCGTCGGCCTGCAGGACGTCGCAGTCGAGGACGATGGTGTTCTCGCCCAGAGCCTTCGTGTCGATGATGGAGCGCAGCGACCGTCCGATCAGCCGCGAGATCTCGTGCGTCCTGCCGCCGATCTTCCCCTTGACCGACTCGCGGTCGGATCGCGTGTTGGTGGCACGGGGAAGCATCGCGTACTCGGCGGTGACCCAGCCCCTGCCCTCTCCCTTGAGCCACCGTGGCACCCCGCTGGTCAGGGACGCCGTGCAGAGGACGCGGGTGTTGCCGAATTCGATGAGGGCCGACCCCTCGGCCTGCTTCGACCAGCCTCGTGTGATGGTGATGGTGCGCAGCTGATCGGGTGCCCGACCGTCCGCACGGAGGACGGGGGCGGTGCTCACGGGGGCAGGGACGGACGTCGGATTCGCGGGGGTCATGGCTCCCAGTCTAGACGGGGGCGCATGGGAGATGGCTGGCAACTGCGTCCGATGAAGGTCGGGCGGGCCGCCGGGCCCGGGTGTCAGACGGTGTAGGAGACCCCTGCGACGGCGACGGCCAGGTGGCCGTCGTAGCTCTCGCGGGCCTCGCTCACGGCGACGTTGGCGTCGTTCCAGACCGGCAGGTGGGTGAGGAGGAGGCGCTTCGCGGACGCCCGGGTGGCCACGTCGCCTGCCCGTTTGCCGGTGAGGTGGACCCCCGAGATGCCGTCGTCGCGGCCCTCGTGGAACGCGGCCTCGCACAGGAAGATGTCCGCGTCGCGGGCTGCGTCCACCAGACCGTCGCACGCATCCGTGTCGCCGGAGTAGGTGATGACCCGGGTGTGGTCGACGCCCTCGGTATCGGTCTCGGCCACCTCGACGCGCAGCGCGTACGCCTCCTCGATGGGGTGGAGGACCTGGTAGGGGGTGATCGTGAAGGGCCCCACCGTCACCGGGCCGCGATCGGTCCAGGACTGGAAGTCGAAGTCCTCGTGCATGCCCGGGTCGAGTTCGAGTCCGTAGGCGCTCGCCATCCTGTCCGCCGTCGCCGCCGGCCCCCACACGGGGATGCGGGGCAGCCCCCAGCCGGAGGGATCCCAGTGGACGGCGACGTGCAGGCCGCACAGGTCCATGCAGTGGTCGGGGTGCAGGTGCGAGAGGAAGATGGCGTCGATCTCGCGGAGGTCCATGTGCCGCTGCAGTGCCCCGAGCGACCCGTTGCCGAGATCGAGGAGGATCCGCCAGGTACGACCCTGCCACTGCGCGCTGAGCAGGTAGCAGGAGGCCGGTGACTGGGGACCGGGGAAGGAGCCGCTGCAGCCGACGATCGTGAGTTTCATGCCGACGGGAATCCCGCGGCCGCGATCATCTCGGGCGTGATCCGCGCGAGGCTGCCGGTCGGGTACTGCGCGGCCACATGGTCCACGTGCTGCACGCTGAGCACCTCGGGGCCGAGGAAGCGACGGGCGAGGACCTCGAAGCCCGCGGCATCGCCGGTCGCGATGAAGCGGTGCACCCCCGGCGCAGTGGTCTCGCGCTCGAGGCCGTGCGAGACGAGGGCGCGGTAGACGTCCTTGGCCGTCTCCTCAGCGCTCGAGACCAGGGTGACGGAGTCGCCCATGACGTAGGAGATGACGCCGGTGAGCAGCGGATAGTGGGTGCAGCCGAGCACCAGGGTGTCGACGCCCGCGGCCCTCAACGGCTCGAGGTACTCCTTCGCCGTCCGCAGGAGGGCTTCACCTCCGGTGACCCCGGCTTCCACGAACTCGACGAACGCGGGGCAGGCCACGGACGTGACCTCGAGGTGCGGCGCAGCCGCGAAGGTGTCGTCGTAGGCGCGCGAGCCGACGGTCGCCGTCGTGCCGATGACGCCGATCCTCCCCGAACGGGTGGCGGCGACGGCCCGGCGCACCGCGGGCTGGATGACCTCGATCACGGGGATGCCGTACCGCGCCGTGTAGCGTTCCCGCGCATCGCGGAGGACCGCCGCGGAGGCCGAGTTGCAAGCGATCACGAGCAGCTTGACGCCCGAGTCGACGAGTTCGTCCATGACGCCGAGGGCATGCGCCCGGACCCGGGCGATCGGCAGCGGGCCGTACGGTCCGTTCGCGGTGTCGCCGACGTACATGACGGACTCGTGGGGCAGCTGGTCGATGACCGCTCGGGCGACCGTCAGTCCGCCGACACCGGAGTCGAAGATCCCGATGGGCGCTTCGCTGCGATGCGTGTTCGCTGGCTCTGGGCTCATAATCCTTCGACAATATGACGTGCCGCCGTTGAAAACTATTCGCCGATCCGTGGGTTTTGTCACAGCCTCCCGTTCGACCGCGCGCGGCCGGTCCCCGAGGCGGGCGGGTCAGCGCTCCAGCTTCGCTGCCTTCAGCAGCGCCTGCACGAGCGATTCCTGGAGCCAGGAGATGAAGTTGTAGACGAGGGCGAGGTAGGACTCGACGTCGTCGACGTCCTTCGAATCCGCGATGTCGTGGAGCCGTTCGGCGTCCTCCTCCGTCTCGATGCTGAGGCGGTCGGCGAGGACCAGCCGGACGTCGTTGAGCGCCTGGGCGAACAGCCTCGCCTGCTCGCCGGTGAGCGTCATGGGACTGGACTCGATGAGCAGCGCGCTGCTGCGCAGGGCGCCGATCTTCTGCTCCCGCAGGGACCGTTCCGTCAGGCGGCGGAAGGCCAGCGCCTCGTCGTCGTCGTCGCGCACCGCATCCGGCAGGAGGCGGCGGACGGCGGAATCATCGGGAGCCGTGGCCTCGGCGTCGGCACCGGACATGCCGACCATGGCCGCCAGCGGATCCTCGCTCGGAGCCGTCTCGGGCTCGAGCATGGAGATGACGTCGTCGAGGAGTGCGCCCAGCAGGCGTGCCTCACCGGGCTCCAGTGCTCCGGTGATGCCCCGGCGCGTCGACTTGAAGGGTTTCGCCATGGGGTCCGCCTACTCGCTTCCGGCTTTTTCGAAGGTGGCCCACAGTCCGTACGAGTGGAGGGCGACGGTGTCCTGCTCCACCTTCTCGCGGCTGCCGGAGACGACGGCGGAGCGGCCCTGCTCGTGGACCTCGAGCATCAGGGTGCGCGCCTTGGCCTCGCTGTAGCCGAAGTAGGTCTGGAAGACGAAGCTCACATAGCTCATCAGGTTCACGGGGTCGTTCCACACCACCACGATCCAGGGCTGGTCGAGGTCGGTCTTCTCGGCCGTCCCCGTCTTCTCCTGGGTGTCCGTACCGGTTGCAAAGCCAACTGTCATGATCGCCATTCTAGGGCGGCTCGCCCGCACGGGGTGGCCGGGTACTCTCTCGGCGGACGCCCGGCTATCGTTTTCAGGGTGACCGATGCCCTGACCACGAACCCGCCGGCCGCTGCCGGTCCCACGCCCCCGGCGGTGACCGCACCGAACAGTGCGCTCTTCACCGACCAGTACGAGCTCACGATGCTGCAGGCCTCGCTGCACTCCGGTGCGGCCCATCGCCGTTCGGTGTTCGAGGCGTTCGCGCGGCGCCTCCCGGCGGGCCGGCGCTACGGCGTCGTCGCGGGTACGGGACGGCTGCTGGAGGCGCTGGCCACCTTCCGGTTCGACGACGCGCAGCTCGCGTTCCTCGGCGACCACCGGATCGTCGACGACGCCACGCTCGCCTGGCTGGCCGACTTCCGCTTCACCGGATCGATCTCCGGGTACGCGGAAGGCGAGGCCTACTTCCCCAACTCCCCCATCCTGACGGTGGAGTCGACCTTCGCCGAGGCCTGCATCCTCGAGACGCTCATCCTGTCGATCCTGAACCACGACAGCGCCATCGCCTCGGCGGCCTCCCGCATGACGGGAGCCGCGGCGGGGCGCCCGTGCATCGAGATGGGCTCGCGCCGCACGCACGAGGAATCCGCCGTCGCCGCCGCGCGCGCCGCGATCATCGGCGGCTTCACCAGCACGTCCAACCTCGAGGCCGGCCGCCGGTACGGTGTCCCCACGGTGGGCACGGCCGCGCACTCCTTCACGCTCCTGCACGACTCCGAGCGGGCCGCCTTCGAGGCGCAGGTCGCCGCCCTCGGACGCAGCACCTCGCTCCTGGTGGACACGTACGACGTCGAGCAGGGCGTCCGGACCGCCGTCGACGTCGCGGGTCCCGAGCTGGGCGCCGTCCGGCTGGACTCAGGCGACCTCGTGGCCCAGGCGCGCTGGGTGCGTGAACTCCTCGACGACCTCGGCAACCACAACACCAAGATCGTCGTGACCTCCGACCTCGACGAGTTCGCCATCGGGCTGCTCGCCTCGGCGCCCGTCGACTCCTACGGCGTCGGCACGTCCCTCGTCACCGGGTCCGGCGCCCCGACCGCCGGCATGGTCTACAAACTGGTGAGCCGGCAGGACGACCACGGCACCTTCGTGTCCGTCGCGAAGGCGGCCAAGAACAAGGCGTCGGTCGGCGGACACAAGCGCGCGCTGCGCCGCCTGGACGAGCACGGCAGGGCGCAGGCCGAGATCGTGGGGATCGGCATCAGCCCCGCCGACGACGGCAACGACCGCCCGCTGGTGCAGCAGTTCGTGAGCGACGGCGTGGTCCTGCCCGGCTGGACCGGACCGGAGGCCGTCACCCGCGCCGCCGAGCGTCACCTGAGCTCGATCGCCGAGCTGCCGGGAGCCGTCCGGCGTCTGCAGCGCGGCGAACCAGTCATCCCCACCGAGTACGAGGAGGCAGCATCATGACCCGCGCCCTGATCATCGTGGACGTGCAGAACGACTTCTGTGAGGGCGGTTCACTCGCCGTCGAGGGGGGCGCGCAGGTCGCCGCCGACATCAGCGACCACATCGACGAGCAGGCCGCAGGGTACGACTACATCGTCGCCACGCAGGACTGGCACATCGATCCGGGGACCCACTTCTCGGAGACACCGGACTTCGTCGACTCCTGGCCCGTCCATTGCGTCGCGGACACCAAGGGTGCCGACTTCCACCCGGACCTCGACACCGAGAGCATCGACGCGGTGTTCCGCAAGGGCCGGTTCGAGGCCGCCTACTCCGGCTTTGAGGGCGTCAAGGCTCCCGACGACGAGGTGCCGACGGGGGACCAGAAGCTCGGCGGCGCGGCGGCGGACAGTGGCGATGAAAGCCCGATGACCCTCGACGACTGGTTGCGGGACCACGACGTGGACGACGTCGTCGTCGTCGGCCTGGCGACGGACTACTGCGTCAGGGCGACCGCGCTGGACGCGCTCCAGGCCGGCTACTCCGTCACGGTGCCGACCGCGCTCATGCGCGGTGTGCACGAGGACGGATCCGGGACGGCGCTCGACGAGCTGGAGGCCGCCGGCGCCGAGCTGGTCCGCTAGGTCGCTCGCGGCGAAGGCCGGGCCGGTTCTCCCGGCCCGGCCTTCGCTTCTTCCCTCGTACTTCGCCCCTACTTCGTCCTATTTCTTCCCGATGAACCAGTCCTGCAGCTTCTGCAGGCGGCGCTGGAGCTGGTCCTCGTTGGCCTGCGCCACCGCGGGCCCGCCGCACTGGCGCCGCAGCTCCGCGTGGACCTGGCCGTGCGGCATGCCCGTACGGGCCGCCCAGGCCGAGACGTTCTTGGCGAGCTGGCCCCGCAGTTCGGTGAGCTGCCGGTGGTCCACCACGAGCGGCTCGTCCGCGGGTGCCGCGGCCGGCCTGGACTTCCGGCGGACCTGCTGCTCCTGCTGGCGCTGGCGCAGCAGCTGGCCCACCTGGTCGGCATCGAGCAGTCCGGGGATGCCCAGGAAGTCCTGCTCGTCCTCGCTGCCCATCTCGCCGCCGGTGCCGAACTCGCCACCGTCGAAGAGGACGCGGTCGAAGGACGCCTGCGATTCGAGGGCCTCGAACTTCTGCTTGGTCAGGGAGTCGGACGCCTTGTCCTCGCGGTTCGCGGCCTCCATCAGCGCGTCCTCGAGGCCGAAGCCCTCGTCGTCCTTCTCCGGCCGGTCGAGGGCGTGGTCGCGTTCCAGTTCGAGCTGGTTGGCCAGTGCCATGAGGTTGGGTACGGAGGGGAGGAAGATCGACGCCGTCTCGCCGCGCCGTCTCGCCCGGACGTACCGGCCCACGGCCTGCGCGAAGAACAGCGGGGTCGCCGTCGAGGTCGCGTAGACGCCGACCGCCAGGCGCGGCACGTCGACACCCTCGGACACCATGCGGACCGCGACCATCCAGCGCTTGTCGCCCGCGGAGAAATCCTCGATCTTCGAGGACGCCTTGGCGTCGTCGGACAGGATGACGGTCGGGGACTCCCCGGTGATCCGCTTGAGCTGGCCGGCGTAGGCGCGGGCGTCGTCGTGGTCCGTCGCGATGACGAGGCCACCGGCGTCGTGCACGGTGCGCCGCACCTCGGTGAGCCGCTTGTCCGCGGCGGCGAGGACGGCGGGGATCCATTCGCCCGCGGGGTTCAGTGCCGTCCGCCAGGCCTGGGCGGTGATGTCCTTCGTGACCGCTGCCTCGCCGAGCGACGCCGCCATCTCCTCGCCCGCGCTCGTGCGCCAGCGCATCTGGCCCGAGTAGGCCATGAACATGACGGGGCGGACCACGTTGTCCTTGAGGGCCTGACCGTAGCCGTACGTGTAGTCGGCGCGGGACCGGCGGATGCCGTCGCGGTCCTCGGCGTACTCGACGAACGGGATGGCCGCGGTGTCCGAACGGAAGGGTGTCCCGGTGAGGGAGAGGCGCCGGGTCGCGGGCTCGAACGCTTCACGGATGCCGTCGCCCCAGGAGAGCGCGTCGCCGCCATGGTGGATCTCGTCGAGGATCACGAGGGTGCGGGCGGCCTCCGTCTTGGCGCGATGCAGCATGGGCTTGCTCGCCACCTGCGCATAGGTCACCGCGACGCCGATGAACGCGCCGCCGTGCCGTCCGTCGGCATTCTTGAAGTTGGGGTCGATCGCGAGGCCCACCCGCGCTGCCGCGTCGGCCCACTGGCGCTTCAGGTGATCGGTTGGCGCGACGACGGTGACCCGGTTGACGATGCCACGCTCCACGAGCTCCGTCGCCACGCGGAGGGCGAAAGTGGTCTTGCCGGCGCCGGGGGTCGCGACGGCGAGGAAATCGCTCGGGGAATCCTGGAAGTACTTCTCCAGCGCTTCGGTCTGCCACTGGCGCAGCTTGGGGGCCGTCCCCCACGCTGCGCGCTCGGGATAGGCGGGAGGCAGGGCTGCGCCGGCACCGAACAGGGTGTCATTACTCACGCCGGGACAGTACCTTCCATTGACTTCCTGGGGGAGAGACCGGGGCCGTCACCAGGTGACCGGGCCCCTCTCAGACCCGAAACTATACCTGCTGCGGTGAACACCCAGAGAGCCAGCCAGATCGCAACAAAGGTCGGGACGTGTCCCGGATCGGCGTCGTCGTGCAGGAGGGCGAAGAGGGCGCCGGCACCCGCCGTCCCCACCACTCCCCCGAGCTGGTCGCAGATCTGCAGGGCCGCCGAGTTGCGACCCTGCTCGTTCGCCGCGGACAGTTTCAGTACCAGGACGGAGGTGCTGGAGAGCGTCATGCCCATGGCGAAGCCCGACAGGCCCCACACCACAGCCAGCACCCAGAGCGGGGCCTCGACCGCCGTGGCCAGGGCGAAGCCACCGAGGCTCAGCGACAGGATGGATGACCCCGCGACCAGGAGCCACTGGCGCCCGAACGTCACGCGCGCCTGGACGAAGGAGCCGGCGCTCCACCCGAGCGCGCCGGCGCTCAATGTCAGGCCGGCCGTTCCCGGGCTGATCTCGCGGGAGCTGACGAGCATCAGCGGGATGAAGGCCTCGGTGCCGAAGAAGGCGACGTTGACGAAGCCGCGGGTCGCGATGATGCTGGGCAGCCCGCGCCCCAGGAGCAGGGTCCCCTTCGGCAGGAGGGCGGGGAGCACGAGGAGGGCGATGACGACTCCGGCCGCCGCGAGGCTCACCAGCCCGACCACCACCGCGCCGCCGGGATCCTCGGTATCCGCGAGATGGACGAGCGACCACTGCGCCGCGAAGACACCGGAGGCCAGTGCGAGCCCGCGAAGGGTGCGGGCCCGCGCCGACCCGGCGTCGGGGGCTTCGACCGGACCGAGCGTCCTCGTCTTCGGCCAGACGATGATGACCGCTGCGAGAACGATGGGCACGACGCCGAGGAACACCCAGCGCCAGCCGAACTGCTCGGTCACGAACCCCGCCACCACCGGGCCGATGAGCGCGGGCAGGACCCAGGCGGCCGCCAACCACCCGAACACCACGGGCCGCGCCTTCTCCGGGAACGAACGCCCGATCACCACGTACACCGCGACGATCATGAATCCGCCACCCAGCCCCGAGATGGCACGGCCCACCGTCACGAGCCAGAAGTCGGGTGCGGCACCGGCCGCGAGCAGCCCGAGGACCATGAGGCCCAGTCCGACGGCGAGGGCGGGCCGGGGCCCCCTGCGGTCGCACCACGAACCGGCCACGACGGTGCCCAGCAGCGACGCGGTCAGGTACATCGAGAACGCAAGGCCGTAGCTCGACTCCCCCGAGAGCTCACGCGCCACGGACGGCATGGCGGTCACCACGGCCATCGCCTCGAAGGCTGCGCACGTGATGATCGCCAGGATCCCGATGGTCAGGGGGCGCAACTCGGGGGACATCGCCCCGCCGGTCGCGCCGGTGGATCTGTCCGCAGCCTTCCTCATGTCACCGTGGTTTCAGGTCGCGGGGCGACGCCGTCAGTCCTTCGGCTTGTCGTTGCCCGGGCGAAGACCGTTGTAGATCTCCTTGCACTCGGGGCATACGGGGAACTTCTCGGGGTCGCGTCCGGGGGTCCACACCTTGCCGCAGAGGGCGATGACGGGCTCGCCGGTGAAGGCGGACTCCATGATCTTCTCCTTGCGGACATAGTGCGCGAAGCGCTCTGCGTCGCCGGGCTCGATCTCCTGGCGGACGTCCTCGCGCTCGATGGTCGCAGTAGAGCCACCGGTGCCGGGATCGCGTGGATCGTTTGCAAAGGGATCAGCAGGCATAGTCATGACGCCAGTCTATCGCCCGGGCCTCCGTGGCCTCGAGGGCCCGAAAAGCATTCCCCGCCTATCAGCCTCCGGAGTTTGTCCGCCGACCTCCGGATCGTGTTATGCCGAGTCGCGGCAACCAGGTTCCGAGTGGTCCGATAATGTCGGTGGCGGGCGGGAGAATGTATTCATGAGGACGTCGACGGAACACGCGATGGAGCTCGATCGGATATCCGCTCGGATCACCGCGCTGAGCGCCGAGAAAGCACGGATCGACGCCGAACTCGCGGCGAGCACCGAGGAATTGAGGAAAGTCTTCGAAGTGCGGATGATGGACCATTTCTGGCCCGGCCGGCCCGGGCCCCACCGCACCAATCTCGCTGACACCACCACCGCCACGGAGATCGCCTGTTTGCTGCGCATCTCCGAACGCAGCGCGCACTGCCTCGTCCAGTACTCGGCCCTGCTGGTCAATTACCACCCCAGGACCCTCACCGCCCTCCGCGACGGTGCGATCTCCTGGCCGCACGCCACCACGCTCCTGCACGAATACACCGGCCTGCCCCACCACGCCGCCACCCGCCTCGAAGAGGCCCTCCTGCCCATCGCCGCTGACACCACGGTGCCCCGGCTGAGCTACAAGGCCCGCCGCCTTCGGAGCCAGCTCCACCCCGAGGCCCTCGAGAAGCGCGCGCGCACCGCCGCCCGGGGACGCCGCGTGGACCTCGACGCCGCGGACGACGCCATGGCCTGGATCCACGTCCACCTGCCGGCCACCGACGCCGCCGCCATCGACGCCAGACTCACCCACACGGCCCGCACCCTCCAGACCCCCACCGAACCGAGGACGCTCCCCCAGCTTCGCGCCGACGTCCTGACCGATCTCCTCCTCAGTGACTCCGCACCCTCCTGCCACGCCGCCCAGCCCGATTCCGCTGCGGCAGCCACTGCGGAGGACGGACACCGGATCCGGGCGCACATCAACGTCACCGTCCCGGTCCTGACCCTGCTCGGCGTCGACGATGCCCCTGCGGACCTGGAAGGCTACGGGCCCATCCCCGCCGACGTCGCCCGGCGCCTCGCCGCCCACGCGCCCTCCTTCACGCGCCTCCTCACCCATCCCGAGACCGGGGCCGTCCTCAGCGTCGGACGCAACACCTATGCCGTCCCCGCGGACTTGAAAAAGTGGTTGCGGGTCCGCGACCGCACCTGCCGACACCCGGGGTGCAGCATCCCCGCGGCCCGCTGCGAACTGGACCACACCACCCCCTGGTCCCGTGGCGGACCCACCAGCCACGACAATCTCGCCCATCTCTGCCGCAAGCACCACATGCTCAAGAGTGAAGGCCTCTGGCACTACGACCAGCCCGCCCCGGGCACCCTTGTCGCCACCTCACCCGCGGGCCGTACCTACGCCTGCGATCCCGAGCCCCCACCCTTCTGATCCCGAACCGCGCCACACGCCACGAGTCGGTTATCGCGTGGGGGCTTCGCAGCCGATTCCTCGGGGATTCTCGATGCAGTTCTCGCTCACGTTGTGCCCCCTGGTGCGCCAGATGCTCATGAGATGGGGCTCCGAGACGACCGCTGCCTCACCGGCGACCGGCTGGAACGGGCCACCGTCCACCGAGTAGTCACCGGCGAAGAACGTCGTCAGCGTCAGGTCGAAGTCGCCGGTCTGCGCGTACTGGTGACTCGTCGGTGTCGGGGTGTCGAAGGCGGTGCCGTCCACCGGGCCTCCCGGGGTGGTCGTCGTTGCACTTGTCCCGTCGCCGTAGTTCCACCGGTAGGACACCGGGCGGGCCTTCAGCACGATTGCGGCGTCCTCGAACTCGAAGGTGAACTCCTGCTCCTGCGCCTGCGCGTAGATGTTGGAGTGTGCGTTCCTGAGCCCGAAGTTCGACGGCTGGGACACGATGGTTGCTGCGAGGACGGGCTGCTTCTGGAACTCTTCGAGGGTGATCACGATCGGCGTTTCCTCGGGTGCTTCTGCTCCCTCGATCGGCGGTGCTGGAGGCTCCCCGGGATACATGCAGGACGACCTGCCCGTCGGTGTGCGCGTTGCGGGCTGGACGTTGCTGTCGACTTCGATCCAGTTGACGAGGATTCCATCGTCCTGGGCGTCGCATTGGGCGTTCATGCGTGGGCATTGAGCGGGATCAAGCGAACTGCCGACACCAGCGGTACAAGCCCGCACGTAGGCGTAGGTAACTTTGCTTTGCGGCCGATCAGAGGCCCCGGGCTCGTTCGACACAGGCCCGATCGAACCTACTGAAGCCCGATCCCGCGGACGGTTGTTGCCCGCTGGAGTCCCGCCGAAGAAGTTGGTATCGCGAATTTTTGCAGTTGCCGTATCACCGTCGAACCGGATATTGCTGTCTTTCGCCGACGCTGGTGCCAGCGAGACAATACAGGCAAGCCCAATTATTGCGCCACACAACACGACGTGTCTTTGATTCATCATTCGGTTCCCTCAGGTGCACCGAAATCGAGCATGACCCATCTGCCATCAAGATAAGCCGAGAAAGTAGCCTTGAATTTCGCAGTTCCTTCCGGCGTTTCCTCCACCACATTCCCGGAGGCTGAATAGATTCTAGATTCTCCTTGAACAACCTCGACATAGGAGCCAATCGACCCCTGGGTGTTAATCTGGAAGTCCGAAACAAAAGACATGACCCTCGAGTCACCCCCTGATACCCACCCTCCACTCTCGTATACATTCCTCACGGCAGAAGAGACAGTTGAACAGGTTCCGCATCGGGGATCAGTCACCTCATCGAACGGCGCCCAGTCATTCGTCTCGTAGCCGTAAGAAAACAGCTCGAGCCAGTACTCTGTGAAGGCCTCGAGCCCCTCGGCCGAATTCTCGTCTGCGAGCGCAGGCTTCGCGGGTACCGGGATGTTGGTCGCGGGACCGGCCGATGACGCCGGGGACGGTTCGGGTGCAGCTGAGACCGAGGCTGGGGTGGACGCTTCAGCGGTCGTGGTCACAGCCGATGACGACGGCGGGCCGGAGGTCGGGGCGGGTGAGGCGTCCGCATCGCCCTGACATCCGGTCAGGAGCACCAGTGCCGCTGCGGCCCCGGCAAGAAGTGGTGCCGCTCGTCCAGGAAGAGGTGCTGCTCGTCGATGGCCCTCTGCACGCACAGGAAACACGCAACTCCCCCATCACATCGCCCGACTCGCCGGAATGGGCCTCAGCATAGCCCGAAGGACTCGGCCACCTGAAGGTTATGCACAGGCGGAATGTGCAGCCGGACCACCCGATTCGGACCACTCTTGTCAGGGCGATCTGCCGGGCTTAGAGTTCGCGCGGTCGACGGGGTTCCAACGGCCCGTCGGGGGTGCCGCAAGCAGCCCCCGCTCGCACGGACGGGAAGCGGGCCCGCCGCGACGGGAGACCCGCCCCTCGGACAGGAGACCCGCGCGCACGGCAGGCAGCCGACACCTCAGCGGTTCGCCGAGACCGCCAGCAGGAGTTCGGGTGCCCTGCGGTCGTACCACCGGCCGCCGACCCTGATGCCGGCCACCAGGAGGGATCCGCCGAGGATCACGCCGACCAGCAGGGCCAGCCAGCCGAACAGCGCATCCCCGGTCACGAAGTAGGCGATCGTCAGGATGATCTCGGGCAGCGCCAGCAGCAGCATGACGATCCACCCGATGAACTGCACGGCGAACATCATGAAGTTCGTCCCCGGTGGGGTCTTGAAGGCGCTCTCACCCGGGAGCGGCACGTTGTAGGTGTACCGAGCGGAGACGACGCTCGACAGCCCGGCCCCGGTCAGCAGGAGGCCGATCGACAGGCCCACCATCACCGGCAGGTCCCCGACCCGCCCCGCGATCAGCACCGGGGCGACCGTGAACACCAGGGTGGCCGGGAGCGCGAACACCAGGAGCGCAATCGCGCGGCCCCGGCGGTCGTCGCGCCCGCTGACCCCTGTGGAGAGGTGCAGGCTGAAGGCCGTGTTGTCGTAGGAGATGTCGGCGGAGATGGACCACGCCAGCAGGAACGCCGTGATCGGACCGAGGAACGTGAACGCTCCACCCTCTCCACCACCCGAGAAGAACAGCAGTACGGCGATGAACGGGATCGCCACGAGGGAGGCGAAGTAGCGGGGATCGCGCTGCCAGTACGTCAGGGCACGGGCGGCGACCGCACCGGCAGGCGTGGCCGGGAACCGGCCGAGCCAGCCCAGGTTGCCTCCCGCCCGCTTGGTCACGGCGTTGTAGGGAGGGGTGACGAGCGCGTGGCTGAGGCTGCGGCTCCACAGCACGAGGAACAGCCCGAGCGTCCCGAGGCCGATCAGGAACCGGAGCACCGCGATCCCGGCATCGCCGGCGGCGACATCGGCGGGCGCGGCCCAGAGCGCCCCCAACGGCGTCCAGGCGAGGACGTCGGCCAGGGAGGCGGCGAAGCCGGGAGAGTTCTGGAACCCGGCCGTCACTCCCCCGATGATCGGTCCGAGGAAGATCAGCGGGATGAAGGCGACGATGCCGTTGATGTCCTTGAACCGGCGCGAACCGGTCATGGAGGACACCGCCGTCGTCACCAGGCGTGAAGCGACCACGCACAGCAGGACGGCCACGAGGCCGCACACCAGCGCGGTCACCGCCGCAGCCGGGTACCTGATCCAGGTGAACACCTGTGCCAGCGCGGCGATGAGGGTCACCACGCCGGGGATACCCACGAGTCCGCCCAGCACGAGCCCCGTGAGGAGCTGCCGCTGCGGGATGGCGAAGGTCACGAACCGGGCGGGATCGAGCGTCATGTCGATGCCGGTCGCCGCGATCGGGATCACGATCCAGCCGAGCACCACGGCGGATCCGCCGAGCACGAGGATGGTCCGGATGAGCTCGAGGTCCGCGGCACCGAGGACCACGAGCCCGACGACGACCGTCCCCAGGATGCCGAGCCCGTACAGGCCGCCGAGGATCACCCCGACGAGCTGCGCGGTGCTCCGCCTGAGCGAGTTGCGCAGGAGGAGGAGCTTCAGCCTCAGGAGGTCCGCAACCACGACAACCCCTCCGATGTGTTGCGGCCACCGACGAGTTCCACGAAGCGGTCCTCCAGCGTCGCATCGCCGCGGACCTCGTCGACGGTCCCTGCGGCCAGGACGGTGCCCGCGGCGATGACCGCGACGTGGTCGCACATCCGCTGCACAAGGTCCATGACGTGGCTGGAGACGATCACCGATCCGCCGGACTCCACGTAGCCCGCGAGGATGTCGCGGATGTTCGCCGCGGAGACCGGATCGACCGACTCGAACGGCTCGTCGAGGACGAGCAGCCTGGGCGCGTGGATGAGGGCGGACGCGAGGGCGATCTTCTTCGTCATGCCCGCCGAGTAGTCGACGACGAGCGTACCGGCGTCGTTGGCGAGGTCGAGCGCCCGCAGCAGGTCACCGGTCCGCTCTGCGACGGTCTCACGGTCCATGCCCCGCAGCAGGCCGGCGTAGGTGACCAGCTGCTCACCCGTCAGCCGGTCGAAGAGCCGGACGCCGTCGGGCAGGATCCCCATCAGCTTCTTGGCCTCCAGCGGGCGGGCCCAGACGTCCACGCCGTGGACGAGCGCCTGCCCGAAGTCGGGGCGGAGGAGCCCCGTCGCCATCGAGAGGGTCGTGGTCTTGCCGGCACCGTTCGGCCCGACGAGCCCGTAGAAGGAGCCCTGCGGCACTTCGAGGCTCACCCCGTCCACGGCGATCTTCCCGCCGAAGCGTTTGGCGAGCCCGCGGATGCTTAGGGCGGCGCTGCCGGCCCTGCCCCCGGGGTCGTTCTCGGCGGTCGGCGAAGGCACAGGAGAACTCATGGTTCCACGCTAGCAACGCGCCGTTCCGCCGATCGTCATCCCAAAGGAGGAAAAGGCCTCGTCAGTAGGACCCGGCTCGCCCGTACTGCGGGGCAGGCACGAGGTCGTGTCCGAGCTCATGGGCGGCGCGCATCCACCAGTGCGGGTCACGCAGTGCGGCTCGAGCGATGAGCACGACGTCGGCCCGCTCGCCCCGGATGATCTCCTCCGCCTGACGCGGATCGCTGATGAGGCCGACGGCGCCGGTCGGGACGCCGGAGGACCGCACCTCCTCGGCGAGCGATACCTGGTAGCCCGGCCCCACGGGGATGGCCGCCGCCGGAATCGCTCCCCCGGAGGACACGTCCACGAAGTCGACGCCCTCCTCGGCCGCCCGCTTCGCGAGCCGCGCGGACGTGTCGCCGTCGAGCCCGCCCTCTGTCCAGTCGGAGGCCGAGATGCGCAGCAGCAGCGGCATGCCCTCCGGGATGGCGCGGCGGACCTCGCGGACCACCTCCAGCGTCAGCCGGAACCGGGCCTCCTCCGACCCGCCCCAGCCGTCGGTCCGCGTGTTGACCAGGGGCGAGAGGAACTGGTGCAGCAGGTAGCCGTGCGCGGCGTGGATCTCCATGGTGTCGAAGCCTGCCTCGACGGCGAGCGCGGCGGCGGCACCGAAGTCGCGGATGACCTGCCGGATGTCGTCCTCGGTCATCGCCCGCGGCGAGGCGTAGGCCCCGAACGCCTCGTCCGTGGGACCGAGGGTCTGCCAGCCGCCGTCGGCTTCCGGCACCGAGTCGCGCTTGCCGCTGAACGGCCAGTATGTCGACGCCTTGCGGCCGGCGTGGGCGAGCTGCACCGCGGTCTTCGTGCCCACCGCGCCGTGCTCGTGGATGAAGTCGTTGATCCGGCGCCACGCATCAGCCTGCTCCCGCGTGTAGATGCCGGCGTCGCGCGGGCTGATCATGCCCTCGGGGCTGACGGCGGCCGCCTCCGTGATGATGAGCGCCGCACCGCCGAGCGCGAACTGCCCGAGGTGGACGAGGTGCCAGTCGGTCGGTACGCCGGCAGCGCCGACGGGGTCGCACGAATACTGGCACATCGCCGCGACCCAGCCGCGGTGCGGCAGCGCGAGGGATCGGAGCGTGATCGGATCGAACAGGCCGGGCACACCGGTCGGGGCAGCTGCAGGAGTCATCGTGGTCCTCTGGGGTGGAGAGCGGATGGGCGCAGCGCGCCCGGGGAGGCGCCTAGAACAGGGCGCGGGCCAGCGCGCTGCGCGCCTTCGTCACCCGCGGGTCCGTGACGCCGACGACGTCGAACAGTTCCAGCAGGCGCTTGCGCGCTGCTTCCCTGTCCTCGCCGGAGGTCCGGCCGATGAACGCGATGATGCGGCTGAAGGCGTCCTCGACGTGGCCGCCCGTCAGGTCCAGGTCGGCGACGGTCAGCTGGGCTCCCACGGCGTCGGGCTCGTCGGCGCCGCGCTGGCGGGCCTCGGCGGCGTCGAGGTCCTGCACGCGGTCCATGAGTTCCACCTGTGCGAGTCCGGCCTTCGCGTCGGCATCGGCCGGCTGCTCGGCGAGCGCACGGCGGTAGGCCACCGCGGCGGCACCGTAGTCACCGCGCTCGATCGCGTCGAACGCCTCCTGGTGCAGCGGCGGCAGCGGTGGCTCCTCCGCGCCGGCCGGAGCGGGCTCTGCACCGTCGTTGAGCGTCCCTGTCACGCCGTTCGCCTCGGCGACCTTCATCAGCTCGTCGAGGTAGGCGCGGATCTGGGGATCGGGCAGGACGCCCTCGAAGAGGGGCACGGGCTGGCCCTTCACGACGGCGACGACGGTCGGCGCGCCCTGCGCCTGGAAGGCCTGCGCGATCTGCGGCTGCGCCTGGAGGTCCACGTTGGCGAGCAGGATCCGTCCGTCGAACTCGACGGCGGCGGCCTCGAGCACGGCGGTGACCTGGGTGGACTGGTCGCTGTAGGTGGCGCGGAGGTTGACGACCACGGGTACCTGCGCCGAGAGCTGCACGAGCTGGGGGAACGTCTGTTCCGTCACCTCGACGATGTACGGGCTCGATCCCGCCGCGGCCTGTTGTGCCGGCGCAGGCCGTGCGGCCGCATCCGCGCGTGCCTTGAGGGCGGAGAGGTCCACCGCTCCCCGCAGGTTCATGCTCGACGGCGGCATCCCGCCCCGCTGTGCTGGTGTGGACAATGCTCTGCCTTTCTGTGACTGCTACTGGTCGAAGCAGGGAGGGGTGTGGGGGAGGTCAGCGGAGGGTGGCCGACAGCAACTGCTGGGCGGCGCCGATGACCCGGATCCTATCTTCGCTGCCCGCGGGCGGTACGTACATCATCACGGCCTCACCGTAGTTGACGTCGATGCCCTTCTCGCTCACGGCCTTCCCTGTCAGCGACTGGTACACCGTGCCCTTGAGGTCGATGGTGTCGCCGCTGGCCTTCGGGACGCTGGAGTAGGTGTGCGTGAGGTAGCCGAAGACCATCGCTCCGCCGTCACCGGTCAGGAGTGCCTGCGTCTGATCCTCCCGGGCCGCGTGCGTGAAGGTGATCTTCGCGGCCTTGTTGCCCGGGTCGGCGACGACGCCGGCCTGGAACTCGGTGATCGCCTCGGCGAAGGAATTCTCCTCGAAGGTCTCCGCGTTCGTGCCGGAGGGCTCGGTGAGGAAGTCGGCGATGGATGTGACGGCGGACTGCGGCGCGCTCGCGAGGGCGGCGTCGTCGTCGAGCGGCACCGGACCGGTGGCGCCCGGAGCCGGAGGCGAGGGGAACGTGCTGCCCGGCAGCATCTGCACGGCCGAGGTCAGCCGGTAGTTCTCACGCGGCGTGTCCTGGACCAGCAGGAGCGCCTGCGGCACTGGGTTGCCGTCGCCCTGTGTCAGGGCGACGACCGTCCGGGGCCACCCGGTCCCCGTGGGGACCATGTCGAGCAGGAGCGGCGACGCGGCGACGGGCGCGGGGGCCGCGGCCTGGGTGTCCTTGGCGCGCACGGCGTAGGCGCCGGTGCGGAGGTCCAGGGCGGCGCCGTCGACGCGGGGGGCGAGGCGCGTGGCGTCGGAGGCGGTATCGGCGTCGGCCACGGCGGTCGCGACGGCGCCGAGGATGCGTTCGAGCTGGCTGTCGAGGACGACGGGCGGCCCGCTGGCCTCGCTGCCCGCCGAGGGCGCCCCGTTGACGGTGGCCGACGAGGCACTCGAGGACGGCGACGGCGTGGGCGACGGCGTCGTCGTGGCGATCGAGGGAGCGATGCCCAGGAGCGCCCCCGACCCCACCAGCCCCGTGACGAGAAGGACCGCGCCGGGGGCGGCCGTGCGGGAGGCGCTGCCGCGGGTGCCGGCCGTGGCGTTCCGGCGTGCGTAGGCGCGCGTCCCCTCCACGGGCTCGGGTCGGTGCCCGTTCCCGGGGCGGCGGGGTGGGATCAGCAGGAGGGCGATGCCGAGCACGACGACGAGCGCGCCGCCGATGATGAGCGGCAGGGCGAAAGGGGTGGACTGGTCGTTGGGGGTGGTGACGGACACCCGGGTGGGGGCGGGTGCCTCTCCGTCCGCCGCGAGCAGGATGGACCAGTCGCCCTCGGTGGGCTCGCTCCACCGGTAGGTCAGGGATCCGTCCCCGGATTCCTCCGCGATCCAGAGATCGCTGCCGCTCGGATCGGGCACCGAGTCCTCGCCCTCCGAGAACCCGGACTCCAATGTCTCCTCACCCGGTCCCGTGACGCTCAGGTGCGCTGCGTCGCCCACCCAGGCGTCGACGTCGGACGCACGCCCGACGGCCAGGGTGAAGGGGCCGTCGGCCTCGACCGTCACCTCGACAGGGCCGTCTGCGTCCCCCCGGGCCCCGGGCTCGATCACGGTGACAGGTCCGGCCGTGGCGTCCTGGGCGACGACGGCGGTGACGGTCTCTGCGGGGGCCCAGACCGTCCGCTGTCCGATGCCGAGGAGCATCAGCAGGAGTCCTGCCACGATGATCGGTACTGCTGTCTTCACGCGCACTGGTTGCCTATCGTTGTCCGTGACGGCGGACCGCGTGGCCCCTTCCGCTCTGATCCCGCTCTGGTGGTCCGGCGCGGCGACGCATGCCGCTGCGGGCCCACGCAGGAATAGTTCCTCAATGGTAACGACAATCGTCGGTGCCGATCCGGCCGCGGGGCCCCTGGGGCCCACCCGGACCGCCGTCCGTCAAGAACCCGGCTCCGCGTGACCCTGCTGTTAGGGTTTCGCTAGTCCTCCCTCCCGCGGTCCCGGCGCCGCGCACGTGAAAGCAGAGCCCTTCGTTGACAGACCCCCAGGACGTCCCGCTCGATCAGCCGCTCCCGCGGCCCGAGCCGGCCTCGAACGGAAGCGACGGAGGGCCCTCCGATGACCAGGCACAGGCTGTCGCGCGGCCCGAGCCGTCCTGGCGTTCCCTCTTCACCCTGGCACGGCGCTCCCTCCCCACCGCCCGGCCGCGCCCCCGCTTCGAATTCCCGCCCGACGTGGAGCCGGGCGAGGTCGCGGTGGACCCTGATGTGTCCCTGGCCGACGAACGCCTGAAGTTCGGAGGCAACGACGCGCCGACCATGCGCGCGCACCCCATCCACTTCGGCTTCATGATGAGCGTCGGCGTCGGGCTCGCGCTGCTCGCCTTCTTCATCATCACCAACGTCGGCCAGCTCCTCGTCTGGATCGGAGCGGCGCTCTTCATCGCGCTCGGCCTGGAGCCGATCGTCCGCTGGCTCGAGACGAAATACGTCCCGAGGCCCGCCGGCATCGCCGTCTCCCTCCTGATCCTCGTGGGCGTCGTGGTCGGGTTCTTCGCCCTGCTCATCCCGACGATCGTGAGCCAGACCTCGCAGATCATCGACCGTGCGCCGGGCTACGCGGACAGCTTCCTCAGCTCGGAGTTCTTCACCAGCATCGACCGGCAGTTCCAGGTGCGCGAGCGCGTCAGCTCCGAGATCGACAAGTTCCTCGCCAACAGCGAAGCCGTGGGCGGGATCTTCGGCGGTGTCCTGGGAGTGGGCACGGTGATCGTCAACGGGCTCTTCGGAGCGCTGGTGATCCTCGTCCTCGCCCTCTACTTCCTCGCGTCCCTGCCGGGCATGAAGAAGTGGGCGTACCGGTTGGCCCCCCGCTCCCGCAGGCCCCGCGTCGAGGTGCTCTCGGAGGAGATCACGCGCAGTGTGGGCCTCTACGTCATCGGCCAGGCCTGCGTGGCCCTGCTCAACGGGACGTTCGCGTTCATCGTGATGTCGATCGCCGGCGTGCCGTTCTCCGTGCTGCTGACATTCGTCGTCGTGCTCCTGGCCTTCATCCCGCTGATCGGCGCGGCCATCGCGGCCGTCCTGGTCTCCCTGATCGCCCTGACCGTCGGCTGGCACACGGCGCTGCTGTTCGCGATCCCGTACGTCGCCTACCTGCAGTTCGAGGCGTACTTCATCTCGCCGCGCATCATGCAGCGCGCCGTCGCGGTGCCCGGCGCGGTCGCGGTGATCGCGGTCATCGCCGGCGGCAGCCTCCTCGGCGTGCTCGGCGCCCTGATCGCCATCCCGACGGCGGCCGCCGTGATGCTGCTGCTCAAGGAGGTCTTCATCGCCCGCCAGGACCGCCAGTAGTCCGGCGTGCCGGGCGGCACCCGGGCGCGGCACTCCGTGTCAGCGCGTCACCAGCGCGGACGGTGCGACGGCGGCCGGGCCCGTCCACTGCGTGGGCAGCGGGAGGTCCACCTCGGGGCGCACGACGCCGACGATCTCGTCGAGGGCGCGCGCCGCGTACTTCTCCCCCACCCAGAGGTGCTTCGCGCCGTCGATACCGGCGACGTCGGCCTGCGGCACCCGCGCGAACCGGGCAGCCGCGTCCTCCGGCACCAGGTAGTCGTCGAACTCCGGTACCAGCACCTTCAGGGGCAGGCCGCTGGCACCCCAGGCGTCGAGGTCGGCGTCCCCCGCGCGGTGCAGCGGAGGCGACAGCAGGATAGCCCCCTCGACGAATTCCGCCACCGGGTCCCGGGCGCCGTACTTCAGGCACAGCTCGGTGCCGAAGGACCAGCCCACGAGCCAGATGTGGTGCAGGCCCTGCGCCACGGCCCAGTCCACCGCCGCCTGCAGGTCCAGCCGCTCGCCGTCGCCGCCGTCGAACTCCCCGTCGCTGCACCCGCGCGGCGAGCAGGTGCCGCGCGTGTTGAAGCGCAGGACGGCGATGTCCGCGAGGGCCGGCAGGCGGAAGGACGCCTTCCTGTAGACGTGGGAGTCCATGAAGCCGCCGTGCGTGGGCAGCGGGTGGAGCGTCACGAGGGTCGCCTTCGGGGTACGCCCGCCGGAGGGCGCGGCGAACTCCCCCACGAGCGTCAGCCCGTCCGCGGTGTGCAGTTCGATCTCCCGCCGATCGGCGGGCAGGACGGTGGACGCGCGGATCTCGATCGGCTCGTCGCTGGTCGTGAAGCTGTAGTCGGTGGTGTCGCTGGCCATGCACCCCAGTCTAGGTCGGGCCGGCCCGGCGCCCGGCGCACGGCCACCGGTCCGTGCGCGCCGTGTCAGTGCCGTGTCAGTAGCGGAAGCTGCGCGTCTGCCAGCACCGCACGTGCCAGTGGCGGCGCTCGGCGAGCGCGGTCTGCGGACCGAACAGCGAGTCCTCCCGCCAGACGACGAGGTGCGCGATCCCCGGCTGGATGAAGGAATTGCAGCCCGGGCAGGTGTAGGTCTTGGCGGCGTTCCGCTCCGTGATGCGACGCACGGACCACTCGCCGTCGGGCGCGCTCTCGCGGCTGGGGATGCCCGCCCGGGCACGCTCGAGGTCCAGTTCGGGCGGCGGGGTCCACTTGCTCCGCGCACCACCACCGGGCCGGCTGGGTCGGTTGGAACGGGGCACGGCTCCAGTCTGCCATCCGCCCGCGGCCCCGGCGGCCCCCCGTGGACCGCTCCCCGAATCATGCGCTGCGCACTCCGCCCGGTAGAGTCGTCCCCGTGCGTCTTGTCATTGCCCGCTGCTCCGTCGATTACATCGGCCGCCTCCGGGCGCATCTCCCGTTGGCCACCCGGCTCCTCATGGTGAAGTCGGACGGCTCCGTGCTGGTGCACTCCGACGGCGGCTCCTACAAGCCCCTGAACTGGATGAGCCCGCCCGCGAGCCTGCGCGTGAGCGCACCCGACGACGCCGACCGCGCCGAGGGCATCACCGAGGTGTGGACCGTGCAGCACGCCAAGAGCGACGACCGGCTCGTCATCAACATCCGCGAGCACCTGCACGACTCCTCCCACGACCTCGGCGTCGACCCGGGCCTGGTCAAGGACGGCGTGGAGGCCGATCTCCAGCGCCTCCTCGCCGAGCAGATCGAACTGCTGGGCGCAGGGTTCACGCTGATCCGTCGGGAGTACATGACGGCCATCGGACCCGTGGACATCCTCGCCCGCGACGCCCAGGGCCGTACGGTGGCCATCGAGCTGAAGCGTCGCGGGGACATCGACGGCGTCGAACAGCTCACCCGCTACCTCGAGCTGCTGAACCGGGATCCGCTCATGTCCCCCGTGCGCGGCGTGTTCGCCGCCCAGCAGATCAAGCCCCAAGCACGGGTCCTGGCCACGGACCGGGGCATCGACTGCCTGACGCTGGACTACGACGCCATGCGCGGCGTCGACGACAGCGCGTCCCGCCTCTTCTAGGGACGCTGCGTCCGGCCCCCTACACTCGGACCATGGCTCTCTCCAGCAGAACGCCCACAGCCCTGTCCGGACGCATGGTGACCGGCGCGGGGATCATCGACGACGGCGTCCTGCGGTGGGAGGGCTCACGCATCACCGAGGCCGGGTCGGCGAACGGCGGAGCCCCCGTGGAGCAGCTGCCCGAGGGCTACCTCATCCTCCCGGGGCTCATCGACCTGCACTGCCACGGGGCCGGCGGAGGCGACTTCACCTCGGGCTCTGACGCCGACATCGCCGGCGCGGCGGCCCACCTGCATCGCAGCGGTTCGACGACGGTGCTCGCGAGTACGTGTGCGGCGCCGCTGGCGGAGCTCGAGGCCGCTTTCGGCCGGCTCGCGGCGGCCGCGGAGTCGGGGCTGATCGCCGGCATCCATGCCGAGGGTCCGTTCCTGTCCAGGAAGCGCCACGGCGCCCACGACCCGGCGTTCCTGATCCTGCCCACGCAGGAGGACATCTCCCGGCTCGTCACCGCGGGCCGGGGACATCTCGCGTCGATGACCTACGCCCCGGAACTGCCGGGCTGCGACGTCCTGGTCTACGAGCTCGTGACACACGGGGTCATCCCCTCGATCGGGCACACGGACAGCTCCACCGAGGAGACCTCGGACGCCCTGGACCTCATCAACGAGGAGCTCGCCTCGACCGGTTTCGCGGGCTTCAGCGGACGGCCGACGGCCACCCACCTGTTCAATGCGATGCCCGTGACCCACCACCGCTCACCCGGACCGGTACCGCTGCTGCTGCAGCGGGCACGCGCCGGGGAGATCGCCGTCGAGCTCATCGCGGACAACGTCCATCTCCACCCCGAGACGGTGCGGATGGCCTTCACGGTCGCGGGTTCCGAGAACATCTGCCTCGTCAGCGACTCCACCGCGGTGGCGGGCCGCGCGTCGGGCGAGTACCGCCTCGGACACAGCGCCATCACCGTCATCGACGGTGCGGCCGTCCTCACGGCCACGGGCGTCCTGGCCGGTGGTGCGGGGAGCCTGCTGGACATCGTGAGGTGCACGGTCGAGGCGGGGGTCGACGTCGTCCACGCGGTGCGCTCGGCGACCGCCGTCCCCGCAGCGGTGCTGGGGCTCTCCGACGAGGTCGGCAGCCTCCGTCTCGGGCTGCGCGCCGACGCTGTCGTGGTGTCGCCCGATCTCCGGCTCAAGGGCGTGCTGCGCGACGGGACGTGGGTCAGACCGATCGAGGACTGAGCCCCTCGCCTCGGGGACGGCTCCGCGGAAGGGACGTCAGCGCCAGGTCCCGATGCCGATGACCGGGCCGGCCTCGATCCATGAGGAGAGGCCCGCGTACACGTCGTAGCGCATCGCGATGTCGAACGCCTCGCCCTCGTGGGCCAGCTGGACGATGATCGCCCCCGGCTGGACGCGCACCCGTTCGGCCTCCGTGGGCGCCCGCCAGCCCTCGACCTCGAGCGAGCTCCGCAGGAAACGGAATTTGGGGATGGGACTCAGCGACAGCAGGCTGAGCCATTCCAGGTGATTGTCCGTATAACGACAAACCCCCACCCGCCATCCCTTGGGAGGGAGGCGGATGGAGGCGTCGAACGTGCCGAGGGCACGGTTCAGGTGGAACCGTCGGAGGAGGAATGCTCCGATCACGAGCACGAGCAGGCCGAAGACGACCGCAAGGCAGATGAACGTCACACCCAGTGCCTCCATGCTGGGAGGCCTAGGCGGATTCCGGAGTCACCGAACCGCCGACCTTGGCGTTGTCCGCCACGATCACGACGCGGTTGGAATCGACCGAGAAGAAGCCTCCATCCACGCCGACGACCAGGCGCTCGCCGCTGACCGGCTCCACCGAGATCTCCCCGGCTTCGAGGATCGCGAGGATCGGTGCGTGACCGGGAAGGATCCCGATCTGCCCGTTCGACGTGCGTGCGTTGACCTTGCGCGCCGCGCCCGACCACACGAAGTGGTCGGCCGCGACAACTTCGACTTCGAGTTCGCCCTGTGATGCCATGGGCTTTACTTACCGGTCTGCTGTTGGATCTTGGCCCACTGGCGCTCGACGTCATCGAGTCCGCCGATGTTGAAGAACGCCTGCTCCGCGATGTGGTCGAGGTCGCCGTTGCAGATCGCCGAGAAGCCCTCGATGGTGTCCTTGATGGAGACCGTCGAGCCCTCCACGCCGGTGAACTGCTTCGCGGTGTAGGTGTTCTGCGAGAGGAACTGCTGGATGCGGCGCGCACGCGCGACGACGACCTTGTCCTCTTCGCTGAGCTCGTCGATGCCGAGGATCGCGATGATGTCCTGCAGTTCCTTGTTCTTCTGCAGGATCTGCTTCACGCGGACGGCCGTGGTGTAGTGATCATGGCCGATGTACTGCGGATCCAGGATGCGCGAGGTCGACGCGAGGGGGTCCACGGCCGGGTACAGGCCACGGGACGCGATCTCGCGGGAGAGCTCGGTGGTCGCATCGAGGTGCGCGAAGGTGGTGGCCGGCGCCGGGTCGGTGTAATCGTCGGCGGGGACGTAGATCGCCTGCATCGACGTGATCGAGTGGCCCTTGGTCGAGGTGATGCGCTCCTGGAGGAGACCCATCTCGTCGGCCAGGTTCGGCTGGTAGCCCACGGCGGACGGCATGCGGCCCAGCAGGGTCGACACCTCGGAACCCGCCTGCGTGAACCGGAAGATGTTGTCGATGAAGAGCAGCACGTCCTGGTTCTGCACATCGCGGAAGTACTCCGCCATGGTCAGGGCCGAGAGCGCCACGCGGAGGCGCGTTCCGGGCGGCTCGTCCATCTGGCCGAAGACGAGCGCGGTGTCCTTCAGGACGCCCGCCTCTTCCATCTCCACCCAGAGGTCGTTGCCCTCACGGGTACGCTCGCCCACACCGGCGAACACCGAGGTGCCGCCGAAGTTACGGGCCACACGCGTGATCATCTCCTGGATGAGCACGGTCTTGCCGACACCGGCGCCGCCGAACAGGCCGATTTTTCCGCCCTTGATGTACGGGGTGAGAAGGTCGATGACCTTGATGCCGGTCTCCAGCATCTCCGTGGATCCCTCGAGGGTAGCGAAGGCCGGGGGCTTGCGGTGGATCGGCCAGCGCTCGGTGATCTGCAGCTCGGACTCGTCGACGTCGAGCGGCTGGCCCAGGACGTTGAAGATGTGTCCCTTGACGCCGTCGCCGACGGGGACGGAGATCGCCGCACCGGTGTCCTGCACCACGGTCCCCCGGACGAGGCCGTCGGTGGCCTGCAGGGAGATAGCGCGCACGAGGTTGTCGCCGAGGTGCTGCGAGACCTCGAAGGTGATCAGGCGGGTCTCACCGTTGAGAGTGATCTCGGTGGTGAGGGCGTTGTACATTGCGGGGATTGCGTCGGCCGGGAACTCGACGTCGACAACCGGGCCGATGACACGTGCAATACGGCCGGTGGCGCCGGGGGCAACTGAGTCCGTACCGTGTTCAACAGTCTGGGCAGTCATCTCTCTCACTTCATTTACGTAGATGGCGTGGAACTAAGTCTAGCTGTGCACCCGGCACCCTCGAGGGCCCGGATGGGGAGGTGCGTCAGGAGGCGTTCAGTGCGTCCGCGCCGGCCACGATCTCCGAGAGCTCCTGGGTGATCTCGGCCTGGCGGGCGGTGTTGCGGAGGCGGGTGTACTTCTTGATCAGCTCTGTCGCGTTGTCGCCCGCGGACTTCATCGCCCGCTGGCGGGCGGCGAGCTCGCTCGCTGCCGCCTGGAGCATGGCGGCGAAGATGCGCGATTCGATGTAGCGCGGCAGGAGGGCGTCCAGGACCTGCTCGGGCTCCGGCTCGTACTCGTACAGCGGCAGGAGGTCACCCTCCTGGGTCACTTCCTCCTCCACGACCTCGAGCGGGAGCAGGCGCATGACCGACGGCTCCTGCACGACCATGGAGCGGAACTTCGTGTAGACGACGTGGATCTCGTCCACTCCGCCGTCCTCGTAGTCCTTCAGGAACGCCGCGAGCAGCGCCTCGCCGATCTCGCGTGCCGTGGAGAACTCGGGGGCGTCGGTGGAACCCGTCCAGACCTTCTCGTAGTCGCGGCCGCGGAAATCGAAGTACACCTGGGACTTCCGGCCGACCAGGAAGGCCTGGATCTCCTTGCCCTCCGACCGGAGCGTCTCGAAGAGACCCTCCGCCTGCTTGAGCGCACTGGCCGAGTACGAGCCGGCGAGACCGCGATCCGAGGTCATCACCAGGACGGCGGCACGACGGACTTCACCGTGCTCGGTGGTCAGCGGGTGGTCGATTTCAGACTGCGACGACACGGCCGAAACGGCACGGGTGATCGCGTTGGCGTACGGCAGTGCCGACGCGACTCGCGAGCGTGCCTTGCCGATGCGAGAAGTCGCGATCAGCTCCATCGCCTTGAAGATCTTCCGCGTCGACGTGGTCGAGGCGATCTTCTGGCGGTAGACCCGGATCTGGGCTCCCATTCTTGTCCTTTCCTTCGCCCCCGCTACGGGAAGCGATCAGGCCAGGGTCCTGCGGACGGGAGGGGCCGGGCCCCTCCCGTCCTGCAGATCCTCTAGCGCTTCTGTCGAACGATCTTTTCCTGCTCGACCGAATCCGCGTCGATCGCCTGGAATTCCTCGTGACCTGCACCGAAGCCGTCCGCCCCGGCACCGAAGAAGCCCTGCTTGAATCCGATGATCTGCGACTTCAGCTCCTCGGCGGTCGAGTCCTCGAGCTTGCCCGTCTGGGCGAGCGTGGTGAGGATCTGCGACTTGTGTCCAAGGTGCTCCAGGAATTCCGTCTCGAAACGGTTGATGTCCTCCACCGGGACATCATCGAGGTAGCCGTTGGTACCGGCCCAGATGGACACGACCTGCTGCTCGACCGGCATCGGCGAGTACTGGCCCTGCTTGAGCAGTTCCATCAGGCGTGCACCGCGGGTCAGCTGCTGGCGTGACGCCGCATCCAGGTCCGAGGCGAACATGGCGAAGGCCTGCATGTCGCGGTACTGGGCAAGGTCGAGCTTCAACGTGCCCGAGACCTTCTTCATCGACTTCACCTGGGCGGCACCGCCCACGCGGGACACCGACACGCCGACGTCCACGGCGGGACGCTGGTTGGCGTTGAAGAGATCCGACTGCAGGAAGATCTGGCCGTCGGTGATGGAGATGACGTTCGTCGGGATGTACGCCGAGACGTCGTTCGCCTTCGTCTCGACGAGCGGGAGACCCGTCATCGAACCGGCACCGAGTTCGTCGGAGAGCTTGGCGCAACGCTCGAGCAGGCGGGAGTGCAGGTAGAACACGTCACCCGGGTAGGCTTCGCGTCCCGGCGGGCGCCGCAGCAGCAGGGACACCGCACGGTAGGCCTCGGCCTGCTTCGACAGATCGTCGAACACGATGAGGACGTGCTTGCCGCCGTACATCCAGTGCTGCCCGATGGCGGAACCGGCGTAGGGGGCGAGGTACTTGAAGCCCGCGGGGTCGGAGGCAGGAGACGCGACGATGGTCGTGTACTCCAGGGCACCCTTGTCCTCGAGGGTCTGGCGCACGGCGGCGATGGTCGATGCCTTCTGGCCGATCGCCACGTAGATGCAGCGGACCTGCTTGTTCACGTCGCCGGAAGCCCAGTTGGCCTTCTGGTTGATGATCGTGTCCACCGCGATCGCGGTCTTGCCGGTCTGGCGGTCACCGATGATCAGCTGGCGCTGTCCACGGCCGATCGGGATCATGGCGTCGATGGCCTTGAGCCCGGTCTGCATGGGCTCGTGCACCGACTTGCGCTGCGTGACGCCGGGAGCCTGGGTCTCGAGTGCACGGCGGCCTTCGGCGACGATCTCGCCGAGGTCGTCGATCGGCTGGCCCAGGGGGTCGACGACGCGACCGAGGAAGGCGTCACCGACGGGGACCGAGAGGATCTCGCCCGTGCGGTGTACTTCCTGGCCTTCTTCGATTCCGTTGTAGTCACCGAGCACGACGACACCGATTTCACGGGTGTCGAGGTTCTGGGCGAGTCCGAGCGTGCCGTCCTCGAACCGCAGCAGCTCATTGGCCATGACGGAGGGAAGACCCTCGACACGGGCAATGCCGTCGCTGGCGGTGGTCACGCGGCCGACTTCGACGCGCTCCGCGTTTCCGGGCTCGTAGGACGCCGCAAAGTCGTTCAACGCACTACGGACGTCTTCGGCGTTGATGGTCAATTCGGCCATCTCAGTCCCTGCTCTCCTGTGTTGTGATCACCATGGGATGCGTGGCGACCGGTGTGTGATTCAGTGGGTGTGGCGCGGAACGGACGGGGCGCGGGCGCCCTATCCTGCCAGCTTGCGGCGGAGTTCGGACAGCCGCGTGATGACGGTCGAATCGACCATCTCGTCTCCTACGCTGACTCGGACTCCGCCGATCAGTGCGGGGTCTACCTTGACGTTGACCTTGAGCTCGCGGCCGTACATGCCGTTCAGACCGGACTCCAGCCGTTCGAGCTGAGTTGCCGTCAGCGGACGGGTGACGCTGACGTTGGCAATCCAGCGCTGCTGGCGCGCGGCGACCAGTTCGAGGAACCGTTCGACGAGGATCGCGGGCTTCAGCCCGCGCGGTGAGCGCACGGCCTGGGTCATGAGCAGCCTGCCTGCGGGCCCGGCCTGCGGCACGAGCTTCAGGCCGAGGGCGACCTTCGCCTCCGGGCTGGCCTGCGCATCCGAGAGCGCCCTCTGCAGGGCGTGGTCGGAAGCGACCACCTGCGTGAAGGCGTACAGCTCGTTCTCGAGCCGGTCCAGGCCCTCCACACCGCTGCCCTGCTCGGCCACCGCGATGACCACGGTCGCCGCGAGGGTCTCCAGGGCGTCACCGATGTCGCGGGCGTTGGCCCAGCGCTCGCTGACGAGGTCCTTGACCACGGCTGCGGCGTCGGACGAGACGCGGCCGGCGATGAGCTGGTCCACCAGCACTGCCTTGTCCTTGCCGCTGCGGGACGGGTCCGTGAGTGCGCGGCGCAGGCCGGCGTTGCTGTCGAGGATCGACAGCACGCCGAACAGCTCCTCTGCGAGGCTCAGGCTTGCGCCCTGGAGGCGGGCCTCCAACCCTTCACGGACGGTTGCCAGGGACTGGCTCGATACTCCTGCCATTACTTCGCTGCACCTGCGCTCTGCGACGAAGTCTCGAGGTCGGCGAGGAAACGGTCGACGACGCGGGACGAGCGGGCGTCATCGGCGAGGGACTCCCCGACGATCCGGCTCGCGAGGTCGGTCGCGAGCGTGCCGACCTCCGCGCGGAGCGAGACCACTGCGGCCTGGCGCTCTGCCTCGATCTGTACATGGGCCTGCTCGGAGATGCGCGCCGACTCGGCAGCCGCCTTCTCCTTCAGGTCCGCGAGGATCTGGGCACCTTCGGCGCGTGCTTCCTCACGGATGCGGTTGGCCTCGGTGCGGGCATCCACAAGCTGCTGCTTGTACTGTTCCAGCGCCGCGTTGGCTTCCGCCTGGGCGGCTTCCGCCTTGGCGATGCCACCCTCGATGGCAGCTGTGCGTTCTTCGAACGTCTTCTCGAATGCCGGCATGACGTACTTGATGACGATGAACATCAGCACGGCGAAGCCGACCAACGTCACGAGGAACTCCCACCAATTCGGTGCGAGCGGGCTGGAGCCCTCCTCCGCCGCCATAATCGCTGCGTTAAGCATTTTTCACCCGTCTTTCTTCAGCTTGTCTTCGGTCGGTCAGGGCGGCCTTGTCAGGCGCCGATGACGAAGGCGAAGACGAGACCCAGGATCGCGAGGGCTTCGGTCAGCGCGAGGCCGAGGAAGGCGATGGGCTGGAGGACACGCTGTGCCTCGGGCTGGCGAGCTACGCCATTGATGTAGGCCGCGAAGACGAGACCGACACCGACACCACCGCCGATCGCGGAGAGGCCGTATCCAACCATGTTGAGGCTACCCTGTACTTCCATTGTGTTCCTTTCAAGATGCCGCTGTGATGCGACAGGTTGTTTGGGATCATCCCCGACGGGGAAGACGTGTGTAAATCAGTGGGCGTCGGCGTTGAGAGCGCCTTCGATGTAGATCGCGGCGAGCAGCGTGAAGACGTACGCCTGCAGTACCATGATCAGGGCCTCCAGCATGTACATGGCCACGGCGCCGGCGAGGACCAGCACGCTGGTGCCCTGCAGCAGGATGTTGCCCGTCATCACCATGTACTCGATGGCGGATCCCGCGAGGGTCACGATCAGGTGACCGGCGAGCATCGTCGCGAACAGTCGCAGCGAGTGGGTGACCGGGCGGACGATGAAGTTCGAGATGATCTCGATCGGCACGACGATCGGCAGGATGTACCAGGGCACGCCCGAGGGGACGACGGCCAGCTTGAAGAAGCGCAGGCCGTGCTTCTGGATACCGATGCCCACCCAGAGCACGTAGAAGATCGCCGCGATGGCGTAGGCGCTGCCCGGGTGCGCGAAGGTGGGCAGCTGCAGGAACGGTATGGCCCCGAAGATGTTGTTCACCAGCACGAAGAAGAAGGCGGTGAAGAGCCAGGGGACGTATTTGAGGAAGTCCCGGCCGCCGATGATGTCCTTGCCGATGGAGTTGCGCACGAAACCGTACGCGGTCTCACCGAGGAACTGCACCTTGCCGGGGACCATCTCGTGGCGTCGTGACGCCACGAGGAAAAAGGCGGCGATGATGACCACGGACAGGATGACCATGAGCATCTGCTTGCCGAAGCCAGGATCGAACCAGACGCCGTAGGGGTCACCCCAGGGGAGGATATCCCGGTAATGGGTGTCCTCGATCGTCGGGGCTACGAATCCCTCTTCGGTAGTTGCGGCCGGGAGCGCAAGCGCGATCAACGCGTTTCCTCTCTGCAGTGTCCATCGTTGGGCAAGATCTGTTCGGCCGCAGCGTGACTGGTCCGACTCATGAAGTTGTGGGAAGTCACTCCGGTCCATCCTCGGCACCGGACGTCGACCGGGATCCGCTCTGCGGATTCGGTGTGTGGTTCCGGGTGAGGTTGTGCATGTGGGAGAGATAGAAACCCCCTGCTGCACCTAAGAACGCTCCCGCCAGCACCAACCAGCGCGTGTCGAGGAGATTATCCAGCCCCCAGCCTATCAAACTCCATACCGCGATCCCGCCAATCATGTAGCTCAGGACCGCGATACCGGCGTTGTAGCCGCCGTTGGAAAAGCGCGCCTCGCCCGGTTCCGGGGGGACGCCGGAGCGGTCGTCGGGCCCCGGGGAGATGCCCGCCATGTCAGTGTCCTTCCGGTGGCCGGAATGCCGGGATGCTCCCGGTCGGCCCGGGCGTGTCGTTGTAGAGGGGCGTGCGGAGCCGCGAGAACGCGACGACCTCCGCCACCTGCCACACGATCACCGTTGCGAGGGCACCCCAGAAGAACCAGGTCCGCTCGAGCCATCCCGGGGTCCCGAACAGGAACAGGACGGCCCCGAACCCGACGACCTTGATGGCATAGGTGACGGCGAACAGTCCGAGCGCGCCGGAGGGGTTGGTCCTGCCGGTGAAGTGGCCGATCAGGAGGCTGATGCCGAAGAACGTCATGACGAGGGCCGCTCCGAACAGCACGCTCAGACCGGCGGCGGGTGAGGATACAAGCAGGGCCACGGCTGCGAGCACGACGGCGGTCGCCGTTCCCGCGGCGGCACTCCGGGCGAGGATGCGCAGCCAGGGGCTCGTCGTGGGTCCGGACGCCGGGGAGAGCGTCGGGTCGTCGGCTCCGGTGGCCGGGTTCTCCGGTCGTGGCACGTGCTGTCCGCTCTGTCGGCTGCGCCGGGGGGGGGGGGGCGCCCTGCTGGTCCTCGATCGACGGCGTCGGGAGGGCTGGGGCCGGATGCGCGGGCCCGCAGGTCACCGCGCCCGGCGCCTGAAATTCTACCTCACGGCGGGGTGCGCTCCCCCGCTCAGGCGTCGACCACCGTCCGGCGACGGGCGAGTGCGCGGAAGATCCGCGGCGAGTAGAGGTACAGCGCGACCACGGCCGCGGCGAACAGCGAGGCGGACACGGCGAGGGGTGCGGGGGCGGTGGCGAGCACGAAACCCGCGGCCCCGGTGAGCACGGACAGGATGCTCACGAAGAGGGCGACCTGCACATGGCTGAGCCCGGTATCGGTGAGCCTCTGGTAGACGTGCTGGCGGTGCGCGACGGAGAGCCGCTCCCCGCGCCGCGCCCGACGCAGGAACGTGGTGAACGTGTCCGCCAGGTAGATGAGCACCGGCGACAGGAGGTATTCGAGGTAGACGCCCGCGAGCAGGCCCGTGACGGCGATGGCCGCGATCGACGCCCCGAGGAGGTAGCTGCCGACGTCGCCCAGGAACACGAAGCCCCGGCCGAGGTTCCAGGGCAGGAAGCCCGCGAACGCTGCAGCGACCACGAGCCCCGCGACGGTGAGCCACACCTGGTCGCTGAGGACCCCGGCCCACGAGTAGAAGAGGCCGACGACCAGCCCGTGCATGCCGGAGATGCCGTTGATGCCGTCCATGAAATTGGCGGCGTTGATGTAGGTGGCCACCGCGATCGCCCCGACCGGGACCCACCAGTAGCTGCTGTCCTCGATCGTCGTCGCGAGGACGATCGTGCCGAGCACGCCGATCAGGAGCTGCGCGGAGGCACGCACCCTGATGGACAGTCCGCGGAAGTCCTCGATCCAGCCGAGGGTCGACGCCGCACCCACCATCCCGATGACGACGAGGACGAGCGAGCGGTCGACGGCCACGACCCCGATCGCGAGCGAGACGGCGAGGGCGACGAGGATCGCGACGGCGACGGCCATCCCCATGCCCCGGATCACGACGGTGTTGTGCGAGGAGCGGTCGTTGGGGATGTCGACCACGCCCCAGCGCTTCAGCAGGGGCTTCACGACGACGGGGAGCGCGAGGGACAGGCCCAGGGCGACGAGCCCGACGATGACCAGCTGCGCGGTCACGACGTCGGTCCCGTGGCGCCGGCGGTGGACGGCGTGGTGGTGCGGGCGGCGGGCTCACCGGGCTCACCGGGCTCACCGGCCAGGATGCCGAGTTGCGCCTGGCCGAAGCCACCCTCGGTCTTCCAGCGCTGGAGGCTCAGGTGCCCGGGATCCAGCGGCGCCACCGATGTGTGGGAGATCTTCGGGTGGCGCGGGCGGGAGTCGTCCTCGCCGACGCCGATCAGGTCCTCGTGCATCTTCTCGCCGGGCCGCAGCCCCGTGAAGACGATGTCGATGTCCTTGCCGGACATCGCGATCATGCGCTGGGCGACGTCGAGGATCTTCACGGCCTCGCCCATGTCGAGGATGAGGACCTCCCCTCCCCTGCCGATCGCCCCGGCCTGGACGACGAGCTGGCAGGCCTCGGGGATGGTCATGAAGAAACGTGTCACCTCGGGGTCGGTCACGGTGATCGGACCGCCGTTGCGGATCTGCTCGGTGAACAGCGGGAGCATGGAGCCGCGGCTGCCGATCACGTTGCCGAAGCGCACCGAGACGTACCGCTGGCCCGTGTGCTCCGCCTGCCACGAGGTGAGCTTCTCGGCCACGCGCTTGGAGTGGCCGAGGACGCTCGTGGGGTCCGCCGCCTTGTCCGTGGAGATGTTGACGAAGTGGGTGACGCCGACGGCGGCGGAGGCCCGGAGGACGTTCAGGGAACCCTGGACGTTGGTCTTCCAGGCCTCCTCCGGGTACTGCTCGAGCAGCGATACGTGCTTGAGGGCGGCCGCGTGGAAGACGACCTCGGGCTTGCGGTCCTCGAAGATGTTCAGCAGTGCGTCCGCGTCGCGGATGTCGGCCAGCACGGTGTCGCGACCGGTCAGCAGGCCGCGCCCGGTGAGGGAGATCTGCGTGGACTGCAGGCCGGTCTCGTCGCGGTCGAGCATGATGAGCTCCGCCGGGGCAAAGGTCGCGAGCTGGCGGCACAGTTCCGAGCCGATCGACCCGCCGGCCCCGGTCACCAGGACGCGCTTCCCGGTGACGTACCCGGCCACCTCGTCCGGGTGGATGTCCACCGGACGGCGTCCGATGAGGTCCTCGACGGCGACCTCGCGGAAGTCCGCGATGGCGGCACCGGCGGCGCCGAGCATGTCCCGCAGTGGCGGGAGGACGAGCACCCGGATGCCCAGGCCCGCCACGAGGTCGGAGACGCGGCGCACCTGCGCGGCCTCCACCTCCGCGAACGCGATGACGAGGACCGAGGCCTGCGTCCTCGCCACGACGTCCCGCAGATCGTCGACCCGCCCGAGGACGGGCACGGTGGAGAGCCGCAGGTGCTTCTTGGCCGGATCGTCGTCGATGAGGCCGACGGGGAAGTAGGGAGAGCCCGGATCCTGCATCATGCGGCCCACGAGCGAGTTGCCGAGGAACCCTGCCCCGTAGATCAGCGTGCGCTGCGCGTCCTCGCCGGGCTTGGCCTTGCTCTCCACGTACATGCGCTTGAGGTAGCGGGTGGCGGCGAGGAACATGCAGGCGAAGGGGAACGCGATGATGCCGATGCTGCGCGGGACCTGGATGACGGTGAAGAACGCGACGCTGACGAGCACCAGGATGACGGCGACGAGCACTGCGACGATGACGAGGAGCTTCGCCTCGTGGAAGCTCCCGAAGCTGTACCTGCCCCGGTACAGCGCGAAGCTGAGCCCCACCACCAGCTGGGCGACGACGGCCACCGCGCAGAACGCGGCGAAGCCGGGGATGTTGACTTCATTGACGAGCAGCTCGTAGCGGAGGATCAGCGCGAGGAGGATGGCCACGATCCAGGCCAGGGCGTCGAGCAGGTACTGCGACCACAGCCAGATCGCCGGCTTGTCGCCGGAGGAGGCTACGGCCGTCGAGCCGGGTGTCCGGGCGGAGGCCCGGCCTTCGTTGAGTCCCATGATTCCTAACGGTGTCATGCAGGCATCCACCGCGTTCCACACCGAGCGTGCGGCGGCCAGGGAGCCCCGCACCCGTGATGTCGGGACACGTCCGGCCGGGACTGGAACACGGTGTAATAGACTGCTATTACCCCAGAATACTAACTGCCCCGCCTGTGCCAGGCCCGTTGCGCACTGCCATGGCGCGGCCCGGAAGGACCAGGTTGCACGTCCCCGACGCCGGCTCGCCCCGCGTATTCCTCGTGATCACGACGTTCAACCGGGCGGCCCTCCTGCGGGAACTCCTCGACTCGATCGCCGCCCTCGACCCGGCGCCCGCCGCCGTCGTCGTGGTCGACAACGCCAGCACCGACGCCACCGGCGATGTCCTCGCCGACGTCCGCCTCCCGATGCCCGTCATCGTGGAGCGCCTGCCCCGGAACGTGGGCGGCTCGGGTGGCTTCGCGGCCGGTGTCGCGCGTGCCGTCGACGAAGGGGCCGACTGGCTCTGGCTGATGGACGACGACGTCGTCGTCCTCCCCGACGCCCTCGCATCCTTCGCACCCTGGATGAAGCACTACTCGTGCATCCACGGACGGCGCTACGACGCCACGGGCGGGCCCTTCTTCTGGCAGCACGTCCTCAACGAGTTCACCGGCATCCACCTGCCGGTCCGCGGCGACGTCTTCGCGGCGTCACCGGTCTTCCACACCAATGTGGCCTGCTTCGAGGGCATGCTGGTCTCGGCCGGCGTCGTCCGGGAGATCGGCCTCCCCGACGCCCGTTTCTTCCTCAACGGCGATGACCTCACCTACGGGTGGCTGGTGTCGCAGCGGTATCCGGTGGCCTACGTGGACGCCTTCGTCCTCCGGAAGACGCGCGCGCAGCGGCAGGTGGACCTCGGCGTCCGGCACCTGAACGAGTCGAGCAACCTGTCGCGTTTCTGCGGGATGCGCAACCGCGGGCACCTCGCGCGATACCTGCAGGTGCACGGCCGCTACCACCGGGCGGGCTTCGCCGTCGGCACGCTCCTGTCCGCCGGGAAGGAACTCGTGCGCCTGGTCGCCGTCGAGCACTCGATCTCCGGTGCCTCCCAGGTGTGGCGCGGGTGGAGGGCCGCCCGGGTGATCCTGCACGATCCCGACTGGCAGCCGGAACCGCCCCTGCGGGACACCGCCGTGCAGACGGGCAGGTCCTCATGAGCTGGCTGGTGCTCGGCGGCTCCGGCTTCGTCGGCTCCGCGGTGCTGCGGGCCCTGGACGCTGCAGGCATCGACGCGCACGCCCTGCCCGCGCCGCGGCTCGCGACGACCGCCGATGCGCCGGCGGCACTCCTCGACGCCGCGGACGCCGCGGACACCGCCGGGCTGGAGGCCGCGATCGCGGGGTACGACGTCGTCGTGAACGCGGCCGGCCTCGCCACGCCCTCGGCGACCGACGGGGCGGACCTGCTCGGCGCGAACGCCCTGCTGCCCGCCGTCGTCGCCCGCGCCGCGTCCGCCGCCGGAGCCCGGCGCCTCATCCACCTCAGCAGCGCGGCCGTACAGGGCCGGACGCCGATGCTGGACGAGACCGAAACCGTGCGCCCCTTCTCGGCGTATTCGCGCAGCAAGGCCCTCGGTGAGCAGACCCTGGCCCTCGCGGCTGCACGGGAGCAGTCCCTGTCCGTCGTCACGGTGCGGGCCACCTCGGTGCAGGGCGAGGGGCGTCCGACGACTGCGGCCCTGGCGCGTCTCGCCCGCTCACCGCTCGCGTCGGTGGCGTCCCCGGGGAACGCGCGGTCGCCGATCACGTCGGTGGACTCCCTCGCGGAGCTGGTGCTGGCCCTCGGGCGCCACCGCGGCGCCCTTCCGGCGCGGGTGCTGCAGCCGTGGGAGGGACTCACGGTGCGCACCGTGCTCGAGGCAGCAGGCGGACAGCCGCGGGCGCTGCCGGCCGCCCTGTGCCGCGCCGCCGTCCGGGGTGGCTATATGGTGTCGTCCCTGATGCGCGGACGCCTCGACGGCCATGTCAGACGGGTCGAGCTCATGTGGTTCGGCCAGGACCAGGTATCCGGCTGGGCCGCTGACCAGGGCCTGGTCCCGACGGCCAGGGTCCGTGAGGTCCTCGCCGGTGCGGCCGGTGCGGCCGCGGACCCCGACGGGCGCTGACCGCGCAGGCCTACCTCCCGGCGTCCGACCCGTCAGGAACACCGGCCTCCGACTCATGGGGAGCACCGGCGTCCACCGCGTCCGGGGCGTCGGCGTCCAACCCGTCAGGAGCACCGGCGTCCACCGCGTCCGGGGCGTCGCCGTCGATCCCCACGACGCCCGGCACCACCTCCCGCAGCTGTTCGAGCGACACGGTGCCCTCCCGGACCACGCGCAGGGTCTCCCCCGTCGTGTCGACGATGGTGGACCCCGTGCCGTCGGCGTCGGCCCGGGGCCCGGCGTCGAGGTAGACGGCCACCGACTCGGCGAGCTGCTCTGCGGCTTCCGCCGCCGTCGTCGCCGCCGGTCGGCCCGTCCGGTTCGCGGAGGACACCGCGAGCGGTCCCGTGAGCACCAGCAGCTCGAGGGCGATCTCGTCGTCGGGCATGCGCAGCGCCACGGTACCGAGGGTGTCGCCGAGGTCCCAGGTGAGCGACGGCTGGGCATGGCAGATCAGGGTGAGGCCACCGGGCCAGAATGCCTCGGCGAGACGGCGCGCGTCGGGGTGGACCTCGGTCGCCAGGCCGTCGAGGGTCTGGATCCGCGGGATGAGGACCGGCGGCGGCATGTTCCGCCCGCGCCCCTTGGAGGCCAGCAGGGTGGCCACGGCCTGGGGCGAGAAGGCATCCGCCCCGATGCCATAGACGGTGTCCGTCGGGAGGACGATGCACTGCTTGAGCGCTACCGCGCGCTGGGCGGCGGCCAGGCCCTCGGTGCGCTGGGCGGGATCGGAACAGTCGTAGCTCGTTGTCACCCGATCATCTTTCCACTGCCACCCGCCGTGGCGCACATCGGGCGCGCCCGATGTGCTAATGAGCGGGTGACCGGCCGCCGGCGTTCTCAGGACGGCGGCGGCCCGAAGCCCGTCCCGCGGAGCCCCGCCGAGTAGGCGGTGAACCAGGCACGCAGGCCCCTGAGGTCGCGCTGCGTGATGAAGTAGTAGGGGAAGCCGATGACGTCCGCGCTGAACCAGCGGAGGTTGCGGTACTTGCGGGCCAGGTAGGCGCGGTTCCTGAAGTAGGAGAACCGCTTGAAGTCGCCGTCGGGGATCACCGGGGTGATGAAGCCGCCGAAGATCGGCTTCATCTCCGACCAGGTGGCAGGATGCCGTACCGCGACGGTGGCGAGCGTCCCGTATTTCAGGCCGGCCTTCCGCACGCGTGCCAGGAAGTCCACCTCGTCGCCGCGGATGAAGAACTTCATGTCCGGCAGGCCGATCTTCGAGAACACGTCCGCGCGGATCAGCGCGCCGTTGAAGAAGTGCACCATGTCGGGCAGGTAGCCCATGGACTCGAGCGTTGCGCGGTCGTTGGTCAGCAGCCCGTTGATGCGGAAGTTGAAGGACAGCCGTGAGGGGTCCGACGTCGCGGCAACGAGCGGGCTCACGATGTCGAGCTCGTGCTCGTGCGCGGCCCTGAGCAGTTCGGCGAGGCAGCGCCCGTCCTCGGGGTGGCCGTCGTCGTCCATGAGCCAGATCCACTCGGCGCCGCTGGCGATCGCCGCGAGGATGGCGAAAGCGAAGCCCCCCGCGCCGCCGAGGTTGGCTTCCGAGCGCAGGTAGTGGATGGTGCCGCCGGCCGCCGTGGCGGCGTCGACGACGTCCGTCGCGGCCTTCGTCCCCGAGTCCACGAGGGCCACGGTGCCGATCGGCGCGGTCTGCGCCGCGAGGGAGCGCAGGAGCTGGGCCAGTTCCTCGTGCCGGTCGTAGGTGACCGCCGCGACGGCGACCGTGGCGGCCTGCGGGGTGGAGACCGGTCCGCGGGGTGGAGTCTGCTCCGTCATCGGTGAGCCTCTCGGGTGGTGTCGGGGGAGGTGCGGCCGGCGGCCAGCACGGCACTCGTGGCGCGGTCGCGGCCGCCGAGGTCCTGGTGCGTGGTGACCGCGGTCCAGACGCCCGCCTGCTCGAGGAAGGCGGCGACCCACGGAGCCTGCACCTCCGCGTGTTCCATGACGAAGTATCCGCCGGCCTTGAGCAGGCGGGCCGCCGACCCGGCGGCGGCACGGGGCAGGTCCATGCCGTCCGCTCCCCCGCCGTACAGCGCCATCCGCGGGTCGTGTTCGGCGACCTCCGGATCGTTGGGGACGGCCTCGGCGGGGATGTAGGGCGGGTTGGAGACCACGATGTCGAACGTGGCGTCCTGCTCCGGGAGGGCCGTGGCGAGGTCGCCCTGCACCAGGTGGACCCCGAAGCGCGCGAGGTTCGGTCCCGCCCAGGCGAGCGCGAGGTCGCTCAGTTCGACGGCGTACACGTCGGCGCTCGGCACCTCATCGGCGACGGCGGCGGCGATCGCCCCGGACCCTGTGCCGAGGTCGACGATCCGTGGCGCGACAAGGCCCGACGCGCGGTCGATCACGAGCTGCGCGACCGTCTCGGTCTCGGGCCGCGGGACGAAGACGCCGGGGCCCACGGACAGTTCGACGCGGCGGAAGTAGGCCACACCGGTCAGGTGCTGGAGCGGCACGCGCCGGGCACGTTCGTCCACGAGGTCCTGGAAGCCCTCGGGGACCGCGGAGCCGATCAGCGCCAGCGCGCGCAGCCGTCCGCGCGACACGCCCAGGAGATGGGCGGCCAGCAGCTCGGCGTCGACCCGCGGACTGGGGACGCCCGCCGCGCGGAGCTGCCGTTCGGCAGCCCGCAGGGCTTCCTCCACGGCTACTCGTCCGCGCCGATGGCGTCCAGGCGGGCCTGCTCGTCCATCTCGATCGCGGACTGCACCACGGGCTCGAGGTCGCCGTTCATGACGGTGTCGAGGTTGTAGGCCTTGTACCCGGTCCGGTGGTCGGCGATCCGGTTCTCCGGGTAGTTGTACGTGCGGATGCGCTCCGAGCGGTCCATCGTGCGGATCTGCGACTTCCGGATGTCGGAGTTCGCCGCGTCGATCTTCTCCTGCTCATGGGCGAGGATGCGCGAGCGGAGCACGCGCATGGCGGCCTCGCGGTTCTGCAGCTGGGACTTCTCGTTCTGCATGGCGACGACGATCCCGGTGGGAAGGTGCGTGATGCGCACGGCCGAGTCGGTCGTGTTCACGGACTGGCCTCCGGGGCCCGAGGACCGGTAGACGTCGATCTTGAGATCGTTCTGGCTGATCTCGACCTCCTCGGGCTCGTCCACCTCGGGCAGCACGAGCACGCCGGCGGCCGACGTGTGGATGCGGCCCTGCGACTCGGTGACGGGCACGCGCTGCACGCGGTGCACCCCGCCCTCGAACTTGAGCCGTGCGTAGACGCCCTCGGCGGGATCGTTCGAGGACCCCTTGATGGCCATCTGGACGTCCTTGTAGCCGCCGAGGTCCGACTCGTTGGCGGAGAGGAGCTCGGTCTTCCAGCCCCGGGACTCGGCGTAGCGCGTATACATGCGCAGCAGGTCGCCGGCGAACAGTGCGGCCTCGTCGCCGCCCTCGCCGCCCTTGACCTCGATGATGACGTTGCGGCTGTCGTTCGGGTCGCGCGGGATGAGGAGCCGGCGCAGCCGCTCCTGCGCCGTCGCGAGCTGCTCCTCGAGGACGGGAACCTCGGCCGCGAACTCCGGATCCTCGGACGCCATCCCGCGTGCCGCCTTGAGGTCGTCGTCGAGCGCGCTCCAGCGGTTGTGCGCATCGACGATACGCCCCAGCTCCGCGTACCGGCGGCCGAGCCTCCGGGCCAGCGCCTGGTCGGCGTGGACGGCCGGGTCGGCGAGCTGGTCCTGCAGCTCGGAGTGCTCGTCGAGCAGTCCCTGGATGGACTCAAACATCGGAAGTACCTCTTTCGGCTTGTGCAGCCAGTCTACGAAGGTCGGGACGGCAGGAACGACCACGCTGTGGTGCTCCGCCCGGTCATGTCCGCCGACCCGACGCAGCATGCCGGTTAACGGAAGAAGCCGCTTGTACTGCCGGCACCCGCGAGGGGGCCGGCAGTACAAGCGGCAGGAACCCGGTTAGTCCGAGTCCTTGGATCCCAGCGTGGTCTTCTGGACCTGCATGAGGAACTCGACGTTGGACTGCGTCTCCCGGATCTTGTTGGTGAGCAGCTCCAGGGCCTGCTGGGTCTCGAGACCCGACAGCACGCGGCGCAGCTTCCACATGATCTTGACCTCGTCGGGCGAGAGCAGGTTCTCCTCGCGACGCGTGCCGGAGGCATTGACGTCGACGGCGGGGAAAATGCGCTTGTCGGCGAGGTTCCGCGAGAGGCGGAGTTCCATGTTGCCGGTGCCCTTGAACTCCTCGAAGATGACCTCGTCCATCTTGGACCCGGTCTCCACGAGGGCGGTCGCGAGAATGGTGAGCGAGCCACCGTTCTCGATGTTGCGCGCGGCACCGAAGAATCGCTTCGGCGGGTACAGCGCTGCGGAGTCGACACCACCGGAGAGGATACGGCCCGACGCCGGGGCGGCCAGGTTGTATGCGCGGCCGAGGCGGGTCATGGAGTCGAGGAGCACAACGACGTCCATGCCCATCTCCACGAGGCGCTTGGCGCGCTCGATGGAGAGTTCGGCGACCGTGGTGTGGTCGTCGGCGGGTCGGTCGAACGTCGAGGCGATGACCTCTCCCTTGACCGTCCGCTGCATGTCCGTGACTTCTTCGGGACGCTCGTCGACCAGGACCATCATGAGGTGGACCTCAGGATTGTTGATCGTGATGGCGTTCGCGATCGCCTGCAGGATCAGGGTCTTCCCCGCCTTGGGCGGGGAGACGATCAGGCCACGCTGGCCCTTGCCGATCGGGGCCACGAGGTCGATCACGCGGGGGCCGATCTTCTTCGGGTCCGTCTCGAGGCGCAGACGGTCCGACGGGTAGAGCGGCACGAGCTTCGCGAACTCGACGCGGTCCTTCAGCTCCTCGGCAGGCTTGCCGTTGATGGAGGTGACACGGACCAGGGCGTTGAACTTCTGGCGTGCGGCGGCCTGGGTCTCGCCCTCGCGGGGAGCGCGGATGGCGCCGACGACGGCGTCGCCCTTGCGCAGGTTGTGCTTCTTGACCTGGGCGAGCGAGACGTAGACGTCGTTCGGACCCGGCAGGTAGCCGGAGGTGCGCACGAAGGCGTAGTTCTCGAGCACGTCGAGGATGCCCGCGACGGGCAGCAGGACGTCGTCGTCGGTGACCTCGACGTCGTCGACCTCGGGGTTCTGGCTCCGGCCCCGACGGCGGTCGTTGCGCTCGTTGCGGTCGCGGAAGCGGCTGTTACGGTCCTCGGGACCGTTGCCTCCATTGCGGCTCGCACGGTTGCGGCGGTTGCGTCCGCGGCCCTCGTCGTCGTTGGAGCCGTTGCCGCGGCTGTCGCTGCGCTCGTTGCCGTTGCGGCCACCGTCGTTCTGGCCGTCATTGTTCGACGGGCTGTTGAACTGGTTGCCCGACTGGTTGTTGGACTGGTTGCCCGACTGGTTGTTCGAGCCGTTGCTCGACCGGTCGTCGTCGCGGCCGTTACGGGAGCGGCTGCGTCGCTCACCGCGGTCGCTGCGCGCGTCGCCCTGCTGCCCGGACTGGGAATCGGCCTGGGCCTCGCCCTGTCCGGCGTTCTGCGACTCGCCCTGCGCACCGTTCTGGGACTCGCCCTGGCCCGACTGCGCGTCGGAGCGGTCCTCACCACGGCGGTTGCGACGGTTGCGCTGGTTACGGCCACCGTTCTCACGGTCCCCGCGGTCCTGCTGCTCGCCGGCCGGGCTGTCCTCGGCTCCGTCACGCGACGGCGCCTCGGCCTGGTCCGCGGTGGCGGTCTCGGTCGTCGGGACGGAGACGACGCCGTCGCTGCCCGCGCGGCGGTTGCGGTTGCGGGTGCGGGGCTGGCGCTCGGCCGGAGCGGACTGCGCGTCCTGGTCCCGGTTCTCCTCTGATCCGCCCTGCGTGCCGGCTGCGGCCGGACGCTCTGCGTCGGCGCTGCGCTCGGTGCGGACGCTGGGGGCCTTCTGGCGGTCGGCGACCGCGGACCCACGCTGGTGGTCGGAGATCGCGGAGACGAGATCGCTCTTGCGCATCCTCGATCCACCGGTGATGCCGAGCTGGCCGGCAAGAGCCTGCAGCTGGGCGAGCTTCAGGCCGGCAAGGCCGCTGCTCTTGGAAGTTGTTGCGCCGGTCGCTTCAGCGTCTTGGGTGGCCACACCTGGTAACAGGTCAGTGGTTTCAGTCACGAAGGATCCTTCCCCCTCGTCGGGCGGCCACATGATCCGTGGTCCGCGGTGGTTTGCCCCGTGCCGCATATGAAGCAGGCGGGGGATCAGCCGAACCGGATGAGATCCGGCAGGCCTGGGTGATGCTGGGAGCCTGAGAATGTCCCTGCGCGGGAGGGTGAGTCCGTACGCTGCGGGATAGGGTCGGAGGCTACACCGTCAGGATGTGCTGCTGCTGATGGGACCTGCAGTGTTGCGGCGGTCCAGAAAAGACGGCCGGCTCAACAGAAGCACACGGTGCTTTTCGAGACATACTTCCCGAAATGCACAGTAGGTCGGCATGAATGCCTCGCTACCCCTGGTGCCATCTTATTTTAGCACCTTCCCGATCCACTGCCAGACGAAGGACACGCCACGCCCCCGGCGTGTCGCCCGCGTCGATCAGGCGATGGAGCGCCCCCTCGGCGGCGTCGGCACCGCCTTGTCCGACGGCGAGGGTCAGCACGCTGGGCCCCGCGCCGGAGATGGTGCTGGCGAACCCGGCGGCGCGCAGTCCGCGCAGCAGGGTGGCGCTCCGCAGCATGGCCGGCGCGCGGTAGTCCTGATGGATCGAATCCTGCGTGGCGGGGAACAGCAGGGAGGGATCGGTGCCGAGCGCGTGCACGATCAGGGCTGCCCGACCGGCGTTGGCGGCGGCACTGGCGTGGGACACGGACGCCGGCAGCAGTGCCCGCGCGCTCTCGGTGGACAGCGTGAGGTCGGGGACCGCGAGGATGGGGATGACGTCCGGGTGCACCTCGACGCGCGTGCTGTGGAATGCGCGGCCACTCTCCCAGGAGATCGCGAGGGCGCCCATGAGCGCGGGGGCCACGTTGTCCGGGTGCCCCTCGATCGAGGCCGCCCACTGCAGCAGGTGGGCGGCGTCCATCCGCTCGTCGGCCGGCAGCAGCGCGTTGCCCGCGAGGACCCCGGCGACGATCGCGGACGCGGAGGAACCCATGCCCCTGCCGTGCGGGATCACGTTGACGGTGTCGAGGTCGAGCCCCGGTGCGCGGCGCCCCGCCCGGTGGAGGGTGCTGATGAGCGAGCGTGCCACGAGATGGCTCCCGTCCACGGGCAGGTCACCGGCACCCTCGCCCGTGGGACGCACCGTCGTCGTACCCGACGTGGTCGTGCGGACCCGGACGGTGTCGTGGAGCGAGAGGGCGAGTCCGAGCGAGTCGAACCCCGGTCCGAGGTTCGCGCTCGTCGCGGGGACCGTCACCTCGACCTCCTGGCCGGCATCGACGGCCGGGAGGTCGAACAGGTCCTCCGGCAGGGGTGCCGCGTGCAGGCCCGGCACGTCAGTCCTCGAGCCCCAGCGCGGCCGCGACGCTCACGACGTCGAACTCCACCTTGGTGGGCTCGATGTCGGACCCGTCGGCGGTCCGCAGCGCCCACTGGGGATCCTTGAGGCCATGGCCGGTGACGGTGATGACGATCGTCTTGCCCGTCGGGACGAGGCCCTCGGCGTGCTTCTTCAGCAGTCCCGCGACGCCGGCGGCGGACGCCGGCTCCACGAAGACGCCCTCCCGCGAGGACAGCCAGCGGTGCGCGTCCAGGATCTCCTCGTCGGTCACGGCCTCGATGAGTCCGCCGGACTCGTCGCGCGCGGCGACCGCGAAGTCCCACGACGCCGGGTTGCCGATGCGGATGGCGGTCGCGATGGTGTCCGGCTCGGTGATCGGGTGGCCCTTGACGAGCGGCGACGCGCCCTCCGCCTGGAAGCCCCACATGATCGGGGTGTGCGTGGCGACGGCGGGGAGCTCACCGTGGTACATGGAGTCGTAGGGGGCTGCGTACTCCTTGTAGCCCTTCCAGTACGCGCTGATGTTGCCGGCGTTGCCGACCGGCATCAGATGGTAGTCCGGGGCGTCGCCGAGGGTGTCGACGACCTCGAAGGCCGCCGTCTTCTGGCCCTCGAGGCGCGCGGGGTTCACCGAGTTCACGAGGAACACCGGGTACGCCTCCGCGAGCTTGCGCGCGACGTCGAGGCAGTTGTCGAAGTTGCCGTTGACCTGCAGCAGCTGCGCGCCGTGCGCGATCGCCTGGCTCAGCTTGCCCATCGAGATCTTGCCGTCCGGGACGAGCACGGCGCAGGTGATCCCGGCCTGGGTGGCGTAGGCGGCCGCCGAGGCGGAGGTGTTGCCCGTGGATGCGCAGACCACGGCCTTCGCTCCGGCGGCGACGGCGGCGGTCATCGCCATGGTCATGCCCCGGTCCTTGAAGGACCCCGTGGGGTTCATCCCCTCGACCTTGAGGTAGACGGTGGAACCCGTCAGCTCACTCAGGTGCCGGGCGTGCACGAGCGGCGTGCCGCCCTCACCGAGGGTGATGACCTCGGTGGCGTCGGTGACGGGCAGTCGTTCGGCGTATTCGCGGATGACTCCGCGCCACTGGTGGGCCACTTAGATTCCCTCTACTCGGAGCACGGATGAGACGGCGGTGATGACGTCGAGCGCGGCGACCTGCCCGACGGTCGCGGCGAGGGACGCCTCGGGCGCGCGGTGGGTGACGATGCGCAGCTCGGCGGTGGTGCCGCCGTCGGGCCCGCCCTGGTGGATGCGCTGGCGCATGGTTTCGATGGAGACGCCGTTCTCGGCGAAGATCTGGGCGATCCGGGCGAGGACGCCCGGCTGGTCCGCGACCTCCAGGCCGATGCAGTAGCTGGTGCGGACGGTGTCGATGCTCAGCGGCGGGACGTGCCCGGTGGTGGTCTCGGTGCGGCCCGGACCGCCGAGCACCATGCGGCGTGCGGCGCTGACGACGTCGCCCAGCACCGCCGAGGCCGTGGGGGTGCCGCCGGCGCCCTGGCCGTAGAACATCAGCTCCCCGGCGTTCTCCGCCTCGATGAACACGGCGTTGAATGCGCCGCGGACGGCTGCCAGCGGATGGGAGCGCGGGAGGAGGGTGGGGTGGACGCGGACGCCGACGCCCACAGCACCGGCGTCGTCGGTGAGGATTTCGGCGATGGCCAGCAGCTTGATGACGTAACCGTCCTCCGCCGCGGCCGCGATGTCGTCGGCCGTGACCGAGGTGATGCCCTCGCAGTACACGTTCTCCAGGGCGAAGCGCGTGTGGAAGGACAGGGAGGCGAGGATCGCGGCCTTCGCGGCGGCATCGTGGCCCTCGATGTCGGCCGTCGGGTCCGCCTCCGCGTAGCCGAGGTCCTGGGCGGCCTTCAGCGCGTCAGCGAAGGAAGCGCCCGTCGAGTCCATCTGGTCGAGGATGTAGTTGGTGGTCCCGTTGACGATGCCGAGCACGCGCGTGATGCGGTCGCCCGAGAGGCTGTCGCGGATGGGCCGCAGGATCGGGATCGCACCGGCGACGGCGGCCTCGTAGGAGAGCTGGACACCGGCGGCGTCGGCCTGCTCGTAGAGCTCGGGGCCGTCCTGGGCCAGGAGCGCCTTGTTTCCGCTGACCACCGTCGCCCCGTGCTCGATCGCACGGAGGATCAGGGACTTGGCGGGCTCGATGCCGCCCATGAGCTCGATGACGATGTCGGCATCCTCGACGAGCTTCTCGGCGTCGAGCGTGAGGAGTCCGGCGGGCAGGTCGACGTCGCGCTCGGCGTCGAGGGTGCGGACGGCGACCCCGACCAGTTCGAGCGGCGCTCCGGCGCGGCGGCCGAGGTTCTCCGCGTCCTCGAGCAGGATGCGGGCGACCTGCGAGCCCACGTTGCCGCAGCCGAGCAGGGCGACGCGGAGGGGCTGGCGGGAAGGCGTGGCTGGCGTGTTCATGCGGTCCGTGGGGCTCCTGGTTCCGGGGCGGGCAAGGCGGATTCGTGCGACGCGGGTTCGCGCTGGACGTCCCTGCGGAACAGGTCCTCCTCGGTCTCGCCACGGACGATCAGCCGGGCCCGGCCATCGGCCACTGCCACGACGGGCGGACGCGTCAGGTAGTTGTAGTTGCTCGAGAGCACCCAGCAGTAGGCTCCGGTGCCCGGGACGGCGAGGAGGTCACCGGCTCCGGTGTCCTCGGGGAGGTAGACGTCCCGCACCACGATGTCACCGCTCTCGCAGTGTTTTCCAACCACGCGGGAGAGCACCGGGTCCGCCTCGGGCGTCCGGGACGCCAGGACGGCCGAATAATCCGCGCCGTAGAGCACCGGACGGGCATTGTCGCTCATGCCGCCGTCCACCGACACATAACGCCGCGGGTGCGTAACGGAGGCCTCGGCCGGTTCCCCGGAGCCGTCGGCCGCGGCATCCACGCGCACGGTCTTCGTGGTGCCGGTGGTGTACAGCGTGAAGGTCGTGGGACCCACGATGGCGCGGCCGGGTTCGATCGAGATGCGCGGGACCTGCAGTCGCAGCTCCCGGCACGTCGAGCCGACGACGGACGCCATGGCACGGGCGATCTCGGCCGCCGGTCGCGGTTCGTCCTCCTCGGTGTAGGCGATGCCGTAGCCGCCGCCGAGGTCGAGTTCGGCGAGTTCGACGCCGTGCCTGTCCCGGACCTCCGCGAGGAAGCCGAGCAGCCGCTGGGCCGCCAGTTCGAAGCCCTCGGGCTCGAAGATCTGCGACCCGATATGGCAGTGCACGCCGAGGAGGTTGATGCCCGGGTGGGCGAGCGCGTCCGCGACGGCGCGCGCCGCGGGTGAGGAGGCGCCGTCGTCCTGTCCCCCGCGTCCTCCGCCCGCCGGGCCGGAGCCCTGGTCTGCGGCCAGCGACAGGCCGAACTTCTGGTCCTCGTGCGCCGTGGCGATGAATTCGTGGGTGTGCGCGTGCACGCCCGGCGTCAGGCGGATCATGACATTGGCGCGGCGGCCGCGCTGTACGGCCAGGTCGCCCACCAGGGAGACCTCCTGCAGGCTGTCGACGACGATCCGGCCGAGGTCGGCGTCGATGGCGCGCGTGATCTCCGCGGCCGACTTGTTGTTCCCGTGCAGCCCGAGGCGGTGGCCCGGCATCCCGGCGCGGAGGGCGACGGCGAGCTCGCCGCCCGAGCAGGTGTCGAGGCCCAGCCCCTCCTCGCGCACCCAGTGGGCAACTTCCGTGCACAGGAAGGATTTGCCCGCATAGAACACGTCCACTCCCCCGCACAGGTCGCGGAAGGCGTCGTCGAAGGCGTCGCGGAACGTGGCGGCGCGGGAGCGGAAGTCGCGCTCGGACATGACGAACAGCGGGGTGCCGTATTCCGCGGCGAGATCGGCCACGGAGATGCCGTCGACGCGCAGGACGCCGTCGTCGCCGCGCTCCACGTCCTCGGCCCACAGCTTCGCGTCCAGCCGGGCCTGGTCCTGCGGGACGGAGAGCCAGTGGGGCGCGAGCGGGGACGCTTCGTCCGGCACGGTCATGCCCACCATCACATCCGCTCCGGCGCGGAGACGCCGAGGAGGTCGAGGCCGTTGGCCAGGACCTGCTGCGTGGCGTTGTTCAGCCACAGGCGGGAGCGGTGCACGTCCTCGACGGGCGCGTCGCCGAGCGGGGCGACGCGGCAGGCGTCGTACCAGCGGTGGTAGGTCCCGGCGATCACCTCGAGGTGGCGGGCCACGCGGTGCGGCTCGCGGAAGGTCGCGGCCTGCGCCACGACGCCGGGGAACTGGCCGAGGGCGGCCAGCAGCTCGCCCTCCGTGGGGTGGTTCAGCGACGCGGCGTCGAACGAGCTGGTGTCCACTCCCGCCGAGACGGCGTTGCGGGCGACGGCGTGGGTCCGGGCGTGCGCGTACTGCACGTAGAACACGGGGTTCTCGTTGGTGTTCTTCTTCAGCAGCTCCGGGTCGATGGACATGGCCGAATCGGCCGGCGAGCGCCCCAGGGAGTACCGCAGCGCGTCCGTGCCCAGCCACTCGAGCAGATCACGCAGCTCGATGATGTTGCCGGCGCGCTTGGAGAGCCTGGCTCCGTTGACGGACACCATCTGACCGATCAGGACCTGGATGTTCTGTTCCATGTCGTCGCCCGCACAGGCGGCGATGGCCTTCAGGCGGCCGATATAGCCGTGGTGGTCCGCCCCGAGGAGGTAGATCTTCTCCGGGAAGCCGCGGTCCTTCTTGGAGAGGTAGTAAGCGGCGTCGGACGCGAAATAGGTGGGTTCACCGTTCGCCCTGATGAGGACACGGTCCTTGTCGTCGCCGAAGTCGGTCGTCCGGAGCCAGACAGCGCCGTCCTCGTCGAAGACGTGCCCCTGCTCCCGCAGGCGGTCGACCGCCTGCTCCACGGCACCGCCGTCGTGCAGCGCCGACTCGGAGAAGAACACGTCGAAGTGGACGCCGAAGTCCGTCAGCGTCTCCTTGATATCCGCCATCTGCGCCTCGTAGGCAAGCGCCCTGACGATCGGGAGGGAGGTGTCGTCGGCAAGGTCCGCCACCTCGGGGCGGGCGGCGAGCACCGTTCGACCGAGCTCGGCGATGTACTCGCCGGGGTAGCCGCCCTCGGGCGTCGGGCGGCCCTTGATGGTCGCGAGGACCGAGGCCGCGAAGTTGTTCATCTGCGTGCCGGCGTCGTTGATGTAGTACTCGGTCGTGACCTCCGCGCCGCTCGCCCGGAGGACGCGGGCGATGGAGTCGCCGAGGGCGGCCCAGCGGGTGTGGGCCAGGTGCAACGGACCCGTCGGATTCGCGGACACGAACTCCATGTTGACGGTGTGTCCCGCGAGCGCCTCGTTGGTGCCGTACGCAGGGCCCGCCTCGACGATCGTGCGGGCGAGCTCACCGGCCGCTCCGGCGTCGAGCGTGATGTTGAGGAAGCCCGGGCCGGCGATGTCCACGCTCTTCACGCCCTCGATGCCGGCGAGGCGTTCGCTGAGGATCTGGGCGAAGTCGCGCGGATTCATCCCCGCCTTCTTGCCGAGCTGCAGGGCGATGTTCGTGGCCCAGTCGCCGTGCTCACGGTTCTTCGGTCGCTCGACCCGCACCTCCGAGGGGAGCTCGATCGTGAAGTCACCGGCCTCGACGGCGGCCTTCAGGCATGCGGAAATAGCGGCAGAGAGTTCTTCGGGAGTCACCCGTCCAGCATAGCGGCGCGGCCCCGACCGCTCGGATTTTCGTGACGCGGGTCAAGTGTCCGCGGAACCCTGCGCGGAAACCGTCCGCAGCGGCCGCGGAAACGAATGGACCTGTAGAGCGTTGGGCTGACCACAGATGTTAGTTTCAGGTTCAATGATCTCGACGGTTCGGATGTCCGCCCCGTCTCGTCGCGGCACCCCGACAGGAGCACCCCAGTGACCGGAACAGACCCAATCCGAAGCACCGCACGCGCGGCAGCCGACACACCCGGCTTTCCCCGCCACAAGAGGGTCCTCACGGCACTCGCTGCCGTGTCGATCCTCGGTGCCGCAGGCTGTGCCGGCGCCGATGCCGAGGAACCCGCCTCGCCGCCGGCATCCGAGCAGCCGGCGGCCGGCACCTCGGCCGAGGCGCCCGCGGCCGGCGGATCCGTCGGCGAGGCCTACAAGGACGGCACCTACACCGGGACGGGCAGCTACCAGTCCCCGGCCGGGCAGGAGGAGGTGGGCGTGACGCTCACCCTCGAGGCCGACGTCGTCACCGCCGTCGAGGTGGAGCCGATGCCCGACAACCCCACCACCACCGAGTACCAGGGCCGCTTCGCGGGCGGGATCTCGGATGCGGTCGTCGGGAAGAAGCTGGACGAACTCTCCGTGGACAAGGTGGCCGGCTCGTCCCTGACGAGCGGCGGGTTCAACGACGCCCTGGGCAAGATCAAGAGCGAAGCGCAGCTCTAGGCGGGCCGGCGTGGCGGACTCCTTCAGCTTCGAGGCGATCGGCGTCGGCTGGCGCGTGGATACCGGCGCGCCGGTGGAGCCCCACCAGCGGGCACGGCTGCTGCACCTCGCCGAGGAGTACGACGCGACCTACTCGCGGTTCCGGGCCGACTCGGGGGTGACGGCGCTCGCCGCTGCCGGCGGCTCGCTGCCCCTCCCGCCCCACGGCGCGGAGCTCGGGCGCCTGCTGCGCTCGCTGTACGAGGTCACGGGCGGTGGCGTCTCACCGCTCGTCGGTGATCCGCTCGCTGCGCTGGGCTACGACGCCGGCTACTCCCTGATTCCCGCGAGGGCGCCTGCCCCGGCCCGGGCCTGGGACGACATCCTGACCTGGACGGACGACGGCGTGACGCTGCGCGAACCGGCGATCCTGGACATCGGCGCCGCCGGCAAGGGTCAGCTCGTGGACCTCATGCTGGAGTATCTGCTCACGGAGGGTCACCGGGACGTGATCGTCGATGGCAGCGGGGACATGCGCCGGGCCGCCGAGGGCACCATCACCGTCGCCCTCGAGCACCCCTACGACCCGTCCTCGGCGATCGGGGCCGTGCGCCTGGCCACCGGTGCATTGTGCGCGTCCGCCTCGAACCGCCGAGCGTGGGGCGACGGCCTGCACCACGTCCTCGACGCGCGGACCGGCCGGAGCGTGGACACCGTCGTCGCGACCTGGGCCCTCGCAGCGGACGCCATGACCGCCGACGGCCTGTGCACCGCCCTGTTCCTCACCGATCCCGCGGACCTCGCGGGGACCTTCGAGTTCGACTACGTCCTGATGTACTCGGATGGACGCGCCCGCTATTCCGCACCCCTCGCAGGAGCCCTGTTCTCATGACCGCAGCACTCGACGGCCTCCTGGGCCGCATGACCATGTACCGGCTGACGCTGACCCTGCTGCTGATCCTGACGGTCGAAGCGCTGATCCTCTCCGTGGCCGGCCTCCTCGCCTTCACCCCCGCCGAGATCGGCGGAACCCTGGTGGCCGCCGTGGGCGGCACGATCATCGGCACCCGGCTCATGGCGCTGATCCTCCGGTTGCGGCCCCACAGCGAGTCCTCCCTCATCACAGGGCTGATCCTGTTCCTGATCATGTTCCCGTCGGGCACGGGGGCCGGGCTCGGGGGCATCCTCGCGGCGGGGGTAGCCGCCGGCGCCTCGAAGTTCCTCCTGGCCGTCCGGGGACGCCATGTGTTCAATCCTGCGGCGACGGGCGCGGTGGTCGCCTCCCTGCTCGGGGTGGGGGTTGCCGGGTGGTGGGTCGCGAACGCCTACATGCTCCCCGTCGTCGTCGTCGGCGGTGCTCTCCTGCTCTACCGGACGCGGAAGCTGTCCATGGCGGCCGTGTTCCTCGTGGTCGCCGTCGGCATCCTGCTCTACGGCCTGGTGCAGAACGGGATGATGCCCGGAGCGGGCCTCCAGCTGATCCTCACCTCGTATCCCGTCCTGTTCCTGCTCGGCTTCATGATGACCGAACCGCTGACCCTGCCGCCGCTGCGGTGGCAGCAGTGGCTCGTCGCCGCCGTCGTGGGCGTGGTGGTCGCCCTCCAGCCGTCCATCGGTCCGGTCTTCCTCGGTCCGGAATTCGCCCTCGTCCTCGGCAACGCGGTCGCCTTCGCCCTGGGGCAGCGCCGGGGTGTCAGGCTCTCCTTCGCGGGGAGGCGGCAGCTGACCCCGACCAGCACGGAGCTCGTCTTCGACACGGAGCGGCCAGTCCGGTTCCGCGCGGGCCAGTACATGGAGCTGGACCTGCCGCACCGCGGGGCGGACGGCCGCGGCAGCCGCCGGGTCTTCAGCATCACCTCCCCGCCCCAGCGCCGTACCGCCGTGACCTTCGGTCTGCGCACGGCGGAGCCGGGCAGTTCCTTCAAGAACGCCCTCCTCGACCTCCCGGACAACGCACGCATCACGGGAACGCTCGTCGGGGGCGATTTCCACCTCCCCCGCGATCCGGCCGTCCCGCTGCTGCTGGTCGCCGGCGGCATCGGCGTGACGCCGTTCATCAGCCAGCTCCGCGACCTCGCAGAGCGCGGCGAGCGGCGCGACGTCGTCCTCGTCTATGCGGTCCGCAGCGAGCAGGAGATCGCCTTCCGCGACGAGCTCACGGGCCTCGCGACGCGCGTCGTGCTGTTCATGCCGACCTCCGGCGATGCCCCGGCTCTTCCCGGTGGGTGGATCCTCGCGGGGGCCGAGCCGACGGCGGATTCCCTCCTCGCCGTGGTGCCGGACCTTCCGCGGCGGAAGGTCTTCATCTCGGGGTCCCCCTCGTTCATCGGCCGCCTGCGTGCAGAGGTGCGCACGGCGGGCGTCTCGCGCGTGAGGACGGACGCCTTCCTTGGGTATTGAACCGGTGGCCCCCGACCGATCTGTCCGGGGCCTGTTCCGTGCTCGCGATGCGGCATACTCTGGGCCGACCACGAAGTGGCCGGTCGGAGAGAGGATGCGCCATGAAGATAGCCCTGACGAGCCTGTTCGTCGACGACCAGCGGGAGGCGCTCGCCTTCTACACTGACGTGCTCGGTTTCGTGAAGCGCCAGGACATCCCTCTCGGCATGCATTCCTGGCTCACGGTGGTGTCCCCCGAATCGCCCGACGGACCCGAGCTGCTCCTGGAACCGTCCAGTCATCCGGCCGTCAAGCCGTACCGGGACGCCCTCGTCCATGACGGCATCCCCCTGGCCCAGTTCGCGGTCGGGGACGTCGAGGCCGAGTACACCCGGCTGACCGGCAGGGGTGTGGTCTTCACCCAGCCGCCGCTCGACATCGGCGCAGCCGTGGTGGCGATCTTCGATGACACGTGCGGCAACCTCATCCAGCTCATGGAACCGAAGCCGGACGAGTGACCGCTCCCGGCCCCCGTGCCGGTCTTCGCCACCTCCGCGCATGAGGGGTCGCGTTGCGGGGGTGGTCCTGCGTGTCCTCGCCGCCTGCACCCTCCCAGGATGTGGATCCGGGTCCGACTCCTGCTCCGGCTGGGCGGGGCCGTCGACGCCCCCGGTGGTCGACCCCGGCGCACGCGGCCGCGGCAGCGTGCCGTTCGGGAAATCCGGAACCCCAAATTGTTGAACAATCCGATGAACTCGGGCATCCTAGAGGAACCACTCAGGAGAGACGAGGATCACAATAGTGCACATCGACCTCAACAGCGACGTCGGCGAATCGTTCGGCAACTGGACCATGGGGGACGACGCCGCGATCTTCCGCTCCGTCTCCAGCGCCAATGTCGCGTGCGGCTTCCATGCGGGAGAACCGTCCACTATCGCGCAGACCTGCCGTGCTGCAGTGGCCGCGGGTGTGACGATCGGCGCGCACGTCGGCTACCGGGACCTGGCCGGGTTCGGCCGCCGCTTCATCGACTGCTCCCCCACCGAACTGGCCGACGACGTGCTCTACCAGATCGGCGCCCTCGATGCGATCTCCCGGGCGGCCGGCGGGACGATCAAGTACGTCAAACCCCACGGTGCCCTCTACAACACCATCGTCGCCCACGAGGTCCAGGCCCAGGCCGTGGTGGATGCCGTCAAAGCGTTCGGCGGCGACCTCCCGTTGCTGCTGCTCCCCGGCTCCGTGGCCCTGAAGGCCGCGGAGAAGGCAGGCCTCCGCGGGGTGGCCGAAGCCTTCGCGGACCGGGCCTACAACCCGGACGGAACCCTGGTGTCCCGCCGCGAACCCGGCGCCGTCCTCCACGACGAGGACGAGGTCTCCGCCAATATGGTCCGCCTCGCCAACGATGGAGTCATCATCGCCCGCGACGGCACGACCATCTGGACCACGGCCGAGAGCATCTGCCTCCACGGCGACACCACCGGTGCGGTGTCCATGTCCGCCGCTGTCCGCCGCGACCTCGTGGCCGCGGGTGTCGACATCCGGAGTTTCGTGTGACCCCTCCCGAGATTCGCTGGGCCGGGCCGCGCGCCCTCCTGATCCAGCTCGAATCGCTCGAGTCGGTCCTCACCGTGCACGCGCACCTGCAGCAGCACCCGCTCAGTGGGCAGGTCGACGTGCTGGCCGCAGCCCGGACCGTCCTGGCCGTCTTCGATTCCGGCACCAACGCCCGCGCCGCCCGCGCCGCCGTCGCGGGCCTGGACACGGCGCCCGGGCAGGGCACGGCTGCGGCCGGTGATCCGGTGCGGATCGACGTGGTGTACGACGGCGACGACCTCGCCGAGGTGGGTCGCCTCACCGGCCTCGACCCCGACGGCGTCATCGCCGCGCACACCGGCCAGCTGTGGACCGCGGCATTCGGCGGTTTCGCCCCGGGGTTCGCCTACCTGGTCGGGGAGAACGAGTCGCTGACGGTCCCCCGTCGCACCACGCCGCGCACCGCAGTCCCCGCCGGGGCGGTGGCGCTGGCCGGCAACTTCTCGGCCGTCTATCCGCGCCGCTCACCCGGCGGCTGGCAGCTCATCGGGCGGACCGCGTCCCGGCTGTGGGACCTGGACCGGGATCAGCCGGCCCTCCTCAGACCCGGGACCGCTGTGCAGTATGTGGCCGTCCGGGAGTCGGTCACGGTGGGTGACCGCGCCGAAGGCCCGGACGCCGAGGCGTCGGGAAGAATCCCGCACCCCTCGGCGGGGCAGGGCCACGCCCTGGAGATCCTCGCCCCGGGACCGCAGTCGCTCATCCAAGACCTGGGTCGGCCCGGCCTCGGCGACGTGGGCGTCTCCAAAGCCGGTGCCGCCGATACCGCGAGCGCCCGGCAAGCCAACCGGCTGGTCGGGAACGCGCCCGGTGACGCAGTCATCGAGACGATCCTCGGCGGCCTCACCGTCAAAGCCCGGGGTGAACTCACCGTCGCGTTGACCGGCGCGCTCACGCCCGCCGGGATCAGCGGTGACGCCGCCGCACGTCCGGCCCCCATGTGCTCACCGTTCGCCCTGCACGACGGCGAGACCCTCCACCTCGACCTGCCCGACGCCGGGCTGCGCACCTATCTGGCGATCCGCGGCGGAATCGACGTGCCGGAGGTGCTGGGCAGCCGTTCGACCGACGTGATGTCGGGGATCGGTCCGGCCCCCCTCGCCGCGGGAACCGTGCTGCCGATCGGCGCGATCGACCAGGGCCGCACGGTCGGTGCCGCCGAGCCCTCGACGCTTCCCGACGCCGTCCGGTCGGGGCGGCAGGAACCGGTGGTCCTCCGCATCACGGGTGGTCCCCGCCACGACTGGTTCACCGACGAGTCCTGCAGGGCGCTCACAGACCAGGGCTGGACCGTGACAGCCGAATCGAACCGGATCGGGGTCCGCCTCGCTCTCGGTGACCGGGACGACGCATCACCGGAGACCACAGGAGGCACGGCGGGCACACCCACGAAGACGACCGGCAAGCCGCTGGAACGCCTCACCCCCGACGAGCTGCCCAGCGAAGGGGTCGTGGCCGGATCGTTGCAGGTGCCGCCCTCGGGACTGCCCGTGCTCTTCCTCGCCGATCATCCGGTGACCGGTGGGTATCCGGTGATCGGCGTCGTCGTCCCCGAGGACCTGAGCGTCGCCGCCCAGCTGGCGCCCGGAACCCGGTTGCAGTTCCGGACGGTGGATCCCGAAAGCCTGCAGCCGATCGCACGGCCACACCAGCACCCGCTCGCCACCCGAAGCTCCGGAAAGTAGCAGCCATGAAGAAGGTCCTGATCGCCAACCGCGGCGAAATCGCCGTCCGCATCGCCCGCGCGTGCACCGATGCGGAGCTCACCTCGGTCGCCGTGTACTCCGACCCCGACGCCGATGCCCTCCACGTCCGCCGCAGCGACGAAGCCTACGCCCTGGGCGGATCGGCCGGCGCCGACACATACCTCGACATGGACAAGCTGCTTGCCATCGCCGTCCGGGCCGGCGCCGACGCCGTCCACCCCGGCTACGGCTTCCTCTCCGAGAACGCCGACTTCGCGCAGGCCGTGCAGGACGCGGGGCTCACCTGGATCGGCCCCTCGCCCGCCGCGATCCGGAGCCTGGGCAACAAGGTCACGGCCCGCGAGATCGCGGTCAAGGTGGGCGCCCCGCTGGTCCCCGGGTCCGACGGGCCGGTCGCCGACGCCGAAGAAGTCCGGGCGTTCGCAGAACAGTACGGCGTCCCCGTCGCCATCAAGGCCGCTTACGGGGGCGGCGGTCGGGGGCTGAAGATCGCCTACCGGATGGAAGACATCGACGACGCGTTCGACTCCGCGGTCCGCGAGGCCACCGTCGCGTTCGGCCGCGGCGAATGCTTCGTCGAACGGTTCCTGGACAAGCCCCGACACGTCGAGGCGCAGGTCCTCGCGGATACGCACGGGAACGTCGTCGTCGTCGGCACCCGCGACTGCTCCCTGCAGCGCCGCAACCAGAAGCTGGTCGAGGAAGCCCCCGCGCCGTTCCTGACCGACGACCAGCGCACCCGCATCCACGAGTCGGCCCGCGCGATCTGCCGCGAGGCCGGCTACACCAGTGCCGGCACCGTCGAGTACCTGGTGGCGCCCGACGGCGTGATCTCCTTCCTGGAGGTCAACACCCGCCTGCAGGTGGAGCACCCGGTGACCGAGGCGACGTCGGGCATCGACCTGGTCCGTGAACAGTTCCGCATCGCCGCCGGTTTGAGCGTCAGCATCACCGAGGACCCCGCACCGCAGGGGCACGCCATCGAATTCAGGCTCAACGCCGAGGACGCCGGCCGCGGGTTCCTGCCCTCCCCCGGCCCGGTCGAGGTGTTCGAGGCTCCCACCGGTGCCGGTATCCGCGTCGACACCGGGGTGCGCTCCGGCTCCAGCGTCCCCGCCGAGTACGACTCCCTGATGGCAAAACTCATCGTCCACGGCGAGGACCGGCCGCAGGCGCTCCGCCGGGCCCGCGCCGCCCTCGACGAACTGCGGATCGAAGGCCTCCCCACGGTGGTCCCCTTCCACCGCGCGGTGGTCCGGGACCCCGACTTCACCGACCCCGACCGGCTCGGGGTCTACACCACGTGGATCGAATCGGCGTTCGCCGGGCGCCTGGACGCCGCCCTCTCGAGCGGGGCAGCGGGGCGACTGGCCCGGCGGGAGACCCTGACCGTGGAGATCGACGGCAAAGCCGTGCAGCTGGGGCTCCCCGCCGAGGTCTTCGCAGCGCTGATGACCGGCAGAGGCACCGGCGGCGGCGCCGCTGTCGTGCCGTCCGCCGCCACGACAGCGGACGACGACGGCACCGTCACCGCCTCGATGGGCGGCACCCTGGTGAAGTGGCTGGCCGATGATGCCGCCGCCATCCGCGCGGGACAGCCCGTCGCGGTGCTCGAGGCGATGAAGATGGAGACCGAAGTCCTGTCGAAGGTGGCCGGGACGTTCCAGCGGGGCGGGCAGGAGCCGGGTGCCGCCGTCGCACGCGGCGAGGTGCTGGGCGAAGTCCTGGGCGCGGTGGGCTAGCATCGGTTCGAGATGAGGGTTGGGGAAAGACCATGACGATACAGGCAGCGGCGGAGCTCGACAGTGCGACGGCGGGGACGGCCGAGCACGCACACACGACGGCATGGATCGCCACCGTGCTGCGGGGTCGCATCGCCGCCGGGGAGCTCACGCCCGGGTCGAAGCTGTCGGAACAGGCGCTGTCGACGGCGCTCGGCGTCTCCCGCAACACGCTGCGCGAGGCATTCTCCACACTCGCGGGCGAATCGATGGTCACCCGGATCCCCAATCGCGGCGTGTTCGTGGCCTCCCCCGGGGTCGAGGAGGTGCGCGAGATCTACCGTGTGCGCCGGATGATCGAACCCGCCGCGGCACTGTGGGGCGAGGTCACCCCCGAGGTGCTCGACACCATGGAGGCCATCGTCCAGCGTGCCCAGGCGGCGCGCGACGCCGGAGCGGTCGCCGCCATGGCCGACGCCAACCAGGCGCTGCACAGCGCCGTGGTCGGCCTGACCGGAAGCGAATCGCTGCGGACGCTGATGGACCGTGTGCTCGCCGAGATGCGCCTCGTGTTCCATGCCATGGCCTCGGCCCCGGACTTCCACAGCCACTACGTGGACCGCAATGTGCAGCTCGTCGAGCGGCTCCGGGCCGGGCACCGTGAAGAGGCGGCCTCGGGACTGCGCGCCTATCTGGACTCCGCCGAGGCCGAGCTCCTGGGCCGCCTCGCCGACGAGACCGGCTAGGACCGACCTCACCGCCCGGTACGGCTAGGGCACCAGGTAGTCGCTGTCCCGGGCATCGGTGATGAGCATGTGCCCCGGCGCGTGACCGATGGCCAGCGGTGGCCGGGACTGCATCACGGCCGCCTGCGGGGTCACCCCGCAGGCCCAGAAGACCGGCAGGTGCCCCTCGGGAATCCTCACGGCGTCACCGAAGTCCGGCGAGTCCAGGTGGATCCCCAGTTCCTCCGGATTGCCCACGTGCACCGGCGCGCCATGGACGGCCGGATAGCGGGAGGTGATGCGGACGGCGTCGGCCACCTGGGCGGCCGGGACCGGGCGCATCGACACCACCAGCGGACCGGACATGGCACCGGCGGGAGCGGCCTCCCGATTCGTCCGGTACATCGGCACGTTCACCCCCTGGTCGAGGTGTGCGATCCTGACGCCGCCGTCCTGCAGCGCGGACTCGAAGGTGAAGGAACACCCGAACAGGAACGTCACCAGGTCATCGCGCCAGTGGGCCCTGACGTCGGTGGGCTCGTCCACCAGCACGCCGTCGTGGTAGACCGTGTACTTCGGGACGTCCGTCCGGATGTCGCCGCCGGCCAGCAACGGCCCGGAGGTCTCACCCGGCTCCAGCACTCCGAGGATCGGGCACGGCTTGGGATTGCGCTGGGCGAAGAGCAACAGATCGAAGGCCTGCTCCCGCGGGATCGACAGCACGTTCACCTGCGCGTAGCCGCGGGACCAGCCCGACGTCGGCGTCACCAGTCCGGCACGGAAGGCGGCTCGCGCGTCGGCGGGCAGCACCGCCGACGGGTCGGTGGGCATTCCTCGGGACGCCGTCCTCAGCCCCATAGCTTCGCCAGCCCGGTGAGTGAGGTGTAGCCGAGGAACAGGGTCAGGAACCAGGTGATGACACCGACGATCAGCAGCCACGTGGGGTAGGCATACCCGTGCATCAGGTCGCGGCGGCGCCAGGCGACGAAGAGGAGCACGCCGAAGCCGACCGGCAGGATCAGGCCGTTGAATGCACCGGCGAAGATCAGCAGTTCCTGGGGCGCCTGCCCCAGGAAGAGGTAGGCCACGGCACATCCGGCGATGAACGCGACCGTGATGAGGTTCCGCTTGCGTTCCGGCGTCTTCGACGTGGTGATGAAGGAGACCGAGGTGAACGCGGCACCGATCACCGAGGTGATCGCGGCGGCCCAGAGGACGATGCCGAAGACCCGCATACCGATCTCGCCGGCCGCGATGCCGAAGGCCTCGGCGGCCATGTTGTCGCTGGTCAGCACCGCGCCGCCGGCGACGACGCCGAAGATCGCCAGGAACAGCAGCACCCGCATCAGTCCCGTGACCAGGATGCCGATCACCGAGCTGCGGGTGATTTCGTGGACGTTGTCCGGGCCGGTGACCCCGGAGTCGAGCATGCGGTGGGCGCCGGCGTAGGTGATGTACCCGCCGACGGTGCCGCCGACCAGGGTGGTGATGATGAGGAAGTCGATCTGTTCGGGGAGGACCGCGTTCTTGAGCGCCTCACCGACGGGCGGGGCCGCGACGATGGCCACATAGATCATCAGAAGAATCATGATCGCACCGAGGAACACCACGATGCGATCCAGCGCCATGCCGGCTTTCTTGCTGACGAAGATCATGATGGCGATGCCTGCCGAGATGGCGCCGCCGATCTTGGGCTCGATGCCGAGCATCGCGTTGGCGCCGAGCCCGGTGCCGGCGATGTTGCCGATGTTGAAGACCACACCGCCGATGAAGACGAGTCCGGCGAGGAACCAGCCGACGCCGGGAAGGACCTTGTTGCCGAGCTCGTGGGCGCGGAGTCCGGAGACTCCGATGACGCGCCAGACGTTCATCTGGACGGCGACGTCGATGAGGATCGAGGCCAGGATGGCGAACGCGAACGCGGCACCGATCTGGGCGGTGAACACGGTGGTCTGGGTGATGAAGCCCGGCCCGATGGCGCTCGTGGCCATGAGGAACATGGCCCCCAGCAGCGCGGTACGCCGAGCGGAGGAGCTCAGCTTCGGTTTGTTCTCGGTATCTGCCATGGGCCCGTCCGTTACATCAAGGTGACTGGAGTCACATCCTGTGGTGGGGACGACCCTACAGGTTGTTGAACAATCGGCGCAAGGTATTGTTCAACAACTTCTCGCCGGGCGGTGACTACCCCGCAGCGGCAACGGGTGAGTCGTCGGATGCCCTGGAGGTGCGGCCCCACGGGCCCGCCAGGACGAATCCGCGCCCGCCACTCCCCGCCTGGACGGGGGCGCCTGCCGAGGCGTCCTCGGTGATCCGAGCAAGGTCAGGGGATGACGACCACCTTGCCGAGCGCATGCCCGCTGCCGACATAGGTCAGGGCCTCAGATACCTCGTCGAGCGGGTAGGTGCGGTCGATACGGATGCGGAGATCACCGTCGATGCACCGCTGGGCGACGGGCTCGAAGTGCGCTGGGCCCTGCCTGACCGCGAGGACCCCGAGCCGCTGTCCGGAGAGCAGGCCCAGAGCGGCCCCGAGGGTGAGGATCTGCACCAGCGTTCGCACGTTTCCACCCACGCAGAGATATCGGCCGCCGCGAGTCAGCGCCCTCCGGTAGGCGAAGGCGGACCGATGAGCGACGAGATCGAGCACCAGGTCGTACGGCTCGAGTCTGGTGAAGTCCTGACGGCGGTAATCGACGACTTCGTCGGCCCCGAGGGTCCGCATGAACTCGAGCTTGCGGGCGTTGTCCACGCCGGTCACATGCGCGCCGGCGAGCCTCGCGAGCTGGATCGCGAACGACCCCGAACCGCCGCCCGCCCCGTTGATCAGCACGCGCTGCCCGCGATGTGCGCGTGCGGTTCCCTGGAGGGCGATGGCACCCGCCTGGGGTAGCGTCGAAGCCTCCACGAAGGTGAGCTCATGCGGCTTGTGTGCGAGCGCTGCTTCGGGAATCACCGCGTACTCGGCGAATCCGCCCTTGAGCCCCAGGTTGTCCCCGTACACCTCATCGCCCCGCCGGAACCGGGTGACGTCCCCGCCGACGGCCGTCACGCGCCCAGCGATGTCGGAGCCGAGCACCCGGCGGGCCGGGGTGCGCAGCCCGCCGAGCCGCGCGTACATCGGGTTACCGCGAAGCCCCTCCCAATCAGAGAGATTGACCGACGTCGCGGCAACCTCGACGAGCACCTCAGTCGCTTTCGGCGACGGCACCGGGACCTCCGCCGGTCTCAGCACGTCAGGCGGGCCATAGCGCTCGTACACGACCGCCCTCATGAGGCTCTGCCGTGCGTTGGCCCACTCGGAACGGATCATGCGCGTCAGGATACGCCGCCGATCAAGTGTCCGCGCCCGTCGTCGTCAGGGGCAACACTTGATTTCTTCCCCTCCGGGAGTCCCCAGGACTGCTCAGTTCGCCGGCACATCCGCCCTGGTCACGGGAGCAGGCTCCGGCCTGGGCGCCGAATCCGCTCGAGTCCTTGCCGCGCGCAGCGCTGACCCGGTCCTGGTCGCGCGGCGCGTGGATCGGCTGGAAGGGCTTGCCCGGGACATGGAAGCACGGCACGGCATCACGGCAGGGCTTCCCGGTGCCGAGCTGAGCGACCCGGCCTGGTGGGGTCGGGTGAGGGCGTTCACCGACGCGGAGGAAAGCCTCCGTGCGTAGCTTCACCGTGGCGTCGCCAGCCCACAGTGCTCACCGGGCAGTCATCGGTGGCGTGCCTGTGATCACCGTTTCCGGGCCCCGAGGACCAGCATGGTGAGGGCGGCACCGCCCGCCGTTGCGGCGGCGGGAGCCGACCGTCCGCGCTGGCCGATCACCACACCGGCGAACGCCCACAGGAGCGTTCCGGCGTAGACCCGCGACGAGACACTGGCCCGCTCCGGACCGGAAACCACGCCGGCGCCGAGTGCGCCGAGCGCGGCGAGGAGGGACACTCCGACGGCGGCGGCCTTCGGTCCGGCGGGGACGATGTCCCTGGCGACGAGCATGGAGGCGAGATTCACGCCGCACGCCGCCTGCCCCCAGGCGGCCAGCATGCCTGCGGCAGGAGCGGCCGCAGCCACTTCGACAGCGGTCAGCTCGTCGTTCAGCTCGGCCCGGGCGATGCGACGTCGTCCCGTTTCTGCCAGCACCGCTATCGCGGCCAGCGCCGCCTGGGCCTCCCAGAACCGGCCGGACCGCACCAGCGGCGCCCAGATACCGGTTGCGGCGAAGGCCCCGGCCAGGGGCCAGCCCGCCCCACGCCAGGTCTCCCGGGTACGGGCGGGACCGCGGGCCTGATGGATCGCGTAGACGATCGACGAGGCGAAGATGGGAAACCAGACGGTGAAGGCGTAGGGGGCCGGCTGGATCACGTTGGGCGGTGCGTCCTCCCGGCGGAACCGTGGACCGTAGAACGTGGGAAGGAGCACCTGGGCGGCAGCCGCGACACAGGTGAGTGCCTGACGGGAGTGGTCTCCCGAAGCCGCCGCCCACACCCGGTCGGTGCTGCGAGGAGGAAGGACGGTCATAGGGGGCTCCTTCGGAGTGGGGTGCACGACCGTGCACCGTACCGCTGTGCGCTGACGAGGGTCTGGCCGATGGTGCGGGCCGATGGTCGGAGGAGCAGGAACTCCGTCCTCCACCACCGACCATGGCTCGAGGGTAGAGCGGCCGAGGATCGGCGACAACCCTCGCCCCGTTGTCGCTGCCACCCGGTGACGCTCGCCGTGTTCATCGTTGGTCGGAGTGCAGAAGCGTGGCGCTCAGTACGGCTGCTCCAGCGGTGAGAAGCGCGAGTGTTCCGAGCCCCGCGGCGAGACTGCAGACGGTGGCGATGGCGCCCACGATCAGTGGTCCGCCGGCGTCACCGATCTCCCGTCCCATCTCCGCAGCGCCCATGGTGCGGCCCATCCGCTCCGGCGGTGTCGTGCCGGCCAGGTGGGCGAAGCCCAGTGGGGTGGTGAGGCCGACCCCGCAGCCGATGGCGACCGCGGCCAGGTAGAGCGTCACCGCCAGCGGGAGGACGGCCGGCAACGCCACTCCCGCGGCGATCATCGCCAGCCCCAGACCCATTCCGGCGGAGGCCGGGAGACGCCCCTGGTCCCTCAGCCGGCCGACGACCGGCTGGGTCAGGGTGGAACACAGGGCGAGGAGTGCCACCACCGCCATGCTGGCGAACACGGTCAGATGGAGGCTGCTGCCCAGCAGGGGCAGGAAGCCGACCGCCACACCCAGCGCTCCCGTCGCACCGGCGAGTGCCAGCGTGGGCACCAGGAAGGAACGCCGGGTGCTTTGACGCACCAGCTCGGCCACCGTGTAGCGCGGGCGCGGGAGGACCGGCAGCGCGGGCATGGCGATCCAGACCCAGACGGCGGCCAGGGCCGAGAGGATGGCCATCGACAGGAACAGGGCCGGGAAGCCTCCGGCCCAGATCAGCCCGGCGCCCAGGAGCGGCCCGAGGACGTAGCCCAGCGACTTCCACGAACCGTACTTGCCGAAATAGGTGCCGGCTGCCGCCGGGCCGGCCAACCGTGCCACCGCCGCCGAGGACGCCGGGGAGAAGGCCGAGGCGGCCGCCCCCTGGCCCAGGCGTGCCAGCCCCAGCACGAGGGGGGTGGCCGAGGTGGTACCCACCCATGAGGCGAGGGCGAACCCCGCCAGGCCGGCCATGATGACCGGCTTGGCGCCGATCCTGTCGCTGAGGGAACCGAAGACGGGCTTGAGGATCACCTCGGCGGCGTCGTACAGGGCAAGCAGCACTCCGAAGGTGAGCAGTTCCAGCCCAAGGCCGCCGCTGTCAGCGCCGAGGCCTGCCGCGATGCTGTGGGCCCCGAAGGCCGTGGTGAAACCCGCGGCATAGAGCGGTGCCAGAGCCCGGGCTGACGGTCCGGGAGCCGTCGTCGGAACAGCCTCCACACGCTTGGTGCGGCGCTGCGGGATCTTCACGCTGCAGGCCCGTCCTGATCCTGCAGGGCGTCCGGCACGGCTGCGTCGGTCAGGTCCCCACCCCCGCCGACCGTGCGATGGACGGCCTGGTAGACCTGCTCGGAGTAGCCGTCCAGGATCGACTGACAGGCACGAAGCCGTGCGTCGGCGGCCTTCGCCTCTGCGAGTTCCAGGACGTCGCGCTTCTTCAGGTCCCGATACCAGCGCCTCAGCCGATCCAGGCTCTGCTCCTCTTCCTCCAGCTCGGCGAAGGTGAATTTGCGCTTCTGGATCTCTTCGGCGATCTCCGCCTCGAACCTGCCGCAGTCGGCCGTGAACTCGGCCCATTCGTCCACGCGGACGGCAGCGAACGCGTCCCGGATCATCGCGGCCGACGCCTGATCCCGCGGTGAGGCGTCGATGACGACCAGCATCCCACCGCCCTGGCGGCACAGGACCCCGGCGCGGTCCAGGTCCGCCTGGAACGCAGGCCCAGCGGGCAGGGCCCACACCCCGGAGGACACCGGTACGGCGCTGGCCCTGCGCAGCTGGCGCCAGACCGCCACCCGATGCCGTGACGGTTCGGAGGGAAGCTGCGGCAGGATCAGGACCCACTCGATCTGCTGTGTCACAATTCAGAGTGTAACAGTCGTTACATGGCGGAGGAGTGATGATCGAGGCACCGCACATCACCACACTCCTGGACAGGGTGTTCAGGGTCAGCCTCGTCCTGAAAGGTCTCGACGGCCTGCTGGAACTGGCAGGCGGGGTACTCCTGCTGCTGGTTTCCCCCGCCCAGTTGGGTTCGGCGGTCCGGTTCCTGACCCAGCACGAGCTCTCCGAAGACCCGCACGACCTCGCAGCAACCGCCCTGGTCCACGTGGCCGGAACCATGACCGGATCCGCCACATTGTTCGGCGCCGTCTATCTCCTGCTGCATGGCGTGGTGAAAGTGGCACTGGTCGTGGCGGTGCTCAGGGACAGACTCTGGGCGTATCCCTGGATGGTCGCCTTCCTCCTGCTCTTCATCGCGTACCAGGCGTATCTGCTCGTGGTCGCCTTCACCTGGGGCATGGTGCTGCTGACAGCCTTCGACATCGTCATCGTCTGGCTCACACTGCACGAATACCGGGCCCACCGTGCGCGCAGAGCGGGCGACCAGGGCAACCGGCCCTCACCGGGTTCGTAGCTACCGACACCTGCAGGCCGTCGGTGGCCGGGGTGCATGGTCGCCGGCACGGGGCGACCGGCTCCCGCTGACCGGACGCGGTCCGCACCGCCTGAACGCCGCCGCTCACGAGGTCCGCCGGCGCAGCGTCAGTGATGCCAGCACCAGGATTCCCAGCACGATGACCGCCATGACGGCCGCATCCTGCCACATGGCCGACGTGGCTTCGGCATGGGCTGCGATCTCCTGGAGTGCATCCACCGAGAACGTCAGCGGCAGCACATTGGAGACGGCCTCGAGGACCCCGTTCATCTGCTCCCTGGCCACGAAGAGGCCGCACAGCAGGATCTGCGGCAGCACCACCACGGGCATGAACTGCACGGCCTGGAACTCCGTGCGGGCGAACGCGGAGCACAGCAGCCCCAGGGCCACACCGAGTACCGCGTTGAGGACTGCGATCATCACCACCAGCCAGGGGTCGCCCTCGATCTCGAGATCGAAGATCCAGTACGCCACGGCCGTTGCCACGATCGACTGCAGCGCCGCCATGACGGAGAACGCCACGGCATAGCCGAACAGGAGATCGGCTTTGTGGATGGGCGTGGTCAGCAGGCGCTCGAGCGTCCCGGACGTCCGCTCGCGGAGCATGGTGACCGAGGTGACCAGGAACATCACCACGAACGGGAAGATCGCCAGCATCATCAGACCCACCCGGTCGAACGTCCGCGGGAACCCCGGGGGAAGGTCCTCGTTCTCGAAGAGGAAATAGACGACGGCCAGCAGCAGGGCCGGCACCACCATGATCAATGCCACACTGCGGTGGTCGTGGCGCAGCTGGTCCAGTACGCGGGTCGTCGTGGCCAGCATCATCCGCGGATTCATCGTGCCGCCCGGCCTTCCTGCGCTGCGGGGCCGGGGTCCGGATCCGCGCCGTCTTCTTCGATGATCCGCAGGAACGCCCGTTCGAGGTCATGGCTGCGACCGCGCACGGCGAGCTCGGCGGGGGTGAGTTGCGCCAGGAGCAGTCCGCCGCGCAGGAGCAGTAACGACGAACAGTGCGAGGCCTCCTCCATGACGTGACTGGATACCAGCAGTGTGGTTCCCTCCTCTGCCATGATGGCGAAGCGCTGCCACAGCTCGGCGCGCAGAACCGGATCGAGGCCCACCGTCGGTTCGTCCAGGACGAGCAGCTTCGGATACGCGACGAGCGCGCAGGCAAGGGACACGCGGCTGACCTGCCCGCCGGACAGGTCAGCCGTCTTCTGCCGGGCGAATCGTTCCAGCCCGACGGCGGCGATCGCTTCCGCGGTGTCGGCGGGCGTCGCACCGTGCATGGCCCCGAAGTACCGGACGTTGGCCACCACGCTGAGGTCTGCGTAGACACTGGGCGCCTGCGTGACATAGCCGACGTCGTGCCTCAGCGAGGGTTCGCCGGCCGGGCGGCCGAGCACGCGGATGGATCCGCGGGTGATGGCCTGAACGCCCACGATGGCGCGCATCAGGGTGGTCTTGCCGCTGCCCGATGGTCCGAGCAGCCCGGTGACGCGGCCACGCCCGATGGTGAAGTCCACGCCCCTCAGGATCGTGGTGCGCCCCCTCGAGATGTGCAGCGTCGACGCTTCGACGGCGGGAGGCTCGGCGGGGTCCGGGCTCCCGTCCCGGCCCGGGGGAACTGTGCTGTCCGTTGCGGCAGGGGACATCGTGACCTCCCACGGTCTCAACCTCGTGATCGACCGACGACCCGACGCTAGGCCTGTTCGCCGTCGGCCGTCAATGGCGCCTCGCGGGCAACCCCCGTCATGGTTCCGGGAGCCGCAGCGAAAGGGAGGCGGGCGCGAACGGCCGGATCTACCATGAGGTACGGGCGTGGGTTCGCCACGTGCGGCCGAGGTGTGGAGGAACCATGAGAGCAGCACGCTATTACGGACGAGGGGACATCCGTGTCGATGAGGTTCCGGAGCCCGAGGTCGGGCCCGGCACTGTGGGTGTCGAGGTCGCTTGGTGCGGAATCTGTGGCACCGACCTGCACGAGTACCTCGAAGGCCCGATCTTCTGCCCCACCCACGACACCCCTCACCCGATCTCGGGCGAAACGCTGCCCATCACGCTGGGTCACGAGTTCTCCGGCGTCGTCTACGCGGTGGGCGATGGCGTCGACGACATCGACGTGGGCCAGCACGTCGTCGTGGAGCCCTACATCATCGACGACGACGTCGATACCGGCCCGGAGAGCACGGACTATCACCTGTCCGAGAACATGAACTTCATCGGCCTGGCCGGACGCGGCGGTGGACTGGGCGAGAAGATCGCCGTGCAGCGACGATGGGTGCATCCGATTGCCGCGTCGGTGCCGTTGGATCAGGCGGCGCTGATCGAACCCCTGTCGGTGGGATACCACGCCGTGAATCGCTCGGGGGCGAAGTCCGGGGACGTGGCCCTGGTCGGTGGGGCGGGACCCATCGGTCTGCTCACGGCGGCCGTCCTCAAGGCCCTGGGCGTCACGGTGGTGATGTCCGAACTCAGCCCGCTGCGACGCCAGAAGGCCCTGGAGTCCGGCGTCGCCGATCATGCCCTGGATCCTCGCACCGCGGATGTCGCCGCCAAGGTCCGTCTGCTGACGGGCGGGAGGGGCGCAGACGTGGCGTTCGAATGCACGAGCGTGCAGGTAGTCCTCGACACCCTCATGGACGCGCTTCGCCCTACCGGCGTGCTCGTCGTGGTCTCGATCTGGGGCAAGCGGTCGGACTTCGACATGCACAGACTGGTGATGAAGGAGATCGACCTGCGCGGGACCATCGCCTACGTCAACTCCCATCCCGCGACCATCGAACTGGTCGAGTCGGGGAAGATCGATCTGGCTCCCTTCATCACCGGCAGGATCGGGCTCGATGGACTCGTGGAGGAGGGTTTCGACACGCTGATCCATCGCAACGAGACGGCCGTCAAGATCCTCGTCTCACCCTCCGGCAAGGGCCTCTGACCGAGGAACGCCAGGGCGGTGACGCTGCCGGACGCCCGATGGGCCTAGCCGCCCCAGACGGACGTGGATCCGGAATGGCCCGTGACGATGCTCTGGTACACGATGGCCAGCCCGCCGACGACGCCGAGGACGACGGCGAGGGCGCGGACCCAGCGCGCGCTCAGAAGGTTCCGTAGCCCACCGAGCCGTCGAGGCCTGATGAGGGCCTGCGGGAACGCCACAGCGATCTGGGCCGCCACGATGACGAAGAAGACCAGCGCAAGGGTCTTGAACAGGTCACCCTGTTCCGCATGCACTTCCACGATCGCCGACTCCGGCACGTTCTGCTCGAGTTGCTCGCCAGCCTCCGCGGTCAGGAGCGACAGAGGGACGAGGACAACGGCCAGGACGCCCAGCGGCCATGCCAGCCTGGACCGCAGACGCGGCAGGCCCGCGAACAGGAGGGACAGGAGCCCGGCGATCGGCGCCAGGACGACCACTCCGTGGATGAGGAGGATATGGGCCGGTAATCCACCGATTTCGAACATGATGGGACTCCTTCTTCGGGACCGCAGAACCTGGGGATGGTGAAACTGGAACTTCTGCGCGGGTGAAGCAAGGATGCATTGCCGGACGGCGTTCGCGTCGCACCGTCATCGCGCTCATCATGGCCCGCGCCGCTGGGCGGGAGCTGGGAGCTGTGCGGTGCCCGTTCCCGCGCGAGCCCGGACGGATCTGCCAGGCCCGACGGGTCACCGTTGCCCCGGGTCAATGGCCGGACCCGGTGACCATCCTGTTCCGTTCCGATTCGTGCGCGCCGCCCTTCTTCTCCAGCGTGGAGCACGCCTCTTCGATGTCCCGGGCGAGCGTGTCGACGTGCTCGCGGCTCATCGTCTCCTTGACCAGGGCCCGCATGATCGTGACGTTCTGGGCGTTCGGCGGCAGGGTGTAGGCCGGCACCATCCAGCCGCGTTCGGCGGAGAGCTGCCAGGCGATGTCGAACTCGTCGTATCCCGTGTCCACGGCGAGCCGGAACGCGACCAGGGGAAGCTGTTCCTCGTCCGGGCCGATGATCTCGAATCGGCCCATGGCCTCCAGCTTCTCGGCGAGGACACGGGCGTTGGTCTGCATGTTCTGCATGATGTAGGTGTACCCGGCGCGGCCATACCGGACGAAGTTGTAGTACTGGGCGAGGACCATCGCCGAGCCGGTGGAGAAGTTCAGGGTGAAGGTCGAGTCGGTCTTGCCGAGGTAGTTCTCCTCGAAGACGAGATCCTTGGCGAGGTCGGCCTTCTCCCGGAAGATCAGCCAGCCGATGCCGGGATAGACCAGCCCGAACTTGTGCCCGGAGACATTGATCGAGCGGACCTGTTCGAGCCGGAAGTCCCACGCGGAGTCCGGGTAGAGGAAGGGCCAGACGAACCCCCCGCTCGCCGCGTCCACGTGCAGCGGCACATCGAGACCCCGTTCGCTCCTGAGCCGTCGCAGCAGGTCGTTGATGCCGACGACGTCGTCCTTGTGCCCGGTGAACGTCGTCCCCAGGACGGCCGCGACACCGATGGTGTTCTCGTCGATGTGGGCCTGCACGTCCTCGGGGCCGATGGTGTACTTCCCCGGCTGCAGGGGCACGATCCGCGGCTCGACGTCGAAGTAGCGGCAGAACTTCTCCCACACGACATGCACGTCGCCGCCGAACACCAGGTTGGGGCTCGACGTCGATGCGCCCGCGGCCTCGCGACGCTTGCGCCAGTTCCACTTCAGGGACAGACCGCCGAGCATGATCGCCTCGGATGAGCCCTGGGTCCGCGCTCCCGTCGTCTCGCCCGGGGCGTGGAACAGGTCGGCGAGCATCCGGATGCAGCGCTGCTCGATCTCGGCCGTGCGGGGATATTCGGCGTGGTCGATGAAGTTGCGGTGCAGGTTCGCGGCGATGATCTGCTGTGCCTCGGGCTCCATCCAGGTGGTCACGAAGGTCGCAAGGTTCCGGGCCGGATCGCCCTCCAGCGCCAGGTCCTCCCCCACGAGCCGCAGGGCATCCTGGGCTGGGATGCCCGTCTCCGGGAACTCCCGGCTCGGAACCTCCTCGGTGACGAACCGGTTGCCGAACAGCGCCGCGTCGGCATTTGTCTGCTGGTGATTCACTGACATCGCTTCTCCTTCAGGGATGGTTGATGAGGGCTTACGGATGGGTTCCCCGGGCTGCCGGGACCGAGGCGTCGGTGGATTCAGGGCTCAGCATCAGGATCGCGCCGGCCAGGAAACACAGGGCTCCCACGAGTGTGCCGAGACCGGACAGCTCGGCATTCAGGACATCGCCGCTCGACGGGACGACGAAGGCCGCGACAGCCGAGATGCCGAACGCAACAGAACCGGTCACGTTGATCACGCTGATCGTCCACGTCCGAGACCTGGGACGGACCGCGGCCACGCTGCGCCTGGCATACCGCAACGCCACGGCGCTCGAGACGAGGAATGCCACCGAGCCCAGCGCGTCGGGTCGCCACACCCGCTGCTCCGTCAGCGCCGCACTGAGATTGACCAGCAATGCGTTCGCCGTACTCCAGTTGAACCACAGGGTGCCGGCGAGTTGCAGTGCGCCGGCGAGCCAGACGGGATTCCGCGGCGCCCAGACCCAGAACGAGCGGTGCGGCGTCGTGCCCCCAGCCGGGAGGGCGTCGACCGCCGCGCGGTACTGCAGGTACGCCGCACAGGTGAAGAACAGCGATCCGACGAAGAAGGTGAGCCCGCACAGGTGCGGTCCCACGGCCTCGGCGTATGGCGGCACCACACCCAGGGCGAACAGGCTCGAGCCGATGATGAACAGCCAGGCGATTCGCCGGTCCTGTCCGGGCGATCGGTCCGCCCTCGGGATCCCGTGGGCAGGGTCGGGCCTCGGGCGACCCTGTGATGGGGCGCCGCCGACGTCGTCCGGGGTCCCGGACGACGTCGCGCCCGGGACCGGGAGCACATTGATGATCACGAAGGCCACCGCCACAGCCACGACCACCTGGGGTGTCACGGCTACCCCGTCAGCTCCCAGCAGCAGCGTGGCCAGCAGCGTCGAGGTCAGCGGCAGGCGCAGCATGGCTGCGCACATGGCCCCCATCCCCATACCGAGGCCGGCTGCGAGATTCATGCCGGGCAGCCCGCTCGCGGCGATACCGAGCGCCGCGCCGATGAACATCGACGGGAACACGGGCCCGCCACGGAAAGCGCTCAGGGAGAGCCCGTAGACCAGGGTCTTGCAGAGGATCAGCAGGACCAGCACGGGGAGTGAATAGTCAGCGGCATTCCCGACCAGCTCCGGAAGTGCATCCTGCCCCGAGAACAGCACCTGCGTGAAGCTGAGACCGGAGACCGCCTGGTATGCCATCGCGGTCAGACCGATCAGCAGGCCGAACGCCGTGGTCACCAGGACCCGGTTCCGATGGACGACGGGGCGGAGCGACAGGGCGACCCGGCGGATCGACCATCCCAGCAGGGCACCGACCGCACCCATGACCACGGCCCAGCCCAGCGTCGCCAGCGTCGGAGGCACCGCGGGCGGCACCGCGGGCAGCGCCAGCGAGAAGCTGCCCAACCCGGTCCAGCCGTCCAGGCCGACGAACACCAGCGCCCCGACACCGGACGCGAGCAGTCCGGGAAGGGCCACCAGACTCAGGGTCATTCCCCCGATCCCGGCGGCCTCCATGATCAGGAACGCACCGAGCACCGGAGACCCCAGCAGGGTACTGATCGCGGCGAAGCTGCCGGCCGACGCCATGATCGTCAGGGCCATCGGCGGAGCGTCCTTCTTCACCAGGTGCACCGCCAGCGCCCCGAGACCGCCACCGATCGCGATCAGTGGCCCCTCGGGACCGAGCACCGCACCCAGGCTGAGCGTGGTCAGCGCGGCGAGCACGATGCCCACGAGTTCCCGGCCCCTCGGCGGACCGCCGCCGGTCGTGAATCCGGACGCGGGTGAGTGGCCCCCGGTTCCCGGCAGGTACCGGATGGTCGACGCCGTCAACAGCCCGCACAGCATCAACCACGGAACAGGCCACCACGCAGGAGCAGGCCCGCCGAGGACCAGATCCGGAAGCCCGACGAAGACGAACTGCTGAATCGCCGTGACCGACGCGAGGAAGCCGTACGCGATGATCGAGATGGGGACCCCCAGGACCGCCGCCAGGACGAGCGCCGCGATGTAGGACCTGGAACGGATCACGGCGAGCGGATCGATACCGGGCGACGACGCGGCAGGCTCGCTCATTCCCGGCAGCCCGGTGCGGTCGGGACGATCCGGCGCACGCTGCCCTCCGGCGCCGGGTGAGGGATGGCTTCCCGATGCGAGCGCGCACCCGGCCATCGTCCGTACGGAAGAGGGCCTCCTGTGAACGGAGGCCCCGGGGAGCCCGGGAGGAGGGGGTCGGTGCGCCCGGAGTGGCAGCTGGGCATCCCTTCTCCTTCCAGTGGCGGTCCGTCAGGGGGCCGGAGCTCCTGATGACGTCGCAGGGCGACAGGCGCTGGTTGATCACACGGTTGCCAAGGTAGCGCTTCCGATGGAGGCGCCCATCACCAGTTGCGGGTGAATCAGGGCGGAGAACACCGGCGGACCCCGCGGACCCGGCAGCCGGGCCGCGCCCGTGCTGAACCCGGCCCGCCCATACCAGCAGGAGTGTGTGGCGGCTTTGTGACGATCGGAATTGACACGGGAAGTCCCTGGTCCCAGCGTGGGGTTGAGTGGTTCCGTGCTGATCACGCAAGCCACGGACCGGTTCGATCTCGGTGGGCTTCACCAAGGCAGAAGAAGACCTAGAGGAGACATGGGATGACCAACTGGCGGATCAGGGATTTTCACTCGGCGGACCTGGACGGGATCCTGCACCTGTGGGAGACCCTCAAAGCGAGCAACGTCGACCCGGTGTATGCCCTTTCCGAGGTGCTCGCATCCTGCGAGAAGGATCACGCCGTGGTAGCGGTGCAGGGCGAACAGGTTGTCGGCGCTGCCGTCGGACGTGCCGCGCACGACCAGGGCTGGATCGTCTTCCTGGCCACTCTTCCTGAATATCGTGGCCGTGGTATAGGCACCGCGCTGCTGACGGCAGTCGAGAACAGCATGTCACCGCACGGGCTGAACAAGCTCTCGGCGCTGATGCCCGAATCGGAGACGAGGGTCGAGGCGTTCCTGAGCCGTGGCTTCGCGTTGAAGAAGAACCTGCGTTACTTCGAGCGTACGATCCCCGTGCAGCGCCAGGAGCTCGGAGCGTTGGGTCAGCTCGGTGGCCGGATCCTCGCTCGCGACCAGTGGGAGAAGGTGGCCGGCATGCGCAAGGAGAAGGAGCTGCTGGAACGCCGCCTCGTACTTCCCCTTGCCGAAGCGGATCTGGCCGACGAATTCGGTGTCGTACCACCGCGCGCCGTGGTCCTCTTCGGTCCGCCGGGCACCGGCAAGACCACCTTCGCCAAAGCCATCGCCTCCCGACTCGAGTGGCCCTTCGTGGAGGTGTTCCCCTCCCGACTGGCGGCCAATCCACAGGGACTGGCCGGGGCTCTGCGCGAGACCTTCCTGGAGATCGCCGAGCTGGAACACGCCGTGGTCTTCATCGACGAGGTCGAGGAGATTGCTTCGCATCGTTCCGGCGAGCCGCCTTCGCCCCTGCAGGGTGTCACCAACGAACTCCTCAAGATCATCCCGGCATTCCGCGAACAGCCGGGAAGGCTCCTCGTGTGCGCCACAAATTTCATCCGCGCCCTGGACACGGCGTTCCTCCGGCACGGGCGGTTCGACTACGTCATCCCCATCGGCCTGCCCGACCAGCAGGCCCGCGAAGCGATGTGGCAGCGCTTCATCCCCGCGCCCGTGGTGGATGCGGTGGATGTGGCGCTGCTCGTGGAACGAACCCAGGGCTTCTCGCCCGCGGACATCGAGTACGCCGCTCGCAGCGCTTCACAGCGCGCTCTCGAGAAGGCCGTATACGACGACGGCGGGCCGGCCTCCGGACGCACCCGGCCCGACCACGAGGCGGTCCGGAAGGGACCGACCACGCAGGATTACCTGGACGCCATCGGGGAGACCCGGACGACCGTCAGCGACGAGGTCTACCAGGCCTTCCTGGAGGACATAGACACCCTCGGCCGCGTCTAGGGACAGGAGCGCCGCATCGACGCCATGGCGAGCGGAAGCCTGGAGGCCTTTTCACCGGGGCTGATTGCGATCCCGCCGATGTCGACCCCGTGATCACGTGCGAGTCGCCGGATGTCGATCATGAGCGCTCGTCGAAACCGATGATCGGGGGCGCGGCTGCTTGCGGGCGGCCTTGATCGTCTCCTTCGTCGACCCGTTCCAGAAGGTCTCCTGGTTGGCAGTCGAGTACCCTGCACATCGCTTCCAGTGTGCTGAAACGGACGGCCTTGGCTCGCCCGTTCTTCAGCACGGCGACGTTCGCCGGTGTGAGGCCGATTTGATCGGCGAACTCCCCGACGCTCATCTTCCGCCGGGCAAGCTCGACGTCTATGCGTACCACGATCGGCATCGGGTCACCGCTTTCATTGTGTACTCGTTGGTTCGTTCGGTGGTCGTCGTCGAGCGGGTTCAGGACTTCGCCATCGGAGATGGTCCGGGAGCCGCGCACCCGGTCGCAGGGCTGCGGTCGATGAGGACGGACCTCAGATCACGTCGTGGAGCGGGTACGAAGGGTGCGCGCTTCCACATCGCGTGCCACCGCCTGCTGCAGCAGAGCCTTCAGCACCAGGACGATCAATGCGACAGTGGTCAGCACCGCGACACCACCGATCAACAGGACAACTCCGGGCGCCACCGCCTCTCCGGGAGCGAGGGCAACGCCGAGTCCGAAGGTCGACAGGGAAGCAGCCGCGAACGCCCCGATCACGAGATGGACCAGACGGAAAGCGCCCGTCGAGAATACTGTGCCCTGCCGCACAATCGTCAGCAGTCCCCACACGCAGACCACCGCGACCTGGCCCGCCAGGATCGCCAGGACGGTCAGGACCACCATGGGTGTACGGATCATTGCGACGTCAGGATCCGTGATGCTGACGTCCGGGGTCAACAGATACAGCACCACCACCTGAATGAAGATCGCCCCTGCGAACATCGTCGCCAGGACAACGCGCAACGCCGCCACCGTCAGCCTTCCCATACCTTCTCTTCTAATAGACTATCGGTAGCAAACCATCGTCAATCAATAGACATCACAAGATCGCCGATCAAAGCGACAGATGATGCCTGCGGACCATCGCCGAGGTCGCCGACTGGACCAGGCAGACGCCCGAGGCATTCCATGCCTGGAAGGACCGCCTGGCGGCACTCCGCGCGGACGAGCGGGGCATGACCATCAACCAGGAGTCAGGGCCGCAGGAGGCACCTGCTCCCGGCTGCCGAAGGCGCGCCTCACAGTGCGCCTCGGGCGTCTCGACCGCTGAAAGTGAAAATCGTGACTGAGGACGCGGCAGCTCCCAGCGCCCGGTAGAAATCCAGAGCGTGCCGGTCCTCGTTGTCGGCCGGAACGAAGATCTCGTGGATGCCCTTCGCCGCGCCGGCGGCACGCAGCTCGGACACCAGGCGGCTCCCGACGCCCTGCCTCCGGTGGTCCTGCCGCACGGCGAGATCGTAGATGAACAGCTCCGACGACCGTGAGCGTGTCATCGGCAACGCGTGAGCCGTCAGGCCGGCAACGATGTCCGGGCCGATGAATGCCGCGAGTGCCCAGAAATCTTCCCGGTCGAGGAGATGGCCGAGGTAGTCCTCGGTGAGGGGCTCGAAGTCCTCCTCGAAGACCCGCGCCATCATCTCGAACAGGACGCCTGCCGCGGCAGCATCTCCCTGGATCAATCGCCTGACTCCAAGCTCGTTCATTGCAGCATCATTCCACTCCGGCCGCCGGCTCTGTGCGACCGGGCATCGAGATCCTGGACGCTTCAGCGGCAGTGATACCGTCCGGCAGGATGAGCAGCAGGTACTCCGACCGACAGATCGAGTGCGGTCAGGCCTGATCCCGGCCCGGATCGGCGTCTAGACTTATACCACAAGGGCCGCCGGGACTTCGACGGGCCCGCATGATCTTCCCTTCGACGGTTCGCAAGGTTCGCGGAAAGGGTGAGGAAGATGCTGGACTGGCGTTGCTTTCCACCACCCGGGGTCAGGTGATGCACACATGACCGTGAACGAGTCATCCGGGCTGGATGAATTGTGTTCGACCCTGTGCAGGTCGTTCATCGAAGCGATACCGGTGTCCGGCGCTGCACTGTCGGCATTCAGCGGTTCCGCTCAGGAGACCATGCTGGGAGCAAGCAACAGGGTCGCCGCCAAGCTCGACGAGCTTCAGTTCGATCTCGGTGAAGGCCCTCGATGGGAAGCCGCCCGCACCCGGATGCCCGTCCTCCTCCCCTATGTACGCTCAATGGCCCATGACAGGTGGCCTGTCTTCGGAAAAGCGCTGATCAATACCGAGGTGCAGGCCCTCTTCGTCTTCCCACTGGTCATCGGAGCCCTGGATGTGGGAGTCGTGGAACTCTACCGGACCACCCCTGGGGAGCTGAGCCAATCCGAGGTGGTCATGGCGCGCGCGCTGGCCGACGGGGCCGCATGGAGCCTCCTGCGCCGCATCCTGGTTCCCGACGACGAGGACAACCCCGAAGCCGGCCTGACACCGTCACGCCGCGAGATACACCAGGCAACGGGTATGGTGCTCGCCCAGACCGGCGGGACGGCGTCGGACGCATTGATGCTGTTGCGAGGGCATGCTTTTGCACACGGACAGACGGTCCGGGAAACATCCGGCGATGTCCTCGACAGGCGGCTGGACTTCACACCCGTACCGAACCCATGACGTCAATCTAAGGAGGCCCACCGTGGGCTCCAAGCAATCCACCACCCGGGCGAGCCGGGTCAGTGCCGCGTTCGTCAGGATCGCGGACACGCTGGTCGATGAATACGATGTGCTGGACCTCCTGCACACGCTCGTCGAGGAGTGCGTCGGACTGCTTGACGCGACCGCGGCCGGTCTGATGCTCGCCGGCCCCGACGGCGTCCTGCAGGTGCTGGCGTCGACCAGCGAGGAAAGCCACCTCATCGAAGTCCTGCAGCAGGAGACGGGGACCGGTCCGTGCGTCGAATGCTTCACCACGGGCGTTCCCGTCACCATCCGCGATATTGCCGGAACCGGAGACCGATGGCCGAAGTTCATGCGCGCGGCCGCAGCCCAGGGCTTCCAGTCCGTGCACGCCTTCCCCCTGCGCGTCCGCGGCAAGACCATCGGTGCGATGAATCTGTTCCGCGCCGACACCGGCGAACTGAGCGAGGAGGATGTTGCCATCGGGCAGGCTCTCGCTGATGTGTCGACGATCAGCATCCTGCAGGAACGCACCATCCGGGAATCCGCGGTGGTCAACGATCAGCTGCAGCGGGCGCTGAACAGCCGGATCCTCGTCGAGCAAGCCAAGGGCGTGATCTCCCAGATCTCGAACGTCACCACCGACGAAGCCTTCGACCGCCTGCGTGCGTACGCACGATCCCACAGGACCAGTCTGACCGACACGGCAGAAGCAGTGCTGAGCCGCACGCTCACGCTCTGATTACGACCGTCTGCTGCCGTTCAGCTCCCCCGGGCGTTCAGGGCCACCATGAGCAGTACGTGCGTTCCACGGTCGGGGGTGCTCGAGATCGAGAGGGTGCCCCCGCAGAGTTCGGCGTGGCGCCGCATCGCCGTCAAGCCGGGGCAGGACGGTAGGTCGGCGAACCCGGAGCCGTCGTCGCTGATTCTCATCTCGAGGCGATCCCGAAGGACCCGCAGCGTGATGACGATGGAGTCCGCCGCGGCATGACAGAGTGCGTTGGACAGGCCCTCGCGCAGGACTCCCCGCGCATGCTCAGCCACCCCGGGGGGGACGGCGGCGTCGAGGGGCCCGGAGAGGTGCAGCTCGGGCTGAAGGGCGTGCCCCTGGGCTGTGGTCGCGACGAGGGCCACGATGCCGGCGCTGAAGGTCGGCGCGACCTGTGGGACCAGCCGGAGGGAGTAGATCGTGTCGCGCAGCTCCTTGATCGTGGCATCCAGATCGGCGGTCACGAGACCGATGCGTTCCAGTGCTTCACGGTCCGAGAGATGTCTGCGGAGGCCCTGGATGCGCAGGCCCGCCGCGAACAGGCGCTGAATGACCTGATCGTGCTGCTGGACGAAGTACTCGGGCACGACATCACTATCGGAGTACACCGAGGCGACATGGGATGAGGAAGGCCGTGAATCGACGACGGACGACATGATGCGACTCCTTGGCGGCAAAGAAATAAGGGCGCCACCAGGGTCCGGGGTGTCTGCTACAAGCCTCCGCCATACCCCTCCTGACGTCAATGATTATGCGCCCCGGCGGTGTCTCGATTTTGTCGTGAGATCGGAGTACGTCACGTCGGAAAGACCATTAGCGGAAGGCTGGCGATGACATGGACCTCACTCCTGGTGGGGAGTCCGGCATCCGTCGTCGATCCCGTGCCCCGCGTCCGTCGGGTATTCCGTGAAGAGCGCGTCCCCAACCGTGGACTCGACCGGCGGTGGCAGGGTGGTGACGAGCGTGGGGCAGGGCAGGTGCGAAAGCAGGGTGCGCGTCACGGAGCCGAGCTTCGCCCCGGCCTTGGCGCCCTCGCCATGGCGGCCGATCACCAGCAACACGGCGTCACGGCTGTGCCGCATCAGGGCATGGACAGGGCTGCGCAGCACGTCCACGATCCAGCTCACGGACAGGTGGGGGTAGTCGGCTCGCAGCGTCGTGAGCGATGCGGAAGCACCATTCATCAGTGTCCTGGACTCCGCCGATCCTGATTTGAGCGCCATGATCACCCGCAGGGCCGCACCGAGCCGCTCGGCCTCGGCAGCCGCACAGGTCAGTGCCATGAAGGACTGCGCCGATCCGTCGACCCCGACCACCACGTGACCCTTGGCGGTCCTCTGATGGATACCGACCCCCCGCGAGCCGGGCGGCACGACCAGGACCGGGGCGAGAGACGCCGAGACGACCCCCAGGACCACCGGATCCTGAACCCCGTCAGGGGCGAGAGCAACCCGGTTCGCGCCGACCACGAGCAGCGACGCGTTCGATGACAATCCGATCAGCGCCTGGGTCAGGTTGCCGCGGTACAGCCGGAGATCCACCTGCAGCGTCGGGAATCCGGAGGACAGCCGGGACGCTTCACTTCGCAGCAGCGAGCTGCCTGCGCGGACGACATCGGCGTCGCAGGCCTCGAGAGGCAGTGAGCCGGCAGGAGCGACACTATGGACCAGCGTCACTGGAACACCCGCGGCCAGGGCCCGCCAGGCAGCCCATTGAAGGCAGGAGTACTCGGACAGCGGTGCGCGCACTGCGACCATGGCCCCCCGTTGATCGGTATGCGGCGGCAGGACCCGATCAGAGGCACGGGGATCAGTCAGCACGACGACCCGCCGAACCCGCCCTGGGAAACGGCCGGCACCCCTGCAGGTACAGGACCACCGTGACACCGACGCAAGCCCACCGGGTCCCGCCCCCTGAAGGGGCGCAGGACCCGGACCGGTTCGCGGTCGCGCAGGTATGCGACGCACGATGGTCCGGGATTGTTCGGAGCGCCATCTGGTGGCTGCTGACCGGTGGTGCCGTGGTGAGCCCTCATCCGTGATGTCCCGCTCCTTGATATGTCCACGAAAGGAACTCCCCCACATCGCTGTGCTCTTGGGTCCCTCTGCGGCTTGGACGTTCATCACTGCTTCACGAGATGCAGGTCACCCATTGATTGTTGCCGGGAAGCACCATCCCCGTCAGGGCCTTTAGTCCCGGATTGGCCACCGCCCCCGGATTGGCGCGCAGCAAGCCCGGGCCGTCATGCTGGAAGCCGTGGAGCGGCACGATGTGACCGCTGTAAGCCCAAGAGTTCGGAGCGTCGATGGTGTCGAGGGATCATCCTGCAGACGGACCCGTTGCGAAACCGCTGCCCGCGCAGTGGATCCACGGGTCCGAGTCCTCCAGGCACAACACGGACCCCGACGTGCAGGTCTTTTGGTACGACGCCGACACCGTTGTGCTGCGGCAGAACAAGGCCGTCAACTACGAAGCACCCTTTGTGTTCCTCCTCTTCGGGGACGAGCGAGTGGTCCTGCTCGACACCGGCGCGACGGTCTCCCAGCAGTACTTCCCCTTGCGGGCAGTCGTCGACGATCTCATCGGGTCGTGGCTCGGCCGGCATCCGGAGGTCGGCCGCTCGTACGGACTACTGATCCTGCACACGCACTCGCACGGGGACCACGTCGCCGGTGATGCCCAGTTCTCGAACCGAGCCCACACCACCCTCGTGCCGGCGGGCAGGGAGGCCGCCTGGCAGTACTTCGGGTTCTCCGACACCCCCGATGAACGGGGGGAGGTCGATCTTGGTGGACGGACCCTCGTCGTCCTCGCCACGCCGGGCCACGACGCGGCCGCTGTCACATTCCACGATCCCTGGACCGGGATCCTCTTCACCGGCGACACGGTGTACCGGGGGCGCCTGTATATCGAGGACTGGACGGCCTTCTCGCGAAGCATCGATCGCCTCATCCGGTTCGGCGACACGCATCCGGTGACGCACGTGGTCGGATGCCACATCGAGATGACCACCACGCCGGGCGTGGACTACCCGGTGCGCACGACCTACCAGCCCGACGAGCCTCCCCTCGAGATGACGGTCGACCATCTCCACCTGGTGCGCTCCGCCCTGGACGCTGCAGGCCCGAAGCCGGTCCGGATGGTCTGCGACGATTTCATCCTCTGGCCGACGAACGCCTGAGGTCGGCCTCTTCCGGTTCTGTCCGGGGCGCACTGCTGGTCATCGTCCTCTCTTCGGCCGTCTTCACCGTCACCGCCGCCACGTCCGGGATCCCGTACACGGAGTGGTTCGCCTCCGCTGCGAACGTCTGGCGCGCGGCCGTCCTGCCGCTGGCACGCGGTGCGATCGTCCTCATCGCCTTCCTCTGGTGGTCCCACTGGGACCATGTCTTCCACGACAAGGAACGGCTGCCGGTCCCGGCCATCCTCAGGATCGCCGCGGTCGCCTTCATCATCGGCATCAGCCTGCACCTCGTCTTCGTCGGCTGGTCCGACCTGCGCGTCGACCTCCTGATCCCGATCCTCGTCGCCGGAGTCCTGGTGGGGTTCTGCGCAGAGACGCTGTTCCGCGGCATCCTCCTCCGCGGAATGCGGGCCGACGGGCGCACCGAGGCGATAGTCGCGATCGGCACGTCGCTCGTCTTCGGACTCTTCCACCTGACGAACATCATCACCGGCTCACCCGTACCCGCGGTCCTGAACCAGGTGCTCCTCGCGACGATGACCGGGGCCATCCTCTACGTCATCATCCCCCTCCTGGGCCTCGTCGTCCTCGTCACCGTCGGCATCAGGGACCGGCACACCCCCTCCCCCGCCTGAGACCCCGCGCCCTCCCGTCCCGATCTGCACCACCTCCCCGCGTCGGCGTTTTCCCACAGATGCGCCACCTGCTAAGCTCGATGAGTCCCTAACGGGTACGGACGTCTCCGTATCTGCCTTCGTAGCTCAGGGGATAGAGCGTCTGCCTCCGGAGCAGAAGGTCGTAGGTTCGAATCCTATCGAGGGCACATCCACCGCCGTCGGCCATCAGGCCGGCGGCGGTTCTGTTTTGGTAGGCTCCACAGGACGCGGCCCGCGGGGCCCGCGCGAGCATCGACCGGCGGGGGGAACGTGGGGACGACAGCCGGTCCACAGCGTGTCCCGGCCGCCCTGACCCTGATCGTCCTCCTCCTCGTGGTGCTCGCCGCCGCCTTCGTCGGTGACTTCTCCGCCGATCCCGTGATGAATCCGCCGGACGGCTCCCCCCAGCAGACGGAGTCACCCGCCCCGACCGGGACGGCCACGGCACCACCACTGCCCGACGGCGAGCGCATCGTCATCGATGGTGGCACCCTGGTCGCGGTCTTCCTCGTCCTCCTCATGCTCGCGCTGGCCCTCCTGACGCGGCTGCTCCTGCGTTTCCGCGGCCGGCAGGGACCCGAGGGCGATCCCCCGGGGCAGGCCGATCCGCAACACTCCGGCGCCGTCGCCCTGGCGTCCGTGGCCCTGCCGGACTGGGCGAAGGAGTCGCGTGCGGCGCTGGGGCGCGGCGGAGGCACCTCGGACACGATCATCCGGTGCTGGCTCGAGCTCGAGCGCGTCTGCGCCGAGGCGGGCGTCGGCCGCGCACCCACGCAGACGACGTCGGACTTCGCCTCCACCGTCGCGGGCACCCTCGATCTTCCTCCCCGTCCCCTGACCGCCCTCAACCAGCTGTATCAGCGCGCCCGCTTCGGGCAGACCGGCCGGGACCATGCCGGCGACCCCCTCGGCCCCGCCGACCGGGACGCGGCGGCGGCGAGCCTCGACGAACTGGCACGGTCCCTCGCCACACGCGCCCGGCAGCCGGAGGTCAGCCCGTGAAGCGGTCCGCGTGGGCCGTCACGGCCGTGCTGGTCGGCCTCGCGCTCGGCGCCGTGTGGTTCTTCGGCCTCGATGCCCGCCACGCCGTCGTCCTCGCGGCGGCGGCGTGCGCCGCGGGCATCGCGAACGGTGTCCTGGAGGCCGTGGACGTCCCCCGGATCGTCCTGCCGCGCCCACCCGAGCCGGAGCGCGGCCTCGCCGATCTGCAGGCGCTCGAATTCTCCCTCGCGTCGAAGGAGCCCGGGGCCCGCGCGCTCCTCGAGGCGCATACCCTGGCCCGCTCGGTGGCGGTGGCGCGGCCCGGAGCCCCCCGGAGCGACGCGCTCGATACCTTCCTCGCAGGGGCTCGGCCACCGGCGCTGAACCACCGCGAACTCCAGGCCGTCGGCGCAGAACTGGAACGCATCCTCCTCGCCCCCCAGCCCGACCCGACACCGATCCATCGCCAGGAGGCCCCATGATCGAGCCCGACTCCCGCCCGCCGAGCGCCGCCGTGGACCCGGGCGCGGTGCCGACCGGCCCTGCAGACGGCACGGGCACGGGGTCCGTCGACGCCGCGCGCGTGGGACGCGAGGTCCTCGCCCGCGCAGGGACCGTCGTCGTCGGCGCCGAGGGGGCCCTGCGCCTGGCCCTCGCGGCCGTGCTCGCGGGAGGCCACGTCCTGTTCGAGGACCTGCCCGGCCTCGGGAAGACCCTCGCGGCCAAGACCCTCGCCCAGGCGTTGGGCCTCGACTTCCGGCGCCTGCAGTTCACTCCGGACCTCCTGCCCTCGGACGTGACCGGCTCGTCCATCTTCAATCCGGCCACGCGGGAGTTCGAGTTCAAGCCCGGCCCCATCTTCGCGGGCCTGTTCCTCGCCGACGAGATCAACCGGACGTCCCCCAAGACCCAGTCCGCGCTCCTCGAAGCCATGGCGGAGGCGCAGGTGTCCGCCGAGGGCATCACCCTGCCGCTCCGGCGGCCCTTCCATGTGTTCGCCACGTCCAACCCCATCGAGTTCGAGGGCACCTACCCGCTGCCGGAGGCGCAGCTGGACCGCTTCATGGTCCGCCTGCGCTTCGGTTACCCCGGCCCCGGCGGCGAACAGGACATCATCGCGCGGCGCATCACGCGTCGGCGGGACGAGACGCAGGTGGCGAGCGTGACCACGGCCGAGGGACTGCTGGACCTCCAGGCCGCCGTGGAGTCCGTGGGCGTGGACGACGACGTCATCGACTACGCGGTCCGGCTCACCGCCGCGACGCGGACCCATCCGGCGGTCGAGGTGGGCGCCTCCCCTCGCGGGTCACAGGCGCTGGTCCTGCTGGGCCGCGCCCTCGCGGTCCTCGACGGCCGCACCTTCGTGCTGCCCGAGGACGTGCAGGAGGGGGCCGAGGCCGTCCTCGCACACCGGCTGACGCTGACGCCGTCGTCCTGGGCGCAGGGCGTGGCGACGGAGAAGGTGGTGCGGGACGTGCTGGCCGAGGTTCCCACCCCGCCGACCGTGCCGCGTGGCTAGGGCCTCCGCGGCCGTCCGGTCGCCGGTCTGGGCGCTCGCCGTCATCGTCCTGCTCCTCTGCGTGGTGGCGGGCCTGGTCTCCGGCCGCCCGGACACCGTGGCTCTCGCCGCACCGTTCGCCTTCCTCGCGCTCGCCGGTCGCGCCGGGCCGGAGCCCGGGAAAGCGTGTGCCGCCGGCATCGCCCCGGACCGGCAGGGCGACGCCCGGGGACCGCGCCTGCGTCTGCTGCTCGCGCCGCGGGACACCGGCGGCGCCGCGGAGCCCGGGCGCCTGGTCATCACCACCCTGGCCGCCCCCGGCTGTCCCCCGGACGCCGTCGTCCTGCTGGCCGGCGAGGAGTGCCCGTTCCTGGTGGATGCGCCGCCCTCGGGGGAACGGGACGTCCTCGCCTACGGTGCCGCGGGCTTCACCGCCGACCTCGCCCGGCCGTCGGCGTTCGTCGCGGCACCGCCCGTGCGCGTGAGTATCCTGCCGCCGATCGGGGCGATGCTCGCCCGCCCGGTCTCCCGGCGGCTCGTGGGCCTCGCGGGAACGCATCGGTCAGGGCGGCCGGGCGACGGCGGTGAGCTGCGGTCCGTCGCTCCCCTGCAGCCCGGGGACCAGCTGCGGCGGATCGACTGGCGCGCAACGGCCCGCCGGTCTGCCGACCAGGACCGGCTCATGGTGCGGCGTACCTTCGCCGACGCCGAGGCCTCGATCTTCCTCGTCGTCGACCAGGCCCACGACCTGCCGGCCTCGACGGCCGACTGGTTCGCCGCGGCTCCTCCGCGGCTGGCCGCCGGATCGCTGCACCTCGCGCGGACGGCCGCCGCGACGGTAGCGGCGTCCTACCTCGCCGTCGGTGACCGTGTGGGACTCGACGACCTGTCCGGCACGCGGCGCGCACTGCGCTCGGCTGCGGGTGCACGCCATCTGGAGCAGATCCGGGTCCGGCTGGCCGGCACGGCCGTGGTGCCACGGCGACGGCGCCGCAGGGACCCCGTGCCGCCGCAGGGCGCCGTCGTCGTCGTGTTCTCCGCCTTCCTGGATGCGGAGCCGTCACGCCTGCTGCGCCTCTGGCACGCGCAGGGGCACGTGGTGGCCGGTGTCGACTGCATGCTGCCGCTGGACCGCACGGAGACGACCACGGCGCAGGCCGAGGCCGTGCGGCTCACGCTCCTGCGGCGACTCCTGCTGCTCGAGGGCCTGCAGGTCGACGGCATCCCTGTGGTCGCCGGCATCTCCGCCGACCCTCGGCGCGCCCGAACCACCGCTGCGCCCACCCCGAGCCGCACGGACGACCTCGGAGCGCCCTGCGGACCGGACCTCGACACCGGGTTCCGACTGCTGGCGCGCCGGGCCGGACGACGTGCGGGCCAGGGGTCCGGCCGGGGTGCCCCGTGAGGCCGCGGGGGCTCGCCCGGCCCGTCCGCTCCGCCGGCTCCCCGGCCGTCCCCGACCGACGCGGCCTCGTACCCCTGTGGGCGGTGCGCTGCGCGACCGCCCTGCTCGCCGTGCTCCTGGGCAGCATCGCGTGGAGCGACTCGGCGTGGATCCTCCTGCCCGTTGTGGTGGCCGCGGGCGCGGCGGTGCTCCCCTCCGTCGGCGTGGTCTCCCTGTCCCTGCTGCTGCTCGTGGTCGCCTACGCGGTGAACGTGCCGGCCGGGTCCCCGTGGCTCCTCGTGTTCGTCGCCGGGCTGCATGCCGTCTTCATCCTCTACCTCCTGCTCCTGCACCTCCCGCTGCGGGGGTGGATCAGCGCTGCGGCGCTCCGTCAGCTCGCGGTGTCCTTCCTGCGCATCCAGGCCGGGGCGCAGCCCGTCGCCGTCCTCGCCCTGCTCGTGGGCCGGGCCGGGTCGAGCCTGGTCGCCGTGCTGGTCGGCGTGGTGGCCCTGATCGCCTGGGCGGTATGGCTCATCCGGCGGCCGGGTGACCTCCGCGGGGCGTCGGGCTAGGAGGGCAGGAATCAGGACAGCTCCCGTCCGCTTTCCGCCGTACCGTTGACCCATGATCGAGACCTCGGCGCGCCTGCTGCAACTCCTCTCGCTCCTCCAACTCCGGCGTGAGTGGACCGGCCCCGCCCTCGCCCAGCGCATGGCGGTCACGGAGCGGACGGTCCGGCGGGACATCGGCAAGCTGCGCACGCTCGGCTATCCCATCAACGCCTCCCCCGGGGTCGCCGGCGGATACCAGCTCGGCGCCGGCGCCCGGCTCCCGCCCCTGCTGCTCGACGACGACGAGGCGCTCGCCGTCGCGATCGGCCTGACCGCGGTCACGGCAAGCCCGGTCTCCGGCGTGGGGGAGGCCTCCGTGCGCGCGCTCACCAAACTCGAACAGGTCCTCCCGCCCCGGCTGAGGCCCCGGTTCGCGGGGTTGCGCTTCGCGGTGACACGCATGGCTGCGGCCAGTACGCCGGTGGATCCGGAGATCCTGACCGCCCTCTCCGCGGCGATCACCGAGCGCCGCAGCGTCGCGTTCCGCTACGACCGGCACGACGGCGAATCCTCCCGGCGCGTCGTCGAACCGTACCGGCTCGTGGACACCGGCCGGCGGTGGTACCTGGTGGCCTTCGATCGCTCGCGGGAGGACTGGCGGACGTTCCGCGTGGACCGGTGCCGGAGCGTGCCGGTGGCACGGGACCGCTTCGTACCCCGACCCCTGCCCGCGCCCGACCTCGCGGCCTACGTGCAGGAGTCCATCACCCGCTCGCCCTCTTCCTACGACGCCGTGATCAGGTTCCACGCGCCGCTGCAGGAGCTGGAATCGCGCGTCCCGCCCAGCACGGGCACCCTCGAGGCCGACGGCGAGCACCACACGCTCCTGAGGGCGGGCTTCGACTCCCTCGACTTCCCGCTGGCCTACCTGGCGAGCTGGGACATCGACTTCGAGGTCCTCGAGCCGGCCGCGATGCGGGAGCGCGCCGTCGTCGTCGCCGACCGGCTCCGCCGTGCGACCGGGACCGGGACCGGGAGTGCGGAGCAGGTCGCGCCCGGCAGCGGCGGAAGGCCGGACCCCGGCCCTCGGTGAACACCCCGCCTGCGGCCCGGTGCGAGGAACTAGACTGGCAGGCAACTATGCCACTGACAATTTCCTACCCCGCGGATCTTCCCGTCTCGGAACGCCGGGCTGACATCATGGCCGCCATCGCGGCCAACCAGGTCACCATCATCGCCGGCGAGACCGGGTCCGGGAAGACGACACAGATCCCCAAGATGTGCCTCGAGCTCGGCCTGGCGGAGCATGGGCTGATCGGTCATACCCAGCCCCGGCGCCTCGCCGCCCGCACCGTCGCCGAGCGCATCGCCGAGGAACTGCAGGTCCCGCTGGGCGAGGAGGTCGGCTACCAGGTCCGCTTCACCGGATCCGTCGGCCGCCGCACCAGGATCAAGCTGATGACGGACGGCATCCTCCTCGCCGAGATCCAGCACGACCGGATGCTGCGCAAGTACAGCACGATCATCATCGACGAGGCCCACGAGCGCAGCCTGAACATCGACTTCATCCTCGGCTACCTCAAGCGGATCCTGCCCGAGCGCCCGGACCTGAAGGTCATCATCACCTCGGCGACCATCGACCCGGAGCGCTTCGCCGCGCACTTCGCCGCCGACGCCGCCGTCGTGGACACCTCTCCCGCGCCGATCATCGAGGTCTCCGGCCGCACGTACCCGGTCGAGATCCGGTACCGCCCCCTCGACCAGCCGCCGGGAGGACTCGACGACGGCGACGGCGGCGCGGACAGCGAGCTCGAGGAGGAACGGGATCCGCTCGACGCCGTCTGCGACGCGGTGGACGAACTCTCCCTCGAGGCCCCCGGCGACATCCTGGTGTTCTTCTCCGGCGAGCGCGAGATCCGCGACGCCGCCGACGCCCTCCGCGCCCGCATCCAGTCCACCACGCGCCTGCGCGGCACGGAGGTCCTCCCCCTGTTCGCGAGGCTCTCCCTCGAGGAGCAGCACCGCGTCTTCCGCCCCACCGGCAGCCACCGCCGGATCATCCTCGCGACGAACGTCGCGGAGACCTCCCTCACCGTGCCCGGCATCAAGTACGTCATCGACACCGGCACGGCCCGCATCTCCCGCTATTCGCACCGCACCAAGGTCCAGCGGCTGCCGATCGAGCGCGTGTCCCAGGCCTCCGCGAACCAGCGGTCGGGCCGCAGCGGGCGCGTGTCCGACGGCATCGCCATCCGCCTCTACTCGGAGGAGGACTACGCCTCGCGGCGGCCGTTCACCGAGCCGGAGATTCTGCGGACCAGCCTCGCCTCGGTCATCCTGCAGATGGCCGCCATGGGCGTGACCCGCAGTCCGAAGGACATCGCGGAGTTCCCGTTCGTGGAGCCACCCGAGACCAAGGCGATCAACGACGGCGTCGCCCTGCTCCGCGAGCTCGGCGCACTGAAGGACGACGGCGGCCTGTCCGCGGTGGGCCGCAAGCTCGCCCAGCTGCCCGTCGATCCACGCCTCGGGCGCATGATCGTCGAGGCCGGGGCGCGCGGCTCCGTCAAGGAGGTCATGGTCCTCGCGGCGGCCCTGACCATCCAGGATCCGAGGGAGCGCCCCTCCGCGGACCAGCCCGCCAAGCAGCAGCAGGCCGCCGAGAAGCACAAGCGCTTCGTGGACGAGAACTCGGACTTCACGGCCTACCTCAACCTGTGGCGCTACCTGCAGGAGAGGCAGGACGAACTGTCCTCGACGCAGTTCCGGAAGCTGTGCCGCACGGAGTTCATCAACTACCTGCGCGTGCGGGAGTGGCAGGACCTGTTCCAGCAGCTGCGCCAGCTCGCGAAGCCGCTCGGCATCACCCTGCACGCCGGCCCCGTGGACCCCGTCGGGCTTCACGAACAGATCCACATCGCCCTGCTCGCGGGCCTGCTCGGCAACATCGGCCTCTTCGACCAGCGCAAGCGTGAATACGCCGGTGCACGCGGGACCCGCTTCGCCGTGTTCCCCGGGTCGGCGCTGTTCAAGAAGTCGCCCGACTGGGTGATGGCCGCCGAGCTCGTGGAGACCTCCCGGCTGTGGGCGCGCGTCGTGGCGCGCATCGATCCCCTGTGGGCCGAACAGGTGGCGCCGCACCTGGTGAAGCGCAGCTACAGCGAACCGCACTGGTCCCGGAAGATGGGCTCGGTCATGGCGTACGAGAAGGTGACGCTCTACGGTGTGCCGATCGTGCCGCAGCGTCGCATCAACTACGGGCGGGTGGACCGGGAGGTGGCCCGCGAGCTGTTCATCCGGCATGCCCTCGTCGAGGGTGACTGGAAGACCCACCACACGTTCTTCAGCCGCAACCAGGCCCGCCTCGCCGAGGTGGAGGAGCTCGAGAACCGCCTGCGGCGGCGGGACCTGCGGGTGGACGACGAGACCCTGTTCGAGTTCTACGACCAGCGGATCGGCGCCGAGGTGGTCTCCGAGCGGCACTTCGACTCCTGGTGGAAGCAGGCACGCCACGAGCAGGCGGACCTGCTCGACTTCGATCCGGAGCAGCTCCTCAGCGAGGATGCGGCGGAACTCGACGAGGCGGCCTTCCCGAGTACCTGGCACCAGGCCGGATTCGAGCTGCCCCTGGCCTACGAGTTCTCGCCCCTCACCCCCGGTGCGCACGACGGCGTCACCGTGACCATCCCGGTCCTGTTCCTCAACCAGCTGGACCCGAAGCCGTTCCGCTGGCAGATCCCCGGCCAGCGGGTGGAACTCGTGACCTCACTCATCAAGTCGCTGCCGAAGCAGGTGCGGAAGAACTTCGTGCCCGCCCCCGACGTCGCCCGGAGCGCTGTCGCCGCGCTCGGGGCCGACTTCGATCCGGCCCGGGACGACCTGGAAGCGTCCCTCGAACTCGCACTGCGCCGCCTGCGGGGCCATGTCATCCCGCCCGGGTCGTGGACCTGGTCCGCGGTGCCGCCGCACCTGCTCATGATGTTCCGCATCGTCGACGCCGGGGGGCGCGTGCTCGACGAGTCCCGCGACCTGGAGGCCCTCCGGGAGGCCCTGGCGCCGGCGGTCAGCCGGGCCATCGCGGAGTCCCTCGGCGCGACGCCCGGCAGCACCCGGCCGGCGGGTGGTCCCGGACACGGGGGCCGCGGGAAGGCGACCGCCGGCCCTGCAGGTCGCGAGGGCACGAGGACCGAACCGGCCGGCCGTGGCTCCGGTCGGACGCATGCCGCGGACGCCTCCGCGGCAGGCGGGCAGGCCGCGCAGGGCGCCTCCCTTCCCGGCGGTGCGGTGGCGGTGGCGGAGGCACCCGCGGTCGCCGAGCGGACGGGCGAGAGCAGCTGGGTCTTCGGAGGCATCGAGCGCGAGGTGTCCCGCACCGTCGCCGGTCACCGGGTCACCGGGTTCCCCGCCGTCGTCGACGAGGGCACCTCGGTGGGCCTGCGGGTGTTCCCGACCGCCGGCGAGCAGTCGACGGCGATGCGGGCCGGGATCATCCGGCTCCTGTCCCTGCGTATCCCGAGCCCGGCGAAGTACGTGCTGGAGCATCTCAGCAACACCGAGAAGCTCACCTTCAGCCAGAACCCGCACGGCAGTGTCGCCGAGCTCATCCGCGACTGCTCGCTCGCGGCGATCGACAAGCTCGTGCCGGAGCAGCTGCCCTGGACCGAGGAGGCGTTCAACCGGCTCTACGAGGAGGTCCGCGCCGAGCTCATCGACACGGTGTTCGTCGTGACGGCGACGGTGGAGAAGGTGCTCGCCAGCAGCCGGCGGATCCAGAAGCAGCTCAAGGGGACCACGAGCCTGGCACTGATCACGGCCCTGAACGACGTCCGGAGCCAGCTCGAGCACCTCGTCCACCCCGGCTTCGTCGCGGCCACGGGATACGCCCAGCTGGCGCACCTCCCGCGCTATCTGCGGGGCATCGAGCTGCGGCTCGAGAAACTGCCGACCAATGTGCAGCGCGACGGCCTCGGTACCGCCGTCATCCAGCGGCTCGAGGACGAGTACGACGACGCCGTCGCGTCCCTCGCCGCGGGACGGCACCGGCCCGCGTCCCTGGCGCGCGTCCGGTGGATGATCGAGGAGCTGCGGGTGAGCCTGTTCGCACAGGACCTCGGCACCGCCTACTCGGTCTCCGAGAAGCGCGTCAGGACAGCCCTCAACGAGGCCTTCGCCGAGACGCGGTGACTTCGAGGCGCTCGGCGTCGTGCAGCGCATCGGGCGCCGTCCGGTCACCGCCGGCCCGGGCGGCGATGCCCTGGGCCCTCTCCGCGACCGAGGTCCGCGGGTCGCCGGCCAGGCGCTCGAGCTGCGGGTCCAGCCACGCGCGCAGGGCGGGATCGCCGTCGGACCAGGCGGAGAGTGTCTCCATGGTGTTGATCAGCACGATCCAGTCGTGCTGCTCCTCCAGGTTGCGCTTGAGGACCACCGTGGCGCGGTCACGCTGGTCCGGTGTCAGGTCCGGCGTCAGCCTCAGGAACAGCTTCGCGAGCGTCCACCGCGCGGAGGCCTGGTCCAGCGTGCCGACGTCGTCGATGAGCCGGTCGACGAACGGGACCAGCCAGTCGTGCCGCACGGCCTCGAGGCGTTTGAGGGCGCTGGAGGTACGCAGCCGCACCACAGGGTCCGCACTCCCGTAGCACCCGAACAGCTCCTGCAGCCTCGACCGGTCTGCCGCCACCAGTTCGACGACGTCGACCGTGCGCCCCATCGAGTTGGGATGCCCGCCCGTCAACATGCTCTCGATCGTTTCCATGCACCGGCAACCTACCAGTGGTGGACGGATCGCGGTAGCGGTCTACGGCCCGTTCAGTCGGGGACGGAGCCGGAATGTCCGGCGTCACGCAGCGCCCGGCGCAACACCTCGGCACTCCGATCCATCGCGGCCGGATCCGGCGCGTGATCCACGCGCTTGACGTCGAAATCCTCCGGGGACTGCGTCGGCCAGACGTGCACGTGCAGGTGGGGCACCTCGTAGCCCTCGAGCAGGACGCCCACGCGTTTCGCGCCGAACGCCGTCTCCTGCGCCCTGCCGATGGTCTGCGCGACGGCCATCACCCGGGTCAGGGTCTCCGGATCGGCCTCGAGCCAGTGCGGGATCTCCCGCCGCGGCACCACGAGCGTGTGTCCGGGGGTGATCGGTGCGATGGTGAGGAAAGCGACGACGTCGTCGTCCTGCCACACGAAGCGCCCGGGCACCTCGCCGTCGATGATCCTGGTGAAGAGAGTGGCCATCGGTCCTCCTGGGGTCGCTGCCGGTGGGACACCGCCGCGCGCCCGTCCGGCCGGCAGCGGGATGCCGCCACGCAGGGGCGGCGGTGCGGGGCGTCCTGGGGTCATGCCCCGACGCTACCGCGCCACCCTGCGGCGGGGCCAGCGCCGGCCCCGCCGCAGGGTGCGCCCGCGGTCCGGGGCGGTCAGGCGCCCGTCGCGACGGACAGTCCCTCCGTCGTCGACCACTGGGACCACGAGCCCGGGAACAGTGCGGCGTCGATGCCGGCGATGTCCAGGGCGGCGATGGCGTGGGCCGCGGTGATGCCGGAGCCGCAGTACACCGTGGTGCGCCCGCGCCCGGCACCCAGGGCCCGGAAGCGGCGGCGGAGTTCCTCGGCGGACCGGAAGCGGCGGTCGTCGCCGAGGTTGTCTGCCGTCGGGGCGCTGACCGCTCCGGGGATGTGGCCGGCCTTCGGATCGATCGGCTCGTGCTCGCCGCGGAAGCGTTCGCCGGCCCGGGCGTCGAGGACGACGTCGCCCTGCACCGGGTCGAGCAGGTCGGGGATCGAGACGACGGGCATCCGCCCCGAGGTGAGGTGGACGCTCCCGACGCAGTGCCGCTCCTCCCCGCCCTCGACGTCGTACCCCGCCTCGCGCCAGGCGGTGAGGCCGCCGTCGAGGAGGCTGACCGCCTCGAAGCCGGCGTCGCGCAGGAGCCACCAGAGGCGTGCAGCCGCGAGGTTCCCGGAGTCGTCGTAGGCGACCACCGTGTCGCCGTCGGAGAGTCCCCACTGGCGGGCAGCCTCCTGCAGGGCCTCGGGGTCGGGAAGCGGGTGGCGCCCGAGCCCGGGACCGCCGGGCGCACACAGCTGTGTCTCCATGTCCACGTACACGGCGCCGGGTATGTGGGCTTCACGGTAATGCCCATGGCCGTGGGGGTCGCCCAGGGACCAGCGCACATCCAGCAGGATGGTCTGCCGACCGGAGGTCATCCGGTCCCGCAGCTCCTGCACATCCATCAGAGTCTTCATCGAGATCTCCTGTCGGAACGGTCGACCGGACCGCGGAGCTCACCGCGGCCGGTCCTGATGCAGGCCAGTCCACCACACCCGGGTGCCCCCACCAAGGAACCCGTCCGGCACGCGCACGGCTCACGGACGGCCGCGTGCGCCGGCTCGACCGGAGGATGCCGGAACGGGCCGCGCAGGGCAGGGCCGGACGGACTCAGACGTCGACGCTCTCGCGGAGTGCGAGGTGCCGGAAGGACGTGCCGTACGGCGCACCCAGGCGGGTGAGATGTCCCTCGACCAGGCCGAGCCCCGTCTCGTTGAGGAGGGCGTCGTGGATCTGGAAGGCGCGGGGAGCCCGGACCGCCATCACGAAGTCGACGACCTCGGCCAGCTTCGACCACGGCGCATGCACGGGCACCAGGAGGGTCTCGACGCCGATCCCGTCCGGCACGATCAGCGAATCACCGGGGTGGTACACGGATCCCTCCACGAGGAAGCCCACATTGGCGACCACGGGGATCAGGGGGTGGATCAGCGCGTGCTGGCCGCCGAAGGTCCGCACCCTGAACCCGGCGGCCACGAACTGCTCGCCTCCCGCCACGGGATGGACGCGATCCCCGGCGGCGTGGCCCAGTCCGCGGATGACGGCGTCGGCCACCCCCCGGGGCGCCCACAGTCCCAGCGCGGGGTCCGCCGTGAGCACGGCGACCACGCGGTCGACGGCGATGTGGTCGGGGTGCTCGTGCGTGATGAGGACGGCGGAGGCCCCCTCGAGGGCCTCCTCGACCTCGGAGAAGGTACCGGGATCGACCACGAGCACGGATCCGTCCTGCTCGAGCCGCACGCACGAATGGGAGTACTTGGTCAGCAGCATCGCCTCAGACTACCGCCGCCCGCGCTGATAATCTTGACTCTGATCCTGGGCACGTGTGCCCGCAGGAAGGGTAGGACATGACGCCTGAGGCGACCCCCGAGGCAGTAACGAGGACCGGTACGGCGGCGCCGTCCGCGCGGCCCGCGCCGCCTGCACCACCCACCCGCCGGGGATCGGAGCAGCGCGTCACGCGGCAGCGGCGCGCGGTGAGCGCCGCCCTCGATGCCCTTGACGACTTCGTGAGCACGCAGGAACTCCATCGCGTGCTGCACGAGCGCGGTGAATCGGTCTCGCTCGCCACGGCCTACCGCATCCTGCAGTCGATGGCCGACGACGGCCTCGTGGACGTCCTGCGCAATGGCGACAACGAAGCGGTCTATCGGCGGTGCGCCGTCGAGCACCACCACCACCACCTGCTCTGCCGCAACTGCGGACGGGCCGTCGAGATCGAGGCGCCCGCCGTCGAGCAGTGGGCAGCCCGGATCGCGGCGGAGCACGGGTTCTCCGACGCCGCCCACACCGTCGAGATCCATGGCCTGTGCCCGGAGTGCACGGCGGCGGCGGACCGACCCTGAGGCACCGGCGGTCCAGCACGGTACTCCTTCCTGCGCCACCACGGCCAGGGCACGGATGATGTCGGTGGGGTCGATTAGGCTGTTTGGGTGACGTCCCCTGACAGCTCCGCTGCCGCTGAGCCGACGCCCGACCCCGTCCGCTCCGATGCCGAGCGCACCCGTGGCGCCGCGGCCTGCGATGCCGACTCCGTGCACGACCTCGTCGATGCCGTACGCCGGTACCGGAACGCCGAGGGTGCCATGCGAGGCCAGAGCCGGGACTCCATGCACCTCGGCAAGACCGACATGACGGCACTGCGCTCCATGCTGCGCGCGGGCCAGGCCGGGCAGCCGCTCAATGCCGCGGCCCTCTCCCGGGAACTCGGGATCTCCTCGGCCGCCACGACGGTACTGGTGGACCGCCTCGAGCAGAGCGGCCACGCCGAACGACGCCCGAGCGCCACGGACGGGCGGGTCATCGAGGTCTGGCCGACGGCGACGACCGAGAACGAGGTGCGGTCGACCATGGGGACGATGCACGAGCGGATGATGCGCATCGCCGCCGCTCTCCCGCCCGAGGACAGCAGCACCATCCACCGCTTCCTCGGTGCCCTCGGGCAGGCGATGACGGAGCTGGACTTCCCCGCGACAGGGCCGGCCGATCCTCCCGCATGATCCGCCGCATGATCCGCGGATCACGGCAATCCCTTCGTGTGACGAAGTACCTAGGGAGCCTGACTACTAGATGGTCTAGGATCAAGGCATGAATCCTTCGGACGCACGGCAGGGAGCGGGCTACTGGTATCCGCCGTCCGGCGAGGGTGCCACCCACCAGGCCGCGACCGGCGTCGACGTCCTCAACGCACTCAGGGCCTACCGGAACGTGGAGAGCGGCCTTCGTCGGCAGCTCAGCCAGCGGCTCAGCATCAACGAGACGGACCTCGGAGCCCTGCGCTACCTCCTCGGCATCTGGCAGAAGGACGAAGGTGCCAGCCCCAAGGAACTCGCGCTCGCCCTCGGGATCTCGAGTGCATCGACGACCCTCGTCATCGACCGGCTCGAGAAGGCCGGCTTCATCCGGCGACGCCGCCACCCCGTCGACCGCCGCGCGGTGATCCTGGAGCCCGGGGACAAGGCCACCGAGGAGTTCCGGTCCGCCTTCGACATCGAGAAGCGCGGCGTCCTCGCGGCCGCCGACGGCCTCACGAGCGAGGAGACCGAGACGGTCACCCGCTTCCTGCGCACCATGGAGCAGGCGATCGCCGACGCCGTCCGGCAGCCTGACCACGACCTCAGCACCTAGACCCCCGGCTCCTGCGCCTCCTGCTCGGGTGTCCTCCCGGCCGGCGCGTCCTTCCGGTCCTAGGCGGAGACGCCGGCGGCTGTCCGCGTCGCCCCGGCCCCTGCCCCCGAGTGACGTGACCTCCGCGCGGACCGGCGGGAGCCTATCAGGCGGCACACGAGGTAGATGGCGAACGAGATCGTCGTGACATAGGGGCTGATCGGGATGCGCCCGCCCAGGGCGAGCAGGATTCCGCCCACCACGGAGACGCACGCGAACACCACGCTGAGCAGGACGACGACGCCCGGGGCCGAGGAGACCTTCAGCGCTGCGGCTGCCGGTGTGATCAGCAGGGCGAGGACCAGCAGGGCCCCGACCACCTGGATGGACAGTGCCACGGAGATCGCGAGGAGCACCATGAACAGGATCGAGAGGCCCCGCACCGGCACACCGCGGGCCTCCGCGAGGTCGGGATCCGCGCTCGCGAAGGTGAGCGGACGCCAGATCGCGGCCAGGGCGAGCATGACGACGACCGCGCACCCCACCAGCAGGTTCAGCTGCACGTCGTCGACCGAGACGATCTGCCCGGTCAGGAGGCCGAACTTGTTGGCGGCACGCCCCTCGTAGAGGGCGAGGAACAGGATCCCGAGACCGAGGCCGAAAGGCATGACCACCCCGATGATCGAGTTCCGGTCGCGGGCGCGGATGCCCATGAGCCCGAGGACGAGTGCGGCGAGGACGGAGCCGACGAGGGACCCGGCCACCACATTGGCCCCGACGAGCAGCGCGAACGCGGCCCCCGCGAAGGAGAGCTCGGCGATGCCGTGCACCGCGAAGGCGAGGTCGCGCATCATGACGAAGGTCCCGATGAGCCCGCCGAGCAGTCCGAGCACGGCCCCGGCGATGAGCGAGTTCCGGACCAGCGGGAGCAGCTGGGCGTAGTTGTCGAACGTGAAGAGGGCGTCGACGATGTCCTGGAAGTCCATGGCCTAGGCGCTCTCGTGATGGTGGGTCGTGGCGTCCGGCAGACCGACGACGACGATCCTCCCGTTGCTGTGCAGCACCTCGACGGGGCTGTCGTACAGATCGGAGAGCACCTCGCTCGTCATGACCTCGGCCGGGCTGCCCACCCGGAACTTGCCGTCGGCGAGGTACAGCACACGGTCCACATAGTCGATGACGGGATTGATCTCGTGGGTCACGAAGACCACGGCGCTGTTCTTCTCATGGCACTGCCGGTTGATGAGCGAGCTCACCGCCTGCTGATGGTTCAGGTCCAGCGAGAGCAGGGGCTCGTCACACAGGAGCACGGCCGGGTCCGTGGCGAGGGCCTGTGCGGCCCGCAGTCGCTGCTGCTCGCCCCCCGACAGGAGACCGACCGGCGCCTCCGCATAGGATTCGGCGCCGACGTCGTGCAGGAGCCGGTCCACGTGCTCGCGGTACCCGCGGCCCCTGACACGCAGCCCCCAGCGGTGCCCGTCCACCCCGAGCCCCACGAGGTCGCGGGCCCTCAGCGGCGTCTCGGCGGGAAAGGATTTCTGCTGCGGGATGTACCCGAGCGCCCGGCTGCCACGCGTGACCGGGCGGCCGTCGACGGTCGCGGTGCCGGAGTCGAGCGGCTGCAGTCCCAGCAGCACCTTCAGGAAGCTCGTCTTGCCCGAGCCGTTGGGGCCGAGGACGGCGAAGAACTCGCCGGGCATGATGTCGAGGTCCAGCCCCTCCCACAGGGTGCGGCCACCGAAGGACAGTGCCGCGTCGCGCAGGCTGATCGCCGGCCGGGCGTCCGTCGCCCCGGCGGAGGAGGACGCTGGCCGGGGAACTGTCGAGGTCATGCGGAGCGGCTTCCAGTCTGTCGTGGTGCAGGGTGTGTTCCGGGGGTGGTGCAGGAGCGTGGCGCGGGGTGCTCAGGATGCGAGGGCGGCCTCGATGCTTTCGGCGTTGCCCGCCATCCAGGACACGTAGTCCTCACCGTCGGGCAGGGTCTCGGTGAACTCGACGACGGGAAGGCCCGCCTCCCCGGCATCGGATCGAACGGCTTCCGTCTGCGCCCCTTCGGTCTGGCCATTGTAGGCAAGGAAGGCGAGGCTGCCACCCGACACGAGGGACTTCATCTCCTCGAGTGCCGCCACGGGGACATCGGACTCCTCCTCGATCGCCTGGGTGAACGCCTCCGGCGTCACGTCCTCGAGACCCGCGGCCTCCAGCAGGTAGGCGGGGACGGGCTCGGTCACCGCGACCCTGACGCCGTCGTTCCCGTTCTCCGACGCCAGCGCGGCCAGCCGATCCTGGACGGGCCGGAGGTCCTCGACGAAGGCATCGGCGCGCTGGCGGTAGGCGTCGGCATTGGACGCATCGATGCGGGACAGTTCCTCCGCGATCGCGTCGGCGAGCGTCGCCATGGCGGACAAGTCGTACCAGACGTGCTCGTTGAAGGCCCCGTGACCGTGGCCCTCCTCCGCGTGGTCCTCCTCCGGGTGCTCCCCGGTGCCTGCGGGCTCCTCGAGGCCTGACAGCTCGACGGCGTTCAGCACCGTCTCGACGCCGGTCTCGTCCGCGAGGCGCCCGAGGAACGCGTCGTACCCTCCGCCGTTCTCGATGACGAGGTCGGCGCCGGACACCGCGAGCTTGTCCTGCACCGTCGGCTCGTAGGAATGCGGGTCCTGGCTCAGGCTGTCCACGATCGAGGTGACCTCGACGTCGTCGCCGCCCACGGCCGCCGCGATGCCGCCGTACACGTTGGTGGCGCTGACGACCGTGATCGCCCCATCACCGGAAGCGCCCGCCTGACCGGTCGATGCGCCGGACCCGCCGTCCCCGCAGGCGGCGAGACCGAGCGCCGAGACGGCGATCAGCGCGGGGAGCGCGGGGAGCGCGAGACGTGGAGAGACTGGCATCGGAGAACCTCGATCGGACTAATGAGAATTGTTCGGGTTAGCGCTTCGAGCATAACCCAGACGCGAACCGTTCGCATTTCCCTGTCCGGTGATCAGGTGACCGGCGCGTCGGGACCGCCGATCCCCTCCCCCGACCTGCGGGCCCCCCGGTTCTGCGTTACGTCGCGGATCTCGCCGATGAGCTGCTCGATCACATCCTCGAGGAAGAGCACTCCGCGCGTCGAGCCGTCGGGCCCGAGGACGCGCGCGAGGTGCGAACCGGTCCGCTGCATCACCGTGAGGGCGTCCTCGATCTCGTCGTGCAGCGACAGGTTGGCCAGCGTACGGACCTTGTTCTCCGTGATCGGGCGCCGGTACATGGCCTGCGGCATCGACATGATGTCCTTCAGGTGCATGTAGCCGGTGAGGTTGTCGTTCTCGTCCACCATGACGAAACGGGAGAATCCGGTCCGGCCGACCGCGCGCTCGAAGTCCTCCGGCGTCGCATCGGTGCGGACCGTGACGAGGCCGTCGAGCGGCACCATCGTGGTCTCGGCCGTCTGCCCGGAGAATTCCAGCGCACCGGTGATGAGCCCCGACTCGTCGTCCACGAGTCCGCTCTTCGTCGACTCCTCCACGATGGACTGCACCTCCTCGAGCGTGTAGGTCGAGGACACCTCGTCCTTCGGTTCCACCCTGAGGGCGCGGAGGATATGGTTCGCGGCCCAGTTCAGCGAGGAGATCACCGGGTTGACGACCCGCGCGATCATCACGAGCGGCGGGGCCAGGAGGAGCGCGGCCTTGTCGGCGACGGAGACCGAGATGTTCTTCGGCACCATCTCGCCGAAGGTCACGTGCAGGAAGGTCACCAGGAGCAGGGCGATCGCGAACGCAAGACCACCGGCGAGGCCCTCGGGGATCCCGACGGCTTCCAGCGGCACCACGAGCAGGTGGTGGATCGCGGGCTCCGCGACCTGCAGGATCAGGAGCGAGCAGACCGTGATGCCCAGCTGCGCGCACGCGAGCATGAGGGAGACGTGCTCCATGGCCCAGATCGTGGTCTTCGCGCGCTTCGACCCCGTCTCCGCCAGGGGCTCGATCTGGCTGCGACGCGCCGACATGATGGCGAACTCCGCGCCGACGAAGAAGGCGTTGCCGGCCAGGAGGACGACGAGCCAGACGATTCCCGCCCAGTCGCTCATCGGTGGTCCTTCCGGTAGGACGTGCTGCCGGCGAAGACGGGCCCGGTGGTCCCTTCGGCACCCGAGGAGCCCTGGGGCACCGACTGGTGCTCGGGCACGACAGCGCTGTCGTCGTCGTGCCCTGGCGCGACGGGCGCCGGACGGAACTCGACGCGGTCGATGCGCCGTCCGTCCATGCGTTCCACGGTCAGCATGCCCGCGGGGACCTCGACCGTGTCCCCGGGCGCTGCGACCCGGCCGAGCTCGGCCATGATGAATCCCGCCACAGTCTCGTAGCCCGCCTCGTCCGGCACCACGAGACCGGGAATCTGCAGGGTCACCTCGTCGGGGCGCATGAGGCCGGGGAAGAACCAGTCCCCCGCCGCGCTCTGCAGCACACCCAGTTTCAGCTTGTCGTGCTCGTCCGCGACCTCGCCGACGATCTCCTCGACCAGGTCCTCGAGCGTGGCGACACCGGCGGTTCCCCCGTATTCGTCGAGCACGACGGCCAGTTGGAGGTTCGCCTCGCGGAGTTCACTCAGGAGCGAATCGAGGTGCACCGTCTCGGGGACGCGCAGGACATCCGTCATGATGGTGCCCGCCGGCAGGCCTGCGCGCTTGTGGCGCGGGACCGCGACGGCCTTCTTGACGTGGACGACGCCACGGATGTCGTCCGCGGAGTCGCCGATCAGCGGGAACCGCGAATAGCCGGTCCGGCGCGCGGCCTCGACGACGTCGGCCACGGACTGGTCCGAGTCGATCACCTCCATCCGGATGCGCGGGGTCATCACATCGGCTGCTGTCCGCTCGGAGAAGCTGAAGGTGCGCGCCAGGAAGTTGGCGGTGCCCTGGTCCAGCGTGCCCATCTCGGCGGAACGACGCACGAGGGACGAGAGCTCCGACGGCGTCCGGGCGCCGGAGATCTCCTCCTTCGCCTCGAGCCCGAAGATATTGAGGACGCGGTTGGAGAACCCGTTCAGCACGATGATGGCCGGCTTGAAGACAGCGGTGAACATCAGCTGGGGGCGGGCCAGTGCCCTGCCGACCCTGAAGGGCAGCGCGATCGAGAGGTTCTTGGGAACCAGCTCGCCGATGAGCATGGACAGCAGGGTCGCGAAGGCCATCGCGATGATGAGCGAGGCGGAGGCGACCAGGGCCTCCGAGAGGCCGAGTGCGGCGAGCGGGGTCTCGAGGAGCCGGCCGACGGACGGCTCCATGACGTAGCCGGTGAGCAGCGTGGTGAGCGTGATGCCCAACTGGCAGCTGGAGAGCTGGGTCGAGAGGGACTTCAGGCAGCGGAGCAGGGGTACGGCCTTGGCGTCCCCGTCGTCCACCGCGCGCTGGACATAGGTCTGGTCGAGGGCCACCAGGGCGAACTCGACGGCCACGAAGAAGCCTGTCCCCAGCACCAGGAGCAGGCCTGCAACCAGATACACCCATTCCACCGCTACTTCCCCTCCTCGGTCTGCCCGGGACGGGACCGCAGCGGTCCGCGTTTGAGGGGGTCCGCTGCATCCGACGGGACAGGAGGCGCGCCGCCCTTGTCGGACCCGGCGTCCACGGCCTGTCCGGTATCGGCTGCGGGCAGCGGATGGGCAAGAGGAGAGGGTGCGCCGACGTCGAGCCGGCCCCTGGGAGGACTGTCCATAAGACCACCAGTTTACGGGCCGGGTGTCCGGCCGGCAGACGGAATCCGAGGCGGCGCACCCGGTTCTTCGCTCACAGCGCAACGAGGGACCCGGACGCTGCAGCGTCCGGGTCCCGGGGGGGGGGGGGGGGGGCCGCTACCAGCTCTGCGGCAGCGGGCGGCCCTCCTCGTAGCCCGCGGCGGACTGCACCCCGACCACCGCGCGGTCGCGGAACTCGCCCAGCGTCGTCGCCCCCGCGTAGGTCATCGAGCTGCGGACGCCGGCCGTGATCATGTCGAGGAGGTCCTCGACACCGGGCCGCGCCGGATCGAGGTACATCTTCGAGGTGGAGATCCCCTCCTCGAACAGTCCCTTGCGGGCGCGCGCGAACACGTCGTCACTCCGGGTCCGGTTCTGCACGGCCCGGGCGGAGGCCATGCCGAAGCTCTCCTTGTAACGGCGTCCGCTGCTGTCGGTCTGCAGGTCGCCCGGGCTCTCGTAGGTCCCGGCGAACCAGGAGCCGATCATGACCTGGCTCGCGCCGGCCGCGAGGGCGAGGGCGACGTCGCGCGGGTACCGCACACCGCCGTCGGCCCACACGTGGGCGCCGAGCTCGGCGGCCGCCTGGGCGCACTCGTGGACGGCGGAGAACTGCGGGCGGCCCACCGCCGTCATCATGCGCGTGGTGCACATGGCCCCGGGGCCCACACCCACCTTGATGATCGAGGCCCCGGCGGCCACGAGATCGCGCACGCCCTCCGCACTGACGACGTTCCCGGCGACGATCGGCACCGTCGGGTGCAGGCCGCGCACCACGGCGAGCGCGTCGAGCATCTTCCGCTGGTGGCCGTGGGCGGTGTCGACGACGAGGACGTCGACGCCGGCGTCGAGCAGGGCCGCCGCCTTCGCCTCGACATCGCCGTTGATGCCGACCGCGGCCGCCACGGTGAGCCTGCCCGCGGCGTCGAGTGCGGGCTCGTAGATGGTGGAGCGGAGCGCCCCGGTGCGGGTGATGACGCCCTGGAGGGCGCCGTCGCGCACCACGGGCGCCAGGGCGACGCGGGATCCGTCGAGGTCCTCGAAGGCCTTCTGCAGCGCGGCCGCGGGATCGGCGTCGAACATCGACGCCTCGAAGGCGGCGGGCGCCGGGCGCATCACCGACTCCAGCGAGGCGAAGCGGTCCACCTCCTCGCAGTCGTCCGCATTGACCACGCCGACGCACACCCCGGCGTCGTCCGTGACGAGGACCGCCCCGTGCGCGCGCTTGTGCATGAGGTGCAGCGCATCCACCACGGTGTTGCCGGGCTGCAGCTGCAGCGGCGTCTCGAAGACGGGGTGGCGCTCCTTGACCCACGAGGTGACCTCCGCGATGACCTCGACGGGGACGTCCTGCGGGAGGACCCCGATGCCGCCGCGCCGCGCGATGGTCTCGACCATGCGCCGGCCGGTCACCGCCGTCATGTTGGCGACGACGAGCGGGATCGTGGTTCCCGTGCCGTCGTCCGAGGACAGATCGACGTCGAAACGGGAGATCACCTCGGACGTGGAAGGCACGAGGAACACATCCGAGTAGGTGAGGTCGGTGGTGGGCGGATTGATGAAGCGCATGGTTCTCCTTGATAGACAGCCGCAAGGAGTCTAGTGGGTCCCGGCCCGGCTGATTGGATTGTTCCTTCGTCCTGTCACTACACTTGGACAGGGTCCAGACACGGCTTTGCGCCGAGCTTGCCGACCGCACCGCGCTCAGGGCAATCTACGGAAGAGGCGTATACCAAGTGCCAGAACAGACCAGCCACCGTCTACCTGAAGAATTCGGCGGGAACGAGTGGCTTGTTGACGAGCTCTACGAGCAGTTCCAGAGGGACCGCCACTCGGTGGACCGCAAGTGGTGGGAACTCTTCGACTCGTTCGATGCCGACGGCGCGCCGTCGGGGAACGGTCGGCGCACCGTGGACGCTCAGGCAGACAAGGCGACGCCGCCCGCCGTCACCAAGCCTGCCACCCCCGCACCGGCCAGCCCGCCGTCCGCAGCCCCGTCCGCGGCCAGGCCCTCCACGAGGGAGCTGCCGGTCGTGAGGACGGAGGCCGCGGCGCCGAAGGCGTCCGGCGAGTCCCCCGCGAGCACCCAGCAGAGCGGCAAGCCTCCCGTCGCCAACGAGCCGGCGAAGAAGCCGGAATCCTCCCGCGGGGACAAGCCCGCAGCGAAGCCCATCCCCGCACAGCTTCCGGCCTCGGACCGCAACGCCGAGATGGATGAGAACAAGGTCAGCGTGCTCCGCGGGCCGGCGAAGGCGATCTCCACCAACATGGAGGCCAGCCTCAGCGTCCCCACGGCGACGAGCGTCCGGGCGATCCCCGCGAAACTGCTCATCGACAACCGTGTGGTCATCAACAACAACCTGGCCCGGGCCCGCGGCGGCAAGGTGTCCTTCACCCACCTGATCGGGTACGCGATCATCCGCGCGCTCGCCCAGTTCCCCTCCCAGAACGTGTACTACGACGTCGTCGACGGCAAGCCGTCCGCGGTGCAGCCCGCACACGTGAACTTCGGCCTGGCGATCGACATGCCGAAGCCGGACGGCACGCGTTCGCTCGTCGTGCCGAACATCAAGAAGGCCGAGACCATGAACTTCTCGGAGTTCTGGCACGCCTACGAGGACCTCGTCAAGAAGGCCCGGGGCGGCAAGCTCGGCGCCGACGACTACGCCGGCACCACGGTGTCCCTGACCAATCCGGGCGGCATCGGCACGGTGCACTCGGTGCCGCGCCTGTCCAAGGGCCAGGCCTGCATCATCGGTGCGGGCGCCCTCGAGTATCCCGCCGAGTTCCAGGGCTCGAGCGAGAAGACGCTCGCCAAGCACGCCATCAGCAAGACCATCACGCTGACCTCGACCTACGATCACCGCGTCATCCAGGGTGCCGGCAGCGGCGAGTTCCTGCGCATCATCCACCAGCTGCTGCTCGGTGAGCAGAACTTCTACGACGAGATCTTCGAGTCGCTGCGCATCCCCTACGAGCCCGTGCGCTGGAGTGCGGACATCCAGGTCGATCCGATGGACCAGATCAACAAGGTCGCCCGGATCCAGCAGCTCATCCACGCCTACCGCGTGCGCGGACACCTCATGGCGGACACCAACCCGCTCGAGTACGTCCAGCGCAAGCACGCCGACCTCGACATCCGCACGCACGGCCTCACCCTGTGGGACCTCGACCGCGAGTGGCCCACGGGAGGCTTCGGCGGCCAGCCGTCGCTGAAGTTCCGCGACATGCTCGGTGTCCTCCGCGACGCCTACTGTCGCACCACCGGCATCGAGTACATGCACCTGCAGGACCCGGGAGAGCGCCAGTGGTTCCAGGACGAACTGGAGCACCCGTACTCCAAGCCGAGCCGCGAGGAGCAGCTGCGCATCCTGCACAAGCTGAACTCCGCGGAGGCGTTCGAGACGTTCCTGCAGACCAAGTTCGTGGGGCAGAAGCGCTTCTCGCTCGAGGGCGGCGAATCGCTCATCCCCCTGCTCGACGCCGTGATCTCCGGTGCGGCCGATGACGGCCTCGACGAGGTCGCGATCGGCATGGCGCACCGCGGCCGGCTGAACGTCCTCACCAACATCGCCGGCAAGACCTACGCCCAGATCTTCCGCGAGTTCGAAGGTACGCAGGACCCGCGCTCCGTCCAGGGCTCCGGCGACGTCAAGTACCACCTCGGCACCGAGGGGACGTTCACCTCCGACGCCGGCAACGAGACGAAGGTCTACCTCGCCGCGAACCCGTCCCACCTCGAGGCGGTGGACCCCGTGCTGGAGGGCATCGTCCGCGCCAAGCAGGACCTCCTGGACCAGGGCGAGACCTTCCCCGTCCTGCCGATCCTGATCCACGGCGACGCGGCCTTCGCGGGCCAGGGCGTCGTGGCGGAGACGCTCAACCTCTCGCAGCTGCGTGGCTACCGCACCGGCGGCACCATCCACGTGATCGTCAACAACCAGGTGGGCTTCACCACGAGCCCGACGTCGTCGCGCTCCTCCGTGTACTCCACCGATGTCGCGAAGATGGTCCAGGCACCCGTCTTCCACGTGAACGGCGACGACCCCGAGGCCGTGGTCCGCGTGGCCCAGATGGCGTACCAGTTCCGCCAGCGGTTCAACAAGGACGTCGTCATCGACATGGTCTGCTACCGGCGTCGCGGCCACAACGAGGGTGACGATCCCTCGATGACGCAGCCCATGATGTACAACCTGATCGAGGCCAAGCGCTCGGTCCGGAAGCTCTACACCGAGGCGCTGATCGGTCGCGGCGACATCACGCAGGAGGAAGCCGAGCAGGCCCTGCGCGACTACCAGGAGCGCCTCGAGCGCGTCTTCGCCGAGACCCATGCGGCCCAGACCTCGCCGATCCCGGTCATCGCCAAGGACCCGCAGGCGGTCTCGGACCTCGAGCGGCCCTACGCGCAGCAGTCCGACAGCGGCGCCGCGGCCCCGCCGCAGACCGCGATCAGCACGGAGACCCTGGCACACATCGGATCGGCGCACACCGCGATCCCCGACGGCTTCACGGTCCACCCGAAGCTCAAGGCACTGCTCGACAAGCGCGAGCAGATGTCCCGCGAGGGCGGGATCGACTGGGGCTTCGGCGAGATCGCGGCCTTCGGGTCCCTCCTCATGGAAGGCGTCCCCGTCCGGCTCGCGGGTCAGGACTCGCGGCGCGGCACCTTCGTGCAGCGGCACGCCGTCTTCCACGACCGCGCCACTGGTCACGAGTGGCTGCCGCTCGACGACCTCAGCGAGGACCAGGCCAAGTTCTGGATCTACGACTCCCTGCTGAGCGAATACGCGGCCATGGGCTTCGAATACGGCTACTCGGTGGAGCGCCCCGACGCCCTCGTCATCTGGGAGGCGCAGTTCGGCGACTTCGTCAACGGCGCGCAGACCATCATCGACGAGTTCATCAGCTCCGCGGAGCAGAAGTGGGGACAGCGGTCCTCCCTCGTCCTGATGCTGCCCCACGGCTACGAGGGCCAGGGCCCCGACCACTCGTCCGCGCGCATCGAACGCTTCCTCCAGATGTGCGCCGAGGAGAACATGGTCGTCGCCAACCCGAGCAACGCCGCCTCGCACTTCCATCTGCTGCGCCGGCACGCCTACACGCGTCCCAGGAAGCCGCTGGTGATCTTCACCCCCAAGCAGCTCCTCCGCCTCAAGGCGGCGGCGAGCTCGGTGGAGGACTTCACGCAGGGCACCTTCCAGCCCGTCATCCCCGACACGCTCGAGACAGCCGGGAACGACGTCGAGCGGGTCATCCTCGTGTCCGGCCGGCTCTACTACGACCTGCTGGCCTCGCGCCAGAAGCTCGACGACGGCAAGACGGCCATCGTGCGCGTGGAGCAGCTCTACCCGCTGCCGGTGGAGGACATCAGGGCTGCCGTGGCCACCTACCCCGACGCCGAGATCGTGTGGGCGCAGGACGAGCCGGCGAACCAGGGGCCGTGGCCCTTCATCGGGCTCAACCTGCCCCAGGAGCTCGACCGGCCCCTCCGGCTCGCGTCGCGTCCTGCGTCGGCTTCCACGGCGACGGGTTCGGCCAAGAACCACGCGAAGGAGCAGGAACTCCTGATCAAGCTGGCATTCGGCCGGCAATAGTAAGCCATCAGTATGATGTTGGGTGGGGCTCAGGCCCCACCCGATGTCTTTAAGGGCCTGTCCGCGGCATGCGCCGACTCATGGCAGCAGCCCTGCACCCTTCGACGAGCACACCGAGGAACCAGTGGAACAACGCAGAATCCGGCTAGCAGCAGTGGGCGACGAACTCCTCGCAGGGCTCGGTGATCCGAGGGCGCTCGGCTGGCTGGGTCGCGTGATGGCCCGGACCAGGCCCGACAACGTGTCCGTCGAGGCGTACAGCCTGGCCGCTCCCGGCGAAGGCACCGAGGCCCTCGCGAACCGCTGGCTGCAGGAGGCAGGGCGCCGCTTCGCCGACGGCTACGACAACCGCCTCGTGATCGGCCTGTCCGACCGCGACCTCGACCTGGAGCTGTCCACCGCGAGGAGCCGGCTCAACCTCGCGAACATCCTCGACGGCGCCTCGCAGACGAGCGTCAAGGCTCTCGTCGTCGGGCCTCCGCCCGGGCTCGACCCCGAGCGCAACCGCCGGCTCGCCGACCTCTCCGCTGCCTTCGGTGACGTCACCACGCGTCGCAAGCACGTCTTCGTCGACACCTTCACCCCACTGCTCGCCCACGAGCAGTGGCGCCACGACCTCGCGGCCAACGGTGGCACGCCCGGCCAGGCCGGTTACGGCCTGATGGCCTGGCTGGTGCTGCACCGCGGCTGGTTCCAATGGCTGGAAGTGCCCGCGCCAGAGTAAGGCACATACGAAGGGAAAGGCCCCGGGACACGCGGTTCCCGGGGCCTTTCCGATTATTCAGGAGCCTTATGTTTCGCCGGGGTAACAAACGGGTTATCAATGCCTTACTGAGTGTCCGAAGGCAACCATCCTTCGCTATGCTGTCCGAGTGTGATTGCCGTCACTGCAGCAATCCGCCTCGTGGGACATTCCTGCGTCCCTCGCGCCCAGCACAGTAAGGACTATCGAATGCGTAATAAGCGCACTATGACGCTCGCCGCACTGTCCATCGGAGCGCTCATGCTGAGCGCCTGTGGATCTGCAGGCGGTACGGCTGAGACCCCGGCCTCCGAAGGTGCGGAGGAGAACCTGGCGTCGACGATCAACATCGCGATCAGCCAGGCCCCCACGGCGTACAACGGCCAGACCGCGGCGACGAACGCCGTCTACAACACGTACGTGGACAACCTGACCTCGAGCGGATTCGCTGCGTTCGCCGCCAACGGCAACCTCGAACCCAACGAGGAGTTCGGGACCTACGAGAAGACCAGCGACGACCCGCTCACGATCAAATACACCATCAACGAGGATGCTGTGTGGTCCGACGGCGTGCCGATCGACTACGACGACGTCCTGCTGACCTGGGCCGCCTCGTCGGGCACGCACCCGACCGGGGAGACCGATCCCGAGACGGGCGCCGAGGCCGACCTGTTCCAGGCCGCCTCCACCAACGGCTTCGCCTCGATGAAGATGATCGAGGGCGAACCGGGTGCGAAGGAATTCGAAGCGGTCTTCGACGACCCCTACGCGGACTGGGAAGCCCTCTTCACCACCGGCGTGTTCCTGCCCGCGCACATCGCCGCCGAGCAGGGCGGGATGTCACCGGAAGGCGACGGCGCCGAGCTCGTCGAAGCCATCCAGGCGACCGACATCGAGGCCCTCACGCCCGTTGCCGAGTTCTGGAACACCGGCTGGAACTACGAGGCGGACCTCCCGAGCCTCCCCGACACCGCGCTCCTCCCCTCGTCCGGCCCGTACAAGCTGGACAACGCCGCCGATGGTACCCTGACGCTCGTCAAGAACGACGCGTACTGGGGCGAGGAGCGTGCCGGCAAGACCGACACGATCGTCTTCAAGACCATCGTCGACGAGGAGGCCGTGCAGGCACTCCAGAACGGCGACGTGGACATCATCGAGCCGTCCAGCCCGACGGTCGACACGAAGACCGCCCTCGAGCAGATCGGCGAGACCGTCAAGGTCGACACCGGGCAGTCCCTGACCTTCTCGCACGTCGACCTCGACCAGCGCCCCGGTGCCGTCTTCGAGGACCTCAAGGTCCGTCAGGCATTCGCCAAGTGCATCCCGAGGGCCGACATGGTCGACAAGTTCGTGACCCCCATCGATCCCGAGGGATCGGTCATGAACCTGCACGAGTACCAGCCCGCACAGGAGGACTACCAGACGGTCCTCGACGGCGCCGAGGCAGCCCAGGGTGACGGCACCGCCGACATCGAGGGCGCCAAGGCCCTCCTCACCGAGGCCGGCAAGACCGAGCCCGTCAAAGTGTCCATGATGTTCGCTTCCACGAGCCAGCTCCGCGCCGACCAGGTCGCCCTGGTCAAGGACTCCTGCGACAAGGCCGGCTTCGAGATCACCCCGCAGCCCGAGGCCGAGTGGAGCGCCAAGCTCTCGCAGCCCGGCGCCTGGGATGCCGTGGTCTTCGGCTGGGCGGGTTCGGGCCTCGTAGCCTCGGGCCAGTCCATCTACATCACCGGCGGTGAGCAGAACTTCGGCGGCTACACCGACTCCGAGGTCGACAGCCTCTGGGACGAGATCGTCACCACGACGGATGCCGAGGCGGTCATCCCGCTGAAGACCGACCTCGAGCAGCGCCTCGCCGAGACGCAGTACAACGTGGTCCTCTACGCCAACCCGAACATCGCCGGGTACTCCTCGAAGCTCCAGGGCGTCGAGCTGAACCCGACGCAGACCGGCATCACCTGGAATGCCTACAGCTGGACGAAGCAGAACTGATTGCAGCCTTATCGCTGACGCATGAGGACGGGCAGGCCCTCGGGCCTGCCCGTCCCTGTGCCCGGCATCGCTACAGCCTGCACCGTTTCCTAGGAGCCCCCCGTGTTCTACTTCATCGCCAAGCGATCCATCATCTCGTTCTTCATCATGCTCGCAGCCACCACGCTGATGTACTTCCTCACCATCTCCTCCGGCGACCCCTTCGAGGACCTCGGTGAGACCAGCGGCCCCGAGAAGGCCGCGACCATCGCGGCCCGCACGGCGGCCATGAACCTGGATGTCCCACCCATCCCCCGCTACTTCCTCTGGCTGCAGGAGTTCGGGTACTGCCTGGTCCCCGGCGGCATGAGCTGCACGCTCGGGCAGGACCGCACCGGTGCCGCCGTCCTCCCGCAGCTCGAGAACGCGATGGGCTCGACGCTGCGCCTCGTCATCGTGGCGACGGTCCTCGCCCTCGTCCTCGGCGTGATCGTCGGGATCGTGACCGCGATCCGCCAGTACAGCACCTTCGACTACTCGGTCACCTTCATCTCGTTCCTGCTGTTCTCGCTCCCCCTGTTCTGGCTCTCCACACTGCTCAAGCAGTACCTGGCGATCGACCTCAACACGTGGCTGGCCAATCCGCAGTTCTCCTACTTCACGATCGCCCTGATAGGGGTGATCGCCGGTGTCATCTGGGCCGTCGTCGTCGGTGGCGACCGCAGGCGCCGCCTGGCCACCTTCGGCATCGCCGCCGCAGCCACGGCCCTCGCGCTGTACCTCCTCCTCGTCACCGGCTGGTTCGTCAGCCCGGGGCTCGGCGTCCTCGGCATGCTGGTCTCCGCCGTAGGCGTCGCCGTCCTGTGGACGGCCCTGCTCGCGGGCTTCCGTCGTCGGCGCGTCCTGAACGCGGCCCTCGCGGCCGCCGGCGTCAGCTTCGCCGGCTACCTCGTCTCGCTCTTCCTGTTCGACGATCCGAGCTGGTTCGTCGTGCTGGCGCTCGTGGTCGTCACGGCGGTGCTCGCGTACGTCGTCGCCGGTGTCGTCGGCGGCCCGTTCCGCGCACAGGCCGCGAAGATCGGTGCGGTCATCGCGGTGTCGGTGAGCCTGCTGATCGTGCTGGACCGCCTCCTCCAGGCCTACCCGACACTCTCGGCCAAGGCGGGCGGCCGGCCCATCCCCACCACCGGCTCGCAGTCGGCCAACCTGGCGGGTACGTTCTGGGAGATCAACCTCGACTACGCGCTGCACCTGATCCTGCCGACCATCGCGCTGACGCTCATCTCCTTCGCCACGTACACGCGGTACACGAGGGCCAGCCAGCTCGACGTCATGAACCAGGACTACATCCGCACCGCGCGGGCCAAGGGCCTCAGTGAGCGCACCGTCCTGGTCAAGCACGCGTTCCGCAACGCGATGATCCCGATCACCACCCTGATGGCGTTCGACTTCGCCGGGGTCCTCGGCGGCGCCGTCATCACGGAGCAGGTCTTCGGCTGGAACGGCATGGGCAAGATGTTCGTGGACGGCATCAACAACGTGGATCCGGGGCCCGTCATGGCCTTCTTCCTCGTCGTCGGAACCGCCGCCGTCCTCTTCAACATGCTCGCCGACATCGCCTACGCGTTCCTCGACCCGCGCATCACCCTGAGCTAGGACACGATCATGAGCAATCACCAGAACCCGCGGGACGATTCCCGCCCGTCGGTCGAATTGTCCGAGATGACCCTGCAGAGCCAGGACACGGACATCGCCACGGCCATCCCCACGCGGGAGCAGACCGACCGTATCCGCGCTCACTCCACGGAGGCGAAGAGCCAGGGCCGCCTGGTCAGGGAACGCTTCTTCCGGCACAAGGGGGCACTGGCAGGCATCGCGCTGCTCGTGCTGATCTTCCTCCTGGCGTTCACCTCGATCGGCTTCGCCGGTATCCCCGGCTGGTGGAACAAGGACTACGACGTCCTCGCCGCCCGCTTCAACGAGGGCAAGCCCACCCTGACACTGTGGCCGTTCAGCCTCGGGGAGCACCCGTTCGGCCAGGACGTGCTGGGTCGCGACTACTTCGCACTGACGATGCGCGGCATCCAGACCTCGCTCATCATCGCGTTCATCGTCGGGATCGTGGCAATGGTCATCGGCACCACGGTGGGCGCCGTGGCCGGCTACTTCCGCGGCTGGACCGAGGCCTTCCTCATGCGCATCACGGACGTCGTCATCACCATCCCGACCGTCGTCATCGCGGCCGCGGTCGCGGGCATCGTCGCGAAGTACGGCATCATCCCCTTCGCCATCTTCCTCGGCCTCGTCACCTGGACCGGCCTCGCACGGCTGGTCCGCGGCGAGTTCCTGTCCCTCCGGGAGAAGGAGTTCGTCGAGTCCGCGAAGTCGGTCGGGGCGAGCTCGGCCCGCATCATCTTCCGCCACATCCTGCCGAACACCGTCGGCGTGATCATCGTGTCGACGACGCTCGCCATCTCCGGAGCCATCCTCCTCGAGACCGCCCTGAGCTACCTGGGCCTCGGCGTCACGGCGCCCGATACCTCCCTCGGCAAGGCCATCAACGACAACCGCTCGGCCCTCACGGTCCGGCCCTGGCTGTTCCTGTGGCCCGGGGTGTTCATCATCGGCATCGCCCTGGCCGTCAACTTCATCGGTGACGGCCTGCGCGACGCGTTCGATCCCAAGCAGACAAGGGTGAAGCAGTAATGAGTTCCAGCACCGTCATCATCTCGGACGAACAGACCACCCCGGCCGACGGCCCGATCCTCGCCGTCCAGGGCCTCGGCGTGGAGTTCAACGTCGACAACGAATGGGTCATGGCCGCCGAGGACGTCTCCTACGAGATCCACCCCGGCGAGATCCTCGCGATCGTGGGCGAATCGGGCTCGGGCAAGAGCATGTCCTCCATGGCCCTGCTCGGCCTCCTCCCCCGGAACGGGCGGTCGACGGGCAGCGCGAAGATGCTCGGGAAGGAACTCATCGGCGCCTCGCAGGGTACGCTCCGGCGCGTCCGCGGCAACGAGATCGCGATGATCTTCCAGGAGCCCATGACGGCACTGAACCCGGTGCTGACCGTCGGCGAGCAGATCCGCGAAGCCGTCGAGCAGCACACCGAGCTCTCGCCCGCGCAGGCCAAGCAGCGCTCGCTCGAGCTCCTCCGCATGGTGGAGATCCCGGAGCCGGAGCGCCGTTACGACAACTTCCCGCACCAGTTCTCCGGCGGCCAGCGGCAGCGCGCCATGATCGCCATCGCGCTGGCCAACGACCCGATGCTGCTCATCGCGGACGAGCCGACGACGGCGCTCGACGTCACCGTGCAGGCCGAGGTGCTGGACCTGCTGCGCAAGCTCAACAAGCGGCTCAACAGTGCCGTCCTCCTGATCACCCACGACATGGGGGTGGTCGCCGACCTCGCGGACCACGTCATCGTCATGGAGCGCGGGCGGATCGTCGAGGCGGCGCCGACGGCACAGCTGTTCGCGGCCCCGGCCGAGCCCTACACCAAACAGCTCCTCGGGTCCGTGCCCCACCTGGGCTCGAAGGTGGGCGGCGTCCTGACGGACCTCGAAGTGGTCGACGGCCACCCGGGCATCCACGAGGAGTACGCGGCGGCGGCCCGGCGCGCCCGGGAGTCGGACACCGCCTCCGGCGTCGTCCCGGCGCTCGAACTGACGGACGTCGACATCGAGTATCCGGGGCGCTTCCGCCAGCCGGCCTTCAAGGCGGTGTCGGGCATCTCGCTCACCATCAACCCGGGCGAGGTCATGGGCCTCGTCGGGGAGTCCGGCTCGGGCAAATCGACGATCGCGCGGGCCGTCACCGGCCTGATCAGGACCTCCGGGGGCCGGGTCAGGATCGGCGGGACGGACATCACGGAGCTCAGTGCCCGTCAGCTCATGCCGCTGCGCAAGCGTTTCGCGATCGTGTTCCAGGATCCGGCCGCCTCCCTCAACCCCCGCCTGTCGATCGGCGAGAGCATCGGCGAGCCGCTGTTCCTGCACGAGAAGCTGAACCGCGCGGACCTCGACAAGCGGGTCGCGTCGCTCCTGGAGGACGTACAGCTGCCGGTCGCCTTCCGCAACCGGTACCCGCACGAGCTGTCGGGCGGCCAGCGCCAGCGCGTCGGGATCGCCCGCGCGCTGTCGCTCCAGCCCGACCTCCTCGTCGCCGACGAGCCGACGTCGGCCCTGGACGTCTCCGTGCAGGCGAAGGTCCTCGACCTGCTGCAGGAGCTCCAGCGGGAGCGCGGCTTCGCGTGCCTCTTCGTCAGCCACGACCTCGCCGTGGTCGAACTGCTCGCGAGCCACATCGCGGTGCTCAACAAGGGCGTGCTCGTGGAGCAGGGCAGCACGGAGCAGATCCTGAAGTACCCCCGCGACCCCTACACGCGCCGCCTGCTGGCAGCCGCACCGGTGCCGGACCCGACGGAGCAGTCGCTGCGGCGCGAGCAGCGCTCGGCGATCCTCGCCGCAGGCGTGTCCGAGTAGGAGGACGCCGCACGACGGCGAAGGACCCCTCCCTGCGGAGGGGTCCTTCGTCGTCCGGCAGGGGTGTCGGTCAGTGGCGGAAGACGATCTTCCCGAACAGATCGCCGTCGAGCATCCGCTGGAACCCCTGGGCGGCGTCCTCGAGCGGAAGCACGGCGTCGATGACGGGCCGCACCCCGGTGGCCACCAGGAAGCGCGTCAGCCGGACCAGCTCGTCCCGCGTGCCCATGGTGGAACCCAGCACCCGCAGCTGCAGGAAGAACACCCGGTTGAGGTCCGCCGAGGGGGCCGCGCCGCTCGTCGCGCCGCAGGTGACCACGGTGCCGCCCGGGACGAGGGACCTCAGCGAGTGGGCCCATGTAGCCTCCCCCACGGAGTCGAAGACGACGTCGACCCGCTCCGGCAGGCGCGCACCGGCGTCGAAGGCCTGCTCGGCCCCGAGCTCGAGCGCCCGCTGCCGCTTCTCCTCGCTGCGGCTCGTCGCCCACACCCGGTAGCCTGCCGCGGAGGCGAGCGCGATGACGGCGGAGGCCACGCCTCCTCCCGCTCCCTGGACCAGCACCGTGGAGCCGGGCGCCGCGGGTGAGACCGTGAACAGCATCCGGTACGCCGTCAGCCAGGCCGTGGGCAGGCAAGCCGCTTCCTCGAAGGAGAGCTCCGCCGGCTTGGGCACCAGGTTGCGCGCGGGGACCCAGACGTAGTCGGCCATGGTGCCGGGGTGGCGCTCGGAGAGCAGGGAACGCTTCGGGTCGAGGGTCTCGTCGCCGCGCCAGCCATCGGACGAGACGACACCGTGCACGATGACCTCGTTGCCGTCGTCGTCGATCCCCGCCGCGTCGCAGCCGAGGATCATCGGCAGGCGGTCCTCCGGCAGTCCGACGCCCTTCAGCGACCACAGGTCGTGGTGGTTCAGGCAGGAGGCCACCACCTTCACCCGTACGAAGCCCTCCGGCGCGGCGGGGACGTCGAGTTCGCCGACGGTGAGGCCGGCGAGGGGTGTGTCCGCGGACTGGGTTGCGGCGTAGGCAGCGCGCATACATAAGCTCCTTCGATTACGGATGGTCCCCCAATCCTAGGCGGCGGGTCCGGCGACGCCGGCGGTCGACCGACGGGCGCGGCCGGCGGTTTAGGTGTCGCCCGTCGCCGTGTGGGAGACTTGGGGGCAGTTCTGCACGACTGCAGTGCCTGAAGAAGAAGGAGGCAGCCATGAGCAAGCGAGCACGCAAGCGTCGCGACCGGAAGCGTGGAGGCGCAAACCACGGTAAGCGCCCCAACACCTGAGTCCAGGCGTAGGACGCGTCCTCGATATCCGAGGATGCATCACCAGAGAACCTCCGGCCCCTGAGGGTGCCGGAGGTTCTCTGTCTGTCAGGTCATCGTCTGTCAGGTGGTCGTCGCCCGTCGGGTGACCACCTCGTACAGGTACAGGCCACGGACGGGGTGTCCGGAGCTCAGTGGTCCACGGTCTTGAGGTGGCTGATCCGGTCGAGGATGCTCGCCTTCAGCGTCGACGGCGCGACCTCGGTGCAGGACCGCTTCACGACCGACCGGATGACGCACTCGAGGTCATGCTCCTCCGCGCACTGCGGGCAGTCGTTGAGGTGGTCCTTGATCTCCACGAGGTCCTGGTGGGACAGCGCACCGTCCAGGTACTCGTACAGCCGCTCGATCCTCGCATCGGCGCAGTCGCCCATGTTCCCGCAATCGCTCATTTCTCCATCTCCTGTTCCTTGCCCTTCGCGCCCGCTGCGGCCTTGGCCTTCGCGTCAGCACCGGTGCTGACGCCGAGCCCGCGGTCGCGGGCATACTCCGCGAGATGCTCGCGGAGCAGCTTGCGGCCGCGGTGCAGCCGGGACATGACGGTCCCGATGGGCGTGTTCATGATTTCTGAGATCTCCTTGTACGCGAAGCCCTCGACGTCCGAGAAGTACACCGCGAGCCTGAATTCCTCGGGGATCGCCTGCAGCGCGTTCTTGACGTCCGAATCAGGCAGGTGATCGAGCGCTTCGACCTCGGCCGAACGGAGCCCGAGGGAGGTGTGCTCGGCAGCCTTGGCCAGCTGCCAGTCCTCGATGGTGTCCGAGTGCGACTGCAGGGGCTCGCGCTGCCTCTTCCGATACAGGTTGATATAGGTATTGGTGAGGATGCGGTACAGCCACGCCTTCAGGTTGGTGCCCGGCTTGTACTGGTGGAAGGCCGAGAACGCCTTGGTGTAGGCCTCCTGCACCAGGTCCTCGGCGTCGCTGGGATTGCGGGCCATGCGCATCGCAGCCGAGTAGAGCTGGTCGACGTACTGCATGGCGTCGCGCTCGAAGCGCGCCTTGCGATCGGCGTCCGACTCCGTCGACACGTCCAACTGTGCATCTTCGGCCGGGCTGCTGCCTGCTGGGGCTGTGGTATTCATCGAGCCAAAGTCTACGCGCCCCGGCCGTCGCGACGCCGTGGTGTCGACGCGCTGGACCGACGTCGACAACTGGAATTCCGGTCTTTCGACCGTCGTGATCCGTGCACCTGTCATCCCGCATCCCCTCTACCGTTCCGATGTCCGTTACCCCCGTTCCAACCCCTCTCCGCACCCCCTTATTCCTGTCCCGGCGCTCCCTCGGCCCGGACAGCGCCCCGGCCGATTCCTCGCGGCCGCGCCCGCAACCCCGCCCGCCCGCTGGGTCGCGGATCGTCGCCGCTGGAACGGCGTGCAAAACTAGAGCCAGCGTGCTTCGCACTTGAGAACCCGATGTCCGGCGGACCCGCCGGCAACCAGGAGGCAGTTGTGACCCTTGTCCGCGTAATAGCCCGACCCTTGATCGCCAGCAGCTTCGTCGTGAGCGGCGTCGATCGGCTCCGCACGGCGGGCGCCACGGCCCCGCAGCTCAAGCCCGTCCTCACCGGCGTCGCGAAGGTCATCCCCTCGGCGGGCGCGATCACCGGCAACGAGAAGCTCGTGGGCCAGGTCCTCGGCGCCACGCAGGTCGGCGCGGCCGTCCTGCTCGGCATCGGCAGGTTCTCCCGGGTGGCGGCGCTGCTGCTGACGGTCACGACCACGGTGAACGCGCTCGTCGACTACCGCTCGGCCGACGCCTCGACCCCGGAGGCCAAGAAGGCCCGCCGCTCGCAGCTGCTCAAGAACCTCTCCCTGATCGGCGCCGTCCTGCTCGCCGCCGTCGACACCAACGGACGCCCCGGTATCGCCTGGCGCGCCGAGCACCTCGCGACGGAGGCGAAGAAGAGCGCCGCCGGCCTCAGCAAGGATGCCCGGAAGCAGCTGAAGAAGGCGGACAAGGCCGTCCGCAAGACCGCCTCCGACGTCGTCGGTTCCTAGGTCCCATGACAGCGTCATCAGGCGGGGCCGCCCACCAGACCCGATGGAGGGCGCCCCGCCTGACCCGTCCCGTGGACGCCGACATCTCGGTCCCCGGCTCCAAGTCCCTCACCAACCGCTATCTCGTGCTCGCCGCCCTGGCCGACGGCCCCTGCCGCCTGCGCCGACCCCTCCACTCGCGTGACTCGGCCCTCATGATCACCGCGCTGCGCGCGCTCGGCGCCGTCATCGAGGAGGTCCCCGGGGACGGCGACTACGGCCCGGACCTCCGGGTGACCCCCCTGCAGAGCGGTGGACCGGCGTCCCGCGCCGTGGACTGCGGCCTCGCGGGCACCGTCATGCGCTTCGTGCCCCCGCTGGCGGGCCTGGTCTCCGGCACCACCACGTTCGACGGCGATCCGCACGCGCGCCGCCGCCCCATGGGCAGCATCATCGACGCCCTCCGGGGCCTCGGCCTCCGGATCGACGACAACGGCGCCGGGTCCCTGCCCTTCTCCGTGCAGGGCGAGGGAGAGGTGCGCGGTGGCCGCCTGGTCATCGACGCCTCCGCGTCCTCCCAGTTCGTGTCCGCGCTGCTGCTCGTCGGCGCGCGGTTCACCGACGGACTGCACCTCGAACACGTCGGCAAGCCCGTGCCCAGCCTCGACCACATCCGCATGACCGTCGCCACCCTGCGGGCCGTCGGCGTCGCCGTCGACGACTCCGTGCCGAACCACTGGCGCGTCTCCCCCGGCCCGATCACCGCGTTCGACGCCGCCGTGGAACCGGACCTCTCCAACGCCGGACCCTTCCTCGCGGCGGCCCTCGTCACGGGCGGCACCGTCCGCGTCCGCAACTGGCCCGGCGGCACCACGCAGGTCGGCGATGCCTGGCGGCGCATCCTGCCCCTGATGGGCGCCACGGCCGAGCTCGACGGCGAAGTGCTCACCGTCACCGGCGGGGCGTCGATCGCGGGCGGCACCTTCGCCGACACCTCCGAGCTCGCCCCCACCGTCGCCGCGCTCTGCGCCCTGGCGACGACGCCGTCGACCCTCACCGGCATCGCGCACCTCCGCGGGCACGAGACCGACCGGCTCGCGGCGCTCGTCGCGGAGATCAACGGACTCGGCGGGGACGCGGAGGAGACGCCCGACGGCCTCGTCATCCGGCCGGCACCGCTCCACGGGGGCCTGTTCAGCACGTACGAGGATCACCGGATGGCCACCGCGGGCGCGATCATCGGACTCGCGGTGGACGGCGTCGACGTGGAGAACATCGGCACCACCGCCAAGACGATGCCGGAGTTCCCCGCACTGTGGGCGGCCCTCGCACGCACGGCGGGTGGGCCGGAGGCCGACGGCGCGCCGACCACCACCGCCCCGGGAGCCCGGGCATGAGCGAGGCCGGCACCCGCCGCGGATCGCGGTCCTGGGACGAGTCGGACGTCCGCATCCGCCCCAACAAGAAGGGGACCCGTCCGCGCACCAAGAACCGCCCCGCCTACGAGGACGCCGTGACGGGCCGCGTCGTGACCGTGGACCGCGGCCGCTACACCACCGTGGTCGACGAGGGTACGCCCGACGAGCGGACGGTCATCGCCGCACGGGCCCGCGAACTGCGGCGCAACGCCGTCGTCGCCGGTGACCTCGTGGCCCTCGTCGGTGATCTCTCGGGCGGCCCCGACTCCCTCGCGCGCCTCGTGCGCATCGAGGAACGGACGACGCTCCTGCGCAGGAGCGCGGACGACACCGACCCGGTGGAACGCGTGGTGGTCGCCAATGCGGACCAGCTCGTGATCGTCGTCGCCGCGGCCAACCCCGAGCCGAGGACGGGCTTCATCGACCGTGCGCTCGTCGCCGCCTACGACGCCGGCATCGAACCCCTGCTGTGCATCACCAAGGCCGATCTCCGCGACCCCGCCGCCCTGCTCGCCAACTACGAGCACCTGGACCTCCGCGTCATCATCAGCCGGACGGATGAAGGCACGGGCATCGAGGCCACCTCCGACGACGGCGAGTCGGCGCACCTGTCCTCCGCCGCCGTCGACGCCCTGCGGGAGGAGCTCGACGGGCAGGTGAGCGTCCTGCTCGGCCATTCCGGCGTGGGCAAATCGACCATGGTCAACGCCCTGACGGGTTCCACGCGCGCCACGGGCGACGTGAACGCGGTGACGGGCCGGGGGCGGCACACCTCCTCCTCCGCGCTCGCGCTGAAGGCCGCCGACGCCGCGCCCGGCACCTGGATCATCGACACCCCCGGTATCCGGTCCTTCGGGCTCGCGCACGTGGAGCCCGACAGGATCCTCAAGGCGTTCCCCGACCTTGAGCCGGGAACCGAGCGCTGCGAACGGGGCTGCCGGCACGACGACCACGCCGTCGGGTGCGGCCTGGACAGCTACGTGGCCGAGGGCCTCGCAGGCGAGTCCGGACCCGTCCGACTGGCCTCGCTGCAGCGGCTGCTCAGCGCCGGGACGGCCGAGGCGCGAGGCAGTTCACACGACGCGAAGGAACTCGGACACCAGTGATCGGCCCGATCACTGGTAGTCTGGATCCTGTTGTTGTTTGCGCACTGAATCTCAAGCCTTGACCCTCCACCAGGAGTTCGACAGCTTTTTTGACTAAGCGGGTAACGAACTGCACGATGAGCCCCGAACGTCGGGACGCTCTCACATGGTAAGGAAATCTCAATGGCTACTGGCACAGTGAAATGGTTCAACGCCGAAAAGGGCTTCGGCTTCATCGCTCCCGAGGACGGCGGCGCTGACGTGTTCGCCCACTTCTCCGCGATCAACTCGAACGGCTACCGTTCCCTCGAAGAGAACCAGAAGGTCAACTTCGAGACCACCCAGGGTCCCAAGGGTCCCCAGGCCGAGAACATCACCGTTCTCTAATTCCTCCGACACCGCCCTGCGGTGACGGTCGGAAAGCCACCGTGCGGCGCAAGCCCGCGGTGGCTTTCTGCTGTTCCGGGCCCACTCCTCGCGCCCCGCACGGGATGCACCCGCCCAGACGATAGGTTGAACGGTATGAGTTTCACGCAGGGCTACAACGACGACCTCCGTCTCGCCCACATCATGGCCGACTCCGTGGACGACCAGACCATGTCGCGCTTCAAGGCGCTCGACCTGCGGGTGGAGACCAAGCCGGACCTCACGCCCGTGACGGACGCCGACAAGAGCGCGGAGGAGGCCATCCGCGGCCAGCTCTCCCGGGCCAGGCCCCGGGACGCGATCCTCGGCGAGGAGTTCGGCAGCACCGGGTCCGGATCCCGGCGCTGGGTGATCGACCCGATCGACGGCACCAAGAACTTCGTGCGCGGCGTCCCGGTCTGGGCCACCCTCATCTCGCTCATCGACGACGGCAAGCCCGTCGTCGGCCTGGTCAGCGCGCCCGCATTGGGCAAGCGCTGGTGGGCGGCCCTGGGCACCGGCGCCTACACCGGGAAGTCCCTCGCCGCCGCGCAGCGCCTCCGGGTCTCCAACGTCTCGCGCCTCGAGGACGCCTCGCTGTCCTACTCCAGCCTGTCCGGCTGGCGCGACCGCGGCACGCTCGCCGAATTCGTGAACCTCTCGGACCGGGTCTGGCGCACGCGCGCCTACGGTGACTTCTGGTCCTACTGCCTCGTGGCGGAGGGCGCGGTGGACATCGCGTGCGAACCCGACCTGAACCTGTACGACATGGCGGCGCTCGTGCCCATCGTCACCGAGGCAGGAGGACGGTTCACCTCCCTCGACGGCGAGGACGGCCCCTTCGGCGGCAACGCCCTCGCCACCAACGGCACCCTGCACAGCGAGGTGCTGCGGACCCTCAACCCCGATGTGGATGACCTGCTCTAGCGGACACGTGCAGCCCGGCGGTCCCGCCACGGCGAGGTTCGGGCCGCGGCTCGCGGAGGAACGCCGCAGGGACCTGGCCGGAGCCTACCTGTCCGGGGCCGGCCGCTACGATCGCGTACGCCCCGGATACCCTGCCGTCGTCGCCGACTGGATCATCCCCGACGACGCCCGCCGCGCAGCCGATCTCGGCGCCGGGACGGGCCTGTTCACGGAACTGCTGGTGGAGCGCGGAGTCGCGGTGACGGCGGTGGACCCTTCCGAGGACATGCTGGCCGTCCTCGCGGGCAGGCTGCCCGGTGTTCCCGCCGTCCGGGGCACGGCGGAGGAGTCGCACCTCCAGCACGCCTCCCTGGACCTGCTCACCCTGGCGCAGGCGTGGCACTGGTGCGATCACACAGCCACGGTCCGGGAGGCGGCCCGGGTGCTGAAGCCGGCGGGCCGCCTCGCCCTCCTCTGGAACCAGCTCGACGTCTCGATCCCGTGGGTGCACCGCCTGTCGCGGATCATGCACGCCGGTGACGTGTTCTCGCCCTCGTACCGGCCCGTGTTCGGACCCGCCTTCGACACCCCGGAGGATCTGGTGGTGCACTGGGTCCAGGAACTGGACGTCCCCGGCGTACTGGACCTCGCCCGGTCCCGCAGCTACTACCAGCGGGCAGCGCCGGCGCTGCGGGACCGCGTCGAGGCGAATCTCACGTGGTACCTCACCGACTACCTGGCCTTCGCCCCGGACGCGTCCCTCCGCCTGCCCTACTACACCCATGCGTGGCGGGCACCCCTGCGATCGACCTAGATTTCGGCATGCCTGAAGGCTAGGTTTAGGCATGCCTCAAAATGCTCGGCGCAGTGCCTTCGGGTGGGTGGTCCTCCAGTGCCTCGTCCTGGCCGTCGTGGCCACCGGCTGTTCGCTCCAGGCGGTGCCGTCCTCCTCCCCGGATGACCGCCCGCACGTGCTGACGACCTTCTCGGTCCTCGCGGACCTCGTCGACACCGTCGGCGGCGGCCACGTCCGGGTCGAGTCGATCACCAAGGTCGGAGCCGAGATCCACGGGTACGAGCCCACGCCGTCCGACCTCGTGCGGGCCCAGGACGCCGACCTCATCATCGACAACGGACTCGGGCTCGAACGCTGGTTCGAGCGGTTCCTGAACTCCGTCGACGCACCCCGCACGGTCCTGTCCGACGGCGTCGAGCCCATCGACATCCACACGGGCGACTACCGCGGACGGGCGAACCCCCACGCATGGATGTCCCCCGTCGCCGCGCAGATCTATGTGGACAACACCGTCGAGGCCCTCTCCGGGCTCGCCCCGGAGCACGCCGCCGACTTCGAGGCGAACGGCCGACAGCTCAAGGCGGAACTGGCGGGCCTGCTCACCGACTTCCGGGCGGACCTCGCCGACGTCGACGCCGCAGCACTGGTGACCTGCGAGGGGGCCTTCTCCTATCTCGCCCGCGACGCAGGGCTCGAGGAGGCGTTCATCTGGCCGGTCAACGCCGACTCCGAGGGGACGCCGCGGCAGATCCGCGGGGTCATCACCTTCGTCGAGGAGCACCGCGTCCCGACGCTCTTCTGCGAATCCACGGTCAACCCCTCCGCCCAGGAGCAGGTGGCCCTCGCCACCGGCACCCGCCTGGGCGGGACGCTGTATGTCGACTCGCTGTCCGGACCCGAGGGACCGGTACCGGGCTTCGTCGACCTCATCCGGTACGACCTGCACACCATCGCGGAAGGACTCGCACGATGACCGCCCACCGGGACCAGGAATCCGTGCCCGTCATCGACGTGCAGCACCTCACCGTCCGCTACGACGACGTGCTGGCCCTCGACGACGTGACCGTGAACCTCGCCCCCGGGACGATCTGCGGGCTCATCGGCGTCAACGGGTCGGGGAAGTCGACGCTCTTCACCGCCCTGATGGGGCTCCTCACGCCGCAGGCGGGCACCGTGGAACTCTTCGGGACCTCCATCACCCGGGCCAGGAAGAGCGGGCTCGTCGCCTACATGCCGCAGGCCGAGGGCGTCGACTGGACCTTCCCGGTGTCGGTGTCCGACGTCGTCGGCATGGGCCTGTACGGGCGGCTCGGGGCGGCACGCCGGCTGCGGGCGGCCGACAGGGCGGCCGTCGACGACGCCCTCGAACGGGTGGGGCTGTCGGAGCTGAGGAAGCGCCAGATCGGGCAGTTGTCCGGCGGCCAGCGCAAGCGCGTGTTCATCGCCCGGAGCATCGCCCAGGACGCCCGGCTCCTGCTCCTCGACGAGCCGTTGGCGGGGGTCGACCAGTCGAGCGAGCACACCATGACCGCGCTGCTGAAGGCGCTGCGGGACGAGGGGCGGTCGGTGCTCGTGTCCACGCACGACCTCGCCGGCGTGCCGGACCTGTGCGACGAGGCCATCCTCCTGCACCAGCGCGTCCTGGCGCAGGGCGAGCCGTCGCGGGTCCTGACCCACGGCAACCTCGCCCTCGCCTTCGGTCCCCTGCCCGCAGGGATCTCCTCCGCCCCTCCCCCGGGACCCACGGCGGCGCCCTCCCCTCCGACCAGGGAATCCTGACATGGACGTCCTCGCGTTCCTCCTCGAACCGCTCCAGTACGGCTTCCTCACCAGGGCCCTCGCCGTGACCGTCGCGGCGGCCGTCGTCGCCGCGGTGCTCTCCTGCTGGCTCATCCTCATGGGATGGTCGCTGATGGGCGACGCCGTGTCCCACGCCGTCCTGCCCGGCGTCGCCCTCGCCTACATCATCGGCATCCCCTTCTCCATCGGTGCCTTCGTGTTCGGTATCGGGGCCGTGGCGCTCATCGGACTCGTCCGGTCCACCACCAAGCTGAAGGCGGACACCGTGATCGGCGTGGTCTTCACCGGTCTCTTCGCCGCCGGGCTGGCCATCGTCTCGGCCACGCCGTCGCAGATCGACCTCATGCACATCCTGTTCGGCAACGTCCTCGGGGTGTCCGCGGGCGATGTCCGGCAGGTCCTGATCCTCGGCGCACTGACCCTCGCCATCCTGCTGGTGAAACGGCGTGACCTCACCCTGCTCGCCTTCGACCGCACGCATGCCCACGTGATCGGCCTGAACACGCGGTTCCTGTCCGCGCTCCTCCTCGGCCTGCTCGCGCTGACCGTCGTCGTGGGCCTCCAGGCCGTGGGCATCATCCTCGTCGTGGCCATGCTGATCACGCCCGGAGCCACGGCGTTCCTCCTCGCCCGCAGTTTCGACCGCATGCTGGTGATCGCCGTCGTGCTGACGGTGGCCGCGTCCGTGGCCGGCATCTACGCCAGCTACTACCTCGACATCTCCACCGGTGCCGCCGTCGTGCTCTGCCAGGCCCTCGTGTTCGCCGTCGTCTACCTCGTCGGCCGGCCCGACGGCGTGCTGTGGCAGGCGCGACGACGCCGCACGGCGGTCGCTCGACCCGGCACGCCGGCCATGCCGAGGGACGCCCGGTGACGGGCCGGAGGGGCGCCGTACTCAGTATCGAATCGACGAGCGTGCAGGACTACGTGAAGGCGATCTACGCGTTCACGGAGTGGCAGGCGGACCCGATCACGGCCACGCACCTGGCCGCGCGCCTGACGGTCGCGAACTCGTCCGTCACCGGGATGGTCGGCAAGCTCGTGGGCCTGAACCTGGCCGAGCACCGCAAGTACGGGCCGATCAGCCTCACGCCGTCGGGGCGGACGCTCGCCCTCGCGATGGTCCGCCGCCACCGGCTCATCGAGACCTTCCTCGTCACGGAACTGGGCTACGGCTGGGACGAGGTGCACGACGAGGCGGAACTGCTCGAGCACACGGTCTCGGATGCCTTCGTCGAGCGGCTCGACCTGAAACTGGGCCGGCCCGCGCGCGACCCCCACGGCGATCCGATCCCCGGTGCGGACGGCCGCGTCCGCTACCCCCCGGCGCACCGGCTGGACAGCCTGGACGAGGGCCACCTCGGCCGGCTCGCGAGGGTCAGCGACGACGATCCCGACGTGCTGCGCCTCCTCGACCGGCACGGCATCGCCCTCGACGCCGTCCTCCTGGTGGCCCGGAGCGGCGCGGGGCCGCTGATCGAGCTGCGCCTGGGCACCGACGCCTCGGCGCCGGGCCTCTCCGCGGACGGTGCCCTCGCGCGGTCGCTGTGGATCGAGAGTACGGCCCCGCACACGGGCTGCACCGTCGACGTCGGATCACGACGGAGCGTCAGCCCCTCCTAGACTGGGCGGGACCTGCAATGCCCCTGCACCATGCCAGCTGAACGGAGTGCCCCGATGACCACTCTCGGACTCGAAGAGGAGTACCTGCTCCTCGACCCGCAGTCGGGACTGCCCGCCCATCACGCCGCCGAGGTGGAGGGCATGCTCGAATCCCACCCGGAGGTCGGATCGGACGAGATCCAGCGCGAGCTGCTCTCCTGCCAGATCGAGACGGCCACCCCCGTCTGCTCCACCCTCACGGAGGCCGAGGAGTCGCTGCTGAACTTCCGGAGGAAGTTCGCGGACGCGGCCGCCCGCGTCGGGAGCATCGGCGCAGCCACCGGTACGGCACCGCGGATCCCCCAGGCGTATCCGGAACTCACCGACAAGCAGCGCTACGAGGACCTCCGGGCCAGCGCGCCCGGCATCGTCGGCGACCAGTTCGTCAACGGCCTGCACGTGCACGTCGGGGTGCCGGATCCCGAGCGGGGCGTGCAGGCCCTCAACCGGATCCGGCCGTGGATCCCGCTGCTGACGGCCCTCGGCGTGAACTCGCCGTACTGGCTGGGCCGTGACAGCGGGTTCGACAGCTGGCGGGTGATCCACTACCGCCGCTGGGCCGTCCAGGGGGTCGCCCCGTACTTCGCGGACGCCGCCGACTACGAACGCAGGATCACCCGGCTCGCCGCCACGGGCGCGATCCTGGACCGCGGTGTCCTCACCTGGGTCGCGCGGCTCTCCGACCACTACCCCACGCTGGAGCTCAGGGTGTGCGACGTCCAGCTCGAGGCCCAGGACTCGGTGCTGCTCGGCGCCCTGACGCGCGCGCTCGTCGTCACGGAACTCCAGGCGGCCGAAGCCGACACCCCTCCCCTCGTGCCGGACCCGGAGTTGCTGGACGCTGCCCTCTGGCAGGCCGCCCGCGACGGGATGGGGCGCCACCTCGTGGACCTCGCCGGCGCCGAGCCGGTGCCCGCCGACCGCCACCTCGAAGCCTTCCTCGACCACATCGGCCCCGCCCTCGAGGCCGAGGGCGACACGGACTGGGTGAAGGCGGGCCTCGAGACCGTCGCCGAGCGCGGCACCGGCGCCCAGCGCCAGCGCCGCGCCATGCACGACGGCGGTCCCCAGGCGCTGCTGTCCCTCTACAGGGAGACACTCACCTTCGAACCGTGAGTGGAGGGCGCCCCGCTCGTCCGGGCGGGGCAGGACCTCCCGCGGGACGACGCCGGCACGCGCCGCCGTCGTCGTGCGCGGGTATCCTCAGGCGCCGACCCCGCGGAACTCGATCAGCAGGCTCTGCTCGGGCAGCAGCACGGGCGCCTGGAGGCCGGCCTGGGCCAGGGCGCGGCCGGACAGGCGCACCGGCTCACCCTCGAGCGCCCGCTGCAGCCAGGCCAGCGGTGACTGGCCGTTGCCCGGGTGCCCCTCCTCGGGGACCGCGGGACGGACCTCGTACAGCGCATCGGGGTCCAGGCCCGGGAAGGTCAGGGGACCCGGCGGGTAGCTCGCGCTCGACGCCGTGAGCGAATAGCCGAACAGGGCGCGGCGCCGGTCCTCGGACACGATGCCCCGCACGTCCATCGCAGGGTCCGGACACTCGGCATGCACCACGCTCCCGCGGTGCAGGTCGTCGCGCCAGGCCCGGTGGAGGTTGACGTACCGGCCGAGGACCTCGTACTCCGCCTCCGTCAGGTCCGAGATGTCCCACTCGATGCCGAAATGGCCGAAGATCGCGGTGGCGGCCCGGAACGGCAGGGTATGGGCACGGCCGGTCGAGTGCGAGACCGGTCCGCCGATGTGCATGCCCAGCAGTTCAGGGGGGACCACGAGGCCCGTGTACTTCTGGTTCACCAGCCGTTCGATCGGGTCGATGCAGTCGCTGGTCCAGATGCGGTCCGTCCGTGCGAGGATCCCGAGGTCGACGCGCGCCCCGCCCGAGGCGCAGCTCTCGATCTCGAGGCCCGGGCGCCTGCGGCGCACCTCGTCGAGCAGCCGGTAGAGCGCCTCGACGTGCCGGTGGACGGCGGCCTGGCCCGTCCGCGCATCCGCGGCCTCGAGCAGGTCCCTGTTGTGGTCCCATTTGACGTACGCGATGTCGTTGGCCGTCAGGATGTCGTCGAGGCGTTCGAGGATGTACGCGTAGGCATCCGGATTCCCCAGGTTCAGCACCTGCTGCTGCCGGCCCGGGAGCGGCAGGCGGCCTTCCGCCTGCAGGATCCAGTCCGGGTGGGCGCGCGCCAGGTCGGAATCGGGGTTGACCATCTCGGGCTCGAACCAGAGCCCGAACTCCATGCCGAGGCTCCGCACGTGGTCGATGACCGGTGCCAGCCCGTCGGGCCACACCGTCTCGTCCACGTACCAGTCGCCCAGGCTGGAGGTGTCGTCGCGCCGCCCGCGGAACCAGCCGTCGTCGAGCACGAAGCGTTCCACACCGAGGGACGCTGCGCGGTCCGCGAGGGCCAGCAAGCGCGGGAGGTCCAGGGCGAAGTAGACGGCCTCCCAGGTGTTGAGCGTGACCGGGCGGGGACGCCGAGGGTGGGAGGCACGGGCCCGGAGGTCCTTGTGGAACCGGCCGGACAGCTCGTTCAGTCCGCGACCCCAGGACCCCACGGCCTGCGGGGTGGAGTAGCTCTCCCCCGGTGCGAGGACGACCTCGCGGGGCGACAGCACCTCGCCCGCCGAGAGGAACACGGAGCCGGCGGGGGTCTTCTCGGCGAGCACGTGCTGGTTGCCGCTCCACGCGAGGTGGATGCCCTGGACGAGGCCGTGTTCGAACCCGAAGCCGCGGGTGCCCGCGGCGAGGAGGACCGTAGCGTCCGCTCCCGGCCTGCCGCGCCTGCTCGTGCGCACGTAGGTGCCGGTGGTGAGGTCGTGACGCTGCGGCGACCGTTCGCGGAGGTGTCGTCCGGTCGTGTCCAGGATCTCGGCCGCCGTGTGGTGCAGCGGGAAGAAGAGGTTGAGCGCGCGCACCTCGTAGTCGTCGTCGCCCGTGTTGGTCAGTTCGAGGCTCTGCGTGAACAGGCCGGACGCCGCGAGGCCGAGGCGGGCGCGCACGGTGAGTCCGGCGTCGTCGTCGCGCGCCTCGACGAGAGCACCGTCACCGGCCGGCAGCCGGTCCATCGAGGTCACGGTGAAGCGCGGGTAGAGCTGGGCACCCGCGCGGTCGCCCGTCAGTCCCGGGGTCCCCTGCCAGCCCGCGGATTCGAGGGGTAGGAGGGTGAGGAGGGCCGGGACGTCGATCCCGCCGGACACGCGCTGGGGCTGATGTGCTGCGGTGATGCCGCGCAGCTCATCGAGGCTCACGTCACCGAGGCCCGGACCCCAGTAGGCGATGGTCGGCATGCCGTGAGGATGAGGGTTGAGCACCACGCTGGTGCCACCGCGCGCGAGGTGGAGGGGTTCGGAGGTCATGGCTTATTTTTATCGTGTAGATAAGCCCCCGGGCAACACGCCTACCGGGCGCGGGTGTCCCGCCGCAGCAGGCCGGTGATCAGGCAGAGGAGACCGAGCAGGAGCGGGATCAGGGTGTAGAGCGTATGGGTTCCGCCGAGGTAGCTCATGATGAAGATGTACACGAACGTACTCCCCACGAGGATCCAGCCGAGCACGATCAGGCCACGGCCCCGACGGGGCGGCGGTAGTGGAGGGAGCCACGACGGCGTCCTGTCAGTCCAGCTCATGGGCCCAGTGTAGTTCGCGCTCCCGGGTCCCGTTCCGCGCCCTGCGCTGTTGCCATCACGGCGCCGGCCCGCTCGAGGGGACGACGAAGCGCCCCGCCGGAGACCGGCGGGGCGCTTCGTGATGGAGCGGTGGAGATGGCGGGAATTGAACCCGCGTCCGATGCAGTGTAGTCAGGGCTTCTCCGGGCGCAGTTCGCGTCGGTTTTTCTCGGCTCCAGCCATCGTGCGAACGAGTGGCTGCCAAGCCCAGTTGTATTAGAGTCCCCCCGGTCCCTACAACGAGGACCGGGAGCAGTGGCCCTCTAAATGACGCCAGTATCCGGGGCGAGAGCAAACCCGGGCTGACGGACTAGCTAGGCTGCTTAGGCAGCGAGAGCGAAGTCAGTGCGCTTTTGTTCGGCACTTATTGTTTTACAAGGAGCGTTTACGAGATAACCCTGTATCCTCGGCCCGCTTCCCCTGTCGCGACTAACATCGTCGAAACCTGTCATCCCCATGTTCAGTTATCAAATGTGCCCAGTCATCGACTGATTCCTGCTCTGCGCGACCCACCGGCCGTCCAGTTCCTCTACTCTACCGCACCCGCGTGGTCGGCCGGCAGGGCTTCGCCGCCGGTGAACGGGGGCTCCGAACGGGGCCGGCCTACTGCCCCAGCGTGATGCCCAGGATGACGACGGGCGACTGCCAGAGGCGCACGACCACGAAGGCGAGGGTGACGAAGGCAATGCCGAGGGCAGCCAGTGCGGTGGTCGCAGCCTGCTTGCGGCGGAAGCCCCACCAGAAGATGGCCCCGTTGAGCATCAGCAGGACGGGCGAGATCCAGACGAGCACCTGCGCGAAGAAGACATAGACGAGGAAGACGAACGGGATCAGGGAGAGGATCCCCACCGGCACCACGACCAGCAGAAGGATCAGGTCCACCAGGGCGCCGAGCGTCACCCACCAGGGCCGCTTGTACCTGAGTTCCGACGGCTCGGGTCCGTCATCCTCCTGGGTCTCCCAGAAGACGTCGCTCATGCCCCGAGGTTCTTCTCACGCATCGCGCGCAGCGCTTCCCTGTTGTCCTGCTTCTCGCGCAGGGTCTGTCGCTTGTCGTAGTCGCGCTTACCGCGGGCGACGGCGATCTCCACCTTGGCTTTGCCGTTGAGGAAGTAGAGCTGCAGCGGGACGAGCGTGAAGCCGGACTCCCGGATCTTCTGCGAGATCTTGGTGAGCTCCTCGCGGTGCAGCAGCAGCTTCCTCCGGCGACGCGCGGCATGGTTGGTCCAGCTGCCCTGCGTGTACTCGGAGATGTGGATGCCTTCGAGCCAGAGCTCGTCGTTGTAGAAGACCGCGTAGCCGTCCACGAGGGAGGCGCGCCCGGCACGCAGCGACTTCACCTCGGTGCCCATCAGGGCGATCCCGGCCTCGTAGGTGTCGAGCACGGCATAGTCGTGGAAGGCCTTCCGATTGGTGGCCACCACTTTCCGGCCACTTTCCTTCGGCACGGCGGAACTCCTTCTTGCGACACTGCTGCGGACGGCGGCCCGCGGGTGGGCAGTGCCTTCCATCCTACGACCCGAGCAGGCCCAGCGGGTCCACGAGCGTACCGTTCAGCATCGTCTCGAAGTGGAGGTGGCAGCCCTGTGAGTTCCCCGTGGTGCCCGTGTAGCCGATCAGCTGGCCCGCGCTGACGCGCTGCCCTACGGAGACCACGTAGTTGGTGAGGTGGTAGTAGTTCGTGGCGAGCACGTTGCCGCCGACCACGCCGTGGTCGAGGACGATCCGGTTGCCGGCGCCGGGCAGGACGTCAGAGTCGGCGTACCAGACCTCGCCGGCGGCCGGCGCGTACAGGGGCGTGCCGCAGCCCACCCCGTAGTCGATGCCCGTGTGCACGTAGCCGCCGGTGCCGTTGAAGTCGATGGTCCCCACCGGGGTCGGGCGCCACCCGAAGCCGGAGGAGATGGGCCCACCGACCGGCGACCGCAGGCCGAACGCGGTGGGGGTCGACGGCGCGACGGCGGGAGGGTCCGGGATGACGGGCGCCACGGGGGCGACCGCCTGGGGCTGGACCGGAGCTGGCGCGGGCTTGTTCGCTGCGGCTGCCTCGGCCGCGCGACGTGCCGTCTCGGCAGCGGCGGCGGCTTCGGCCTCGGCCGTCCGGCGTTCCTCCTCGGCAGCGGCGGCGGCCTCCGCCTCGGCGCGGAGGCGTTCCTGCTCCGCCTTCTGGCGGGCCTCCTCGGCCTTGCGCGCCTCTTCGAGCTGGCGGCGCTGGCGCTCGGCGATGTCCGCGTTGACCTGCTGCTGGGCCTTCTCGACGCCGGCCAGCTTCGCCTCGATGACGGGCTTCTGTTCCTGGAGCTTCGCCGACAGGGCCGAGGTGTCGGCCACGAGCCGGTCCACCTTCGCCTTCTCGCCTGCCGCGGCGTCGCGCGCCGACTGTTCCGCGGCGAGGGCGGCGTCCGCCTTCTCCTTGAGCTTGGCGATCTCGGCCTCGACGGCGACGAGGCGCGCCTGGCTGTTCGCATTCGTCGCGTTCTGCTCCGACAGCCGTGCCATCGCCGCGTTCTGGCCGCGCAGGGCCTGGTCCACCATGTCCATGGACCGGGTGAAGTCCTCGACGCCGTCGGCACCCAGGAGCAGCGACACGTTGGTGGGGACGCCGCCGTTCTTGTAGGCCTCGGTGGCGATCTGGCCGATCACCTCGCGGGTCTCATCCATCTCCTGCCGGTCGGCGCGGAGCTCCTCGGTGATCTTCGTCTTCGTCTCCTGCGCCAGGTCGACGCGCACCGCGAGGGCTCCGACGTCGGTCGCCGCCGTCTCGACCCTGCCCTGGGCGTCCGCGAGGGACTGCTGCGCTGCGGGAAGCCGGCCCTGATAGGTCCTGAGCGCGCCGATGGTCTCGGCGATGTCGGCGTCGAGGTACTCCATGGACTGCTGGACCTCGGCGACCTCGTTCTCGAGGGCGCTCCTGCGGTCGTCGAGCTCGTCGGCGACCACCGGCGTGCCGAAGCCGAGGGCGAGAGCCACGACGAGCGCGATCGACGTCCCTGCGGTGCCGCGGACGAGATAGGTCCGCGTGTCCTGTCGGGCCCGCCACGATGATCCTGGCGGGCGCACATGTCCCCTGGCGCTGGGCGTCATTGCTGTCAGACCTTTACGTATCGTCGGAGGGTGAGCAGGGATGAGAGCCCTGCGAGGAGGGCGCCGAGCAGGATGAGCGCCGGAACCAGGAGCAGGACCTGCTGGGAGGAGATGAACGCCGTCTGCGGGAAGGTGTTCGCGAGCCAGCCGTCGATCAGGAAGCGGGAGGCCCCCCACAGCGTCGCCGACGCGAGGACCGCCCCGATCACGGCGGCGATCACCCCCTCGAGGATGAACGGCAGCTGGATGACCGCCTTGGATGCCCCGACGAGGCGCATGATGCCCGTCTCCCGCCGGCGGCTGAAGGCCGAGAGCCGGATGGTCGTGGCGATCAGCAGGATCGCGCAGAAGGTCATGATGCCGGCGATCACGAGCGCGACGACGGACGCCCAGTTCATGTAGCGGAAGATCGCCTCCAGGAAGTCCCGCTGGTCGCTGACCGCATCGACGCCCGGCTCCGACGAGAAGGCCTCGTTGATGACCTCGTACTTCTCGGCGTCGACGAGGCTGACGCGGAAGGATTCGGGGAGCTGCTCCGCGGTGACGGAGTCGACGATCGGCGAGTTCGCGAACTGGTCGCGGAAGTGGACGAGCGCCTCCTCCTGCGTCTCGTGGGTGACGGTGTCGACGTACGGGGCGAACTGCTCGGATTCCAGCCTGGCCTCGATGGCCACCCGCTGGTCCTCGGTGACCGGCCCGGTGGCGCAGCTCGTCTCCGAGGAGTTGTCCACGCAGAGGTAGATGGTGACCTGGACGCGGTCGTACCAGTAGCCCTTCATCTGGTTGATCTGCAGCTGGAAGAGCCCGGCCGCGCCGACGAAGGTCAGCGAGATGAACGTCACGAGGATCACGGAGGTGACCATGGACAGGTTCCGGCGGATGCCCGAGCCGATCTCGGACAGGATGAAGGCGACCCTCATCCGGCCATCGCTTCGGGCCGGCCCACGTAGATGCCCTGGGCGTCGTCGCGCACCACCGACCCGCCGCGGAGTTCGACGACGCGCTTGCGCATCGTGTTCACGATGTCGTCGTCGTGCGTGGCCATGACCACCGTGGTGCCGTTCTGGTTGATCGTGTCGAGGATCTTCATGATGCCCATGGAGGTGGTCGGGTCGAGGTTTCCGGTGGGCTCGTCGGCCAGCAGGATCCCGGGGCGGTTGACGATGGCGCGCGCGATCGCGACGCGCTGCTGCTCGCCGCCGGAGAGTTCGTGCGGCATCCGGTTGTTCTTGCCCTCGAGGCCCACGGTGGCGAGGACGTCGGGCACGGTGTCGCGGATGACGGCCCGGCTCCTGCCGATGACCTGCATCGCGAAGGCGACGTTCGCGAAGACCGTCTTGTTGGGCAGGAGGCGGAAGTCCTGGAAGACGACCCCGATGCCCCGACGCAGGCGCGGCACGCGCCAGCTGGGGATGTTGGCCACGTTCTGGCCGGCCACGTAGACCGCACCCCGGGAGGCCCGGTCCTCCTTGAGCACCAGACGGATGAACGTCGACTTGCCGGAACCCGAAGCGCCCACGAGGAAGACGAACTCACCGCGGTCGATGTCGAGGGAGACGGCATCGAGGGCGGGCTGCGACGTGGTGTCGTAGGTCTTCGTGACGTCGTCGAATCTGATCATGATCACTCTGCGCCCGTGGATCGCCGGGGCACGGGCATTGGCTCGGGGAAGGGAGCGCCGGCTCCTCGACTATAACGACTAGTCGGGATACGCCCTATACCTCTGCGGTGTGTCGCGGGCAAGAGCCCGAGCAGGAAACAAGTGGTTTGTGCCGGAAGACGCGTAGCCCTACGTGGTGTCGTTGCGGTTGTTCGTGCGCCAGCGGATGCCTGCGTCGATGAAATCGTCGATCTCGCCGTCGAACACCGACGACGTGTTGCCGACCTCGTGATTCGTGCGCAGGTCCTTGACCATCTGGTACGGGTTCAGCACGTAGGAGCGCATCTGGTCACCCCACGAGGCCTTGACGTCGCCCGCGAAAGCCTTCTTCTCGGCGTCCTCCTGCTCCTTCTTGAGCAGCAGGAGCCGCGACTGGAGCACCCGCATGGCGGCCGCGCGGTTCTGGATCTGCGACTTCTCGTTCTGCATGGAGACGACGACCCCTGTGGGCAGGTGGGTCAGGCGGACCGCCGAGTCCGTCGTGTTGACCGACTGGCCGCCGGGACCGGAGGACCGGAAGACGTCGACGCGGATCTCGTTGTCCGGGACCTCGATGACGTCCGTCCCCTCGATCAGCGGGATGACCTCGACGGCGGCGAAGGAGGTCTGGCGGCGGCCCTGGTTGTCGAAGGGGCTGATGCGGACGAGGCGGTGGGTCCCGGCCTCCACCGACAGCGTGCCGAAGGCGTAGGGCGCCTTGACCTCGAACGTCGCGGACTTGAGGCCCGCCTCCTCGGCGTAGGAGGTGTCGAGGACCTGCGTCGGATACCCGTGGCGTTCGGCCCAGCGCAGGTACATGCGCAGGAGCATCTCGGCGAAATCGGCGGCGTCCACGCCGCCTGCGCCGGAGCGGATGGTGACCACGGCCTCGCGCTCGTCCCACTCACCGGCCAGCAGCGTGACGATCTCCAGGTCGTCGAGGGACCTGCCGAGGGAGACGAGCTCCCGCTCGGCCTCGGCGAGGGAATCCTCGTCGTTCTCGTCCTGCGCGAGCCCGACGAGGACCTCGAGGTCGTCGATCCGGCTCTCGAGGGTCTCGAGGCGCTCGAGCGCCGACTGCCGGTGCGACAGCTTCGAGGTCACCTTCTGGCCCGCGGCGGGATCGTCCCAGAGATCCGGGGCCCCCGCTTCCTCGCTCAGCTCATCGATGTCCTTGCGGATTCCCTCGACGTCGGAGACCTGCTCGATGGACTGGTACTTGGCGCGGAGGGCGCGGATCTCTGCCGGAAAATCAGTGGTTGCCATGGTCCTTCCAGCCTACGTCATGGGCGCAGGCGGGCGGCGGAGCGTCGAGGATCGACCCCGGGGCGCACCTCGGGTCCGCTTCGTGTCCCTCGCCCCGGCTACCGGACCAGCTCGGCCCGCGCGTCTGCCTGCGCGAGGATCGGGATGCCGGCGGGCACGAGGAAGTTCACGATCGGCGGGCGGACGACGGCGGTGAGGACGACCCGCGCGGTCCGGCCGTCCTCCGCGCCGGTGGACGGGTCGATGGACAGCTGCTCGAACCGGGCTCCGGCACCGGTGGCGGCGAGGTAGCCCGCCGCCGACTCCTCCACACCGGAATCCTGCAGGGCCGGAAGCGGCGGCGTCGGATCACCTCCGCCCACGCCGACGTCGATGCTGTAGTTGTCCGCGGCTGCCAGCGCGGCGCCGTCGGCCACCGACAGCAGCTTCTTGTGCCCGATGTAGACGGCTGACACGGCGAGGACGACGGTGACGACGAGGAGGCAGACGAGGAGGTATCCGATGACCAGGACACCGACCTGCCCCTCGTCCGAGCGGTCGGCTGCCGCACCCGCGGTGCCTGCTCTCTCGGCGGGGCGTGTCATCCGAAGCGCTCGACGATCTGGGTCGACGTGGCGTCCACGGTGGCGGCCGAGGGATGGGTGCCCGCGATGGCGGGGATCAGCGGGAGCGGGACCTCGAGGCGGACGACCACGGTCACGGTCGACCCCGGCGCGAGGCATGCCTCGCTGCAGGCGATGTCCACCACGGCCTGCTCCGGTGTGAAGCCGAAATCGGCCAGGGCGATGCGGACGGCCGCCCGAGCCCTGGCATCGGCTTCCTGCGGGGTGGCCGCATCCGCATAGACCTTCGCCGCCTGGTCGGCGGCCCCGACGACAGCGAAGGATCCACCCTGGAGCTGCCCGACGGTCAGGACGAGGTAGACGACCGGCACGAGGAGCAGCACCCCCAGGAACACGAACTCCACGACGGCGCTGCCGTCCTCCGCGCCCGGACGCGGACGCCCCGGGACAGGACAGCCTGCCGCCGGGCCCGCGCCGCCTCCTGGACCGGCGCGGCGTCCGGCGCGGCGTCCGGCGCGGCCTCCTGGACCGGCGCGGTGTCCGGCGCGGCGTCCGGACCCTCCGGGGCCCGGTTCAGGACGGGAGCGCCGCATGGCCGCGCACCTCCATGATCCCCGCCGGTCCGATCAGTCCGATGACGGGCAGCGGGGCGCGAACGACCACCTCCAGGGTCCTCACGCCGCCGACCGTGCTCTCACCGACCGAGATGTCGGATCCGTAGGAATCGGCGAGCGAGCCGCGGATCAGGTCCTCCGCGCGTCCGACGGCGTCCTGCGGGGAGCGATCCGCGAGCGTGCCGTAGCGTGCCCCCGAGGCAGCGGCGTCGATGAGCGTGTTCCGCACGTGCAGGACGAGCGTCAGCTGGATGATCGCGATGAAGACGACCGTCAGCAGGCCTCCGATCAGGGCGAAGTCGACGACTGCGGCACCACGCTCGCCATCCTCGCGGCGTCCGCGACCGGCACGGGGATCCAGCACGGCCAAGACCATGGCCTAGGGCGAGACCTGATCGATCGCCTGGTTGAACAGGCCTTCGAGGGCCGGCCCGGCGATCGCCAGCAGGGCGGCGACGAGGACCGCCGACATCAGCGTGATCATCACCCAGCCCGGTACGTCGCCCCGTTCCCGGTCCCCGGACCTGCCCAGCAGGATTGCCCTGGCGCTGAGGAGCAGTTGGACGAGGCGTGCGGCGCTGGGCAGGATCTTCATGGCGTTTCCCCTTTTGTTGGTGTGGTTGCAGTGTCAGAAGCCGAGGTTGATCAGGGCGATGCCCGGGTAGACGGCGAAGAGGACGGTCAGCGGGAGGACTCCGAATACCAGCGGGACCATCATCGCGATCTCCTTCTTGCCTGCGGATTCCATCAGCTCGCGCTTCGCGAGGTCGCGGACGTCCTGCGCCTGGGCACGGAGGACGTCGGCGAGCGGCGTCCCGCGCTGGACCGCCACCGTGATGCCGTCGACGAAGCGAGCGAGCGGGGCGAGGCGCGTCCGGTGCGAGAATTCCTGCAGCGCCTCCACGAGCGGCTTGCCCGCGCGGGTCGCGGCGAGCACGAGGGCGAACTCGTCGGCCAGCTCCCCGGTCGCTGTCCTGCAGATGCGCTCGAGCGCGCCCGTCGTGCTCTCCCCCGCGGAGACGGCCAGGGCCATGAGCTCCGCGAGGCTCGGGAACTCGGCCAGCATGCGGGCCTCACGCCTCTTGATGTCCGCCGAGAGGACGTAGTCGCGGCCGACGAAGCCCATGACGGAGCAGCCGAGCACGATGACGACGGCGAGCGGCACGTTGACCGACCCCGAAGCCGCCAGGAGCACCATGACCAGTGTCGAGGCGGCGAGCCCGCCCGCAGCCCAGAGCAGTTGCTGGGCCCGGAAGTCGGCTGCCGTCTGCTCACGTCCGGCCTGTGCGAGCCTGCGCACGAGGGTCGCGGCCGCCGGGTTGAAACGGTGCGACCACGCGACGGCGTCGGCCAGCAGGGGGCGGGTGATGCGTTCGAGCGGTCCGAAGGGGGTGACGTTACCCGGCGGATCGGCGAGCAGCCTGGACCGTACGTCCACCGCGCGTAGTTGGGGCGCGATGCGCTGCGTCAGGGTTGTCGCACGCATCGCCGGGAGGCGGACGACGACCAGCCAGAGACCGGCACCGAGCAGGAGGCCGCAGAGCATCGCCAGTGCGACCGTCGGCGTCACCGGAGTACCCGCTGATCCTCGGGCAGTGCCCCGATCCGGAGCATGACGCGATAGCAGACGACGGATACCGCGAGCCCTCCCAGCAGCACCACCGCACCGCCTGCCGTGTTGTAGGCGCGCACGGCCTCCGGCCGGGTGGACAGGAGCATGAGGACGAACCAGGGAGCCGCGACGGCCAGGCGTGCCGCGTTGATCGTCCAGGACTGGCGCGCCTCCAGTTCGCTGCGGGTGCGGGCAGCGTCACGCAGGAACTCGGACAGCGTGCCGAGCAGGCGGCCGAGATCCGAGCCGCCCACCTCCCGCGTCATGCGGAGCGCCTCGACGATGCGGTCCGCGACCGGGTCCGCCAGCCGCTCCTTGAGCCGGTTGAGTGCGTCGTCGAACCGTCCGCCCGCGCGGTAGTCGGAGCCGAAGGCCCGGAAGGCCGCCCTCAGTTCGAGCGGCCCCTTCTCGCCCAGCTGGATGAGAGCCTCGGGGAGCGAAAGGCCGGCGCGGATGGCCGATCGGAGATGGTCCACGACATCGGGCCACAGCTCACGCAGCGAAGCGGTGCGTTTCGCGGCGCGCCATTTGACGATGGAGAACGGCAGGAACCCGCCGAAGAGCGCGAAGCACAGAGCGATCGGCGCCGAGCCGGTCAGCACGAACCCGACGAGCAGTACCGTCAGCCCCGTCGCACCGCAGGAGGCGAGCAGCCCGCGGGCCGAGACCCGCTCGACCCCGGCGCGCAGGAGGAGGTCTCCGAGGGGCTGCCGCCGCGTGGGCGCCCGACGTCCCCTCGCGGGCCGCTCCCAGCACGACCACCAGATCAGGAACAGGCCGACGCCGAGACCGACGCCCACGGCCGTGTTCACGCCCGCGCCCCCAGAAGGGACGCGACGTCGACGCCTGCGGCCGCGAACTTCTCCTCGGTGGGCATGCCGGTGGCCGTCAGCTCCAGGCTTCCGTCGATGCGGGTGAAGACCGGGGAGGACTCGATGACGCCGTTCTCCACGCGCCGCCCCAGTGCCATGATCTCGGTGACCCGCCGCTGTCCGCCGGGTAACCGTGCGCAGTGCACCACCAGGTCGATGCAGGAGGCGACGGTCGGCACCACGAAACTGCTGGAGATGTTCTCGCCGGCCAGGAGCGGCAGGGTGCAGATCTTGGTGATGGCGTCGTGCGCGCTGTTGGCATGGACGCTACACATCCCGGGAAGCCCACTGTTGAGGGCGATGAGCATGTCCAGGCTCTCGGCCTCGCGCACCTCGCCGACGATCAGCCGGTCGGGGCGCATCCGGAGAGCTTCCTTCACGAGGCGGCGCAGGGGGATCTCCCCCTGCCCTTCGAGGTTGGGCTGGCGGCACTGCAGACCGACGACGTCGCGCAGTGGCAGCTGGAGTTCGAAGATCTCCTCGACGGTGATGACCCTCTCCCTCGGGCCGATGGATGCTCCCAGGCAGTTGAGCATCGTCGTCTTCCCGGCCTGGGTCGCCCCGGAGACCAGGATGTTCAGGCCGCTGACGACAGCCGCCCCGAGGAACCGTGCGGCGTGGGGAGACAGCGTGCCCAGCTCCACGAGGTGCTCGAGCCTCGAGGCACGCGCGATGAACTTCCGGATGTTCACGGACCAGTGGTTGCGGGTCACATCGGGGATCACGACGTGCAGCCTCGAACCATCGGGCAGGGAGGCGTCGACGAACGGCGAGGACAGGTCGAGGCGCCGCCCGGAGGACTTCAGCATCTTCTCGACGAGGTCCCGGACCTGCTGGTCGGTCAGCGACAATGCCGTGAGCTGCGATTCACCGTCCCGCGCGATGTAGATCTCCGACGGCGCATTGATCCAGATCTCCTCGATGGTCGGATCATCGAGGAGGGGCTGGAGGGCGCCGAATCCGGCGACGGCGTCGTAGATCTGCTTCCGCGCGGAATCCAGCCGCCCGAGAGGTGGGAGGACCCCGAGCACCGACCGCTCCTCGTAGTCGGCGACCGCGTCGTGCACCAGGAGTTGCACCTCGCCGATCTGGCGGGCGGGATCGAGTCCGCGCCTGCGGATGAGTTCCCGCACCTCGCCCTCGACCAAGCGAACAGCATCCATTGATGTCCCCCATGTATTCGCCCGTCGACGCCGATCCGCCGTCCGGACGCGGAATCGCTTCCGCCGCCTTCACCCTACTGAACAGAAGCGTGCCCGAACAGAGCGGGAGAGGGATGTGCATAAACCCCGGCATGAGATGACAATCACAGCGATGCGTGGCGCGCAAGAGCAACACGCCGACACGGATACGGACATAAGCGCAGGTTTTGCCTAAGATTCCACTTTCACTTCCGAAACGTTAGTCACGTTGGTAACAGAACTGTAGTCTGCACGGGAATTCAATCAGCTGGCTGACGCCCGGAATCTGCTGGAGAAACCCGTGACTTTGCCCTTCCCCGCCCGACTCCTGTGCGCAGCCCTGCTGTCCTTCGGACTCCTGGGCAGCGCGGTTCCCGCAATGGCGACCAGCACCGTTACCACTCCGGCACCGACGGCGACAGCGACGCCGACCAGTCCGCCGACCGCCCCGACCACGCCGTCGGCTGCACCGGCGCCCGCCCCGACGCGGAGTCCCGCTCCTGCCCCGGCAGCGACGACCGCACCCGCTCCGCCGGCCCCGGCCACGGCCCCTGCCAAGGAAGCAGCTCCCGTGAAGCAGCCCGCGGCGCAGGATGAAGTCACGTCCTTCGTGCCGGACCTGAACTGGAATCCGCTCGACGATCCGGGATCGAACGCCCGCTACGGCGAACACTTCGCGGAGCCCGTCACGCCGATGAAGACGGCGTCACCCCTGACCCTCGACGGCAGCGGCGGGACCGCGGCCCTCGCGCCGCGGTCCGGGACCTTCAAGGTCACGCTGGTCACCGTGCAACTGTCGGGGAAGACGGTTGCCGACACCGATGCCATCAACATGACGGCTGCACGCAACTCGATCACGAGCGCCAATTCGTACTGGAACTCCGCCTCCGCCGGGCGGCTCTCGATGACGAAGGTCAGCGAATACCGCCACAAGTCGGCCGCGAAGATCACGGACTCCTACGGCACGATCATGGCGACCGTGACGAAGGAACTGAACTGGCAGTACCGGCCCTATGAAGCCCTCGTGATCTTCGTTCCGCACGCGGACCTGAACTACAACGGGTCGTGGGGCATCCTGGGCGGCGGCTTCACGGACGGCCCGACGAGCGGGCGAGTGATCATGCCCTACCCGTCGGCACTCACGAACAACGTCGTCACGCACGAGTTCGGGCACGTCCTGGGGCTCCACCACGCGAACTCGCTGGCCTGCACCAGCGGCCGCGCCGATGCTCCGATCTCGGGCGGATCCTGGGCGGACCCGGCGTGCTGGTCCTCGGAATACAGCGACATGTCGGACCTGATGGGCTACGCCCAGGTCGGTTCCCCGGTCGTCAACGCGTTCCTCTGGGAGTACGGGGGCTTCGGTGCCGCCTCGGACATCCGCGATATCGGGACGCCGACGGACAGTCAGCGGTTCACCCTGAGGCCGTGGGCCGGCGGTGCGCCCGCCAGGGCGTTGAAGTTCACCGATCCGGTCAGCGAGGAGGTCTACTACCTCGAACTGCGCATGCCCGTCGGATTCGACAGCTCCACCGCGGTCGGAGGCAATCAGGGCGTCAAGATCACCAAGCAGGACATCCTCGGATGGAGCGGTAACGCCTCCGTGGTCCTCACCCCGAACAGCAGGCTGTCCGGCTACTCGTATCGCGCGCTGACCTGGAAGGCTGGACAGACCTTCGTCACGCACTCGGGCACACGGGTGGAGATCAGCTCGATAGCCGTACCCGCGAACCAGCCGGGAGCCGCGAGTGCGGTTGTGACCATCACTCCCCCCGAGACGAATGCGACGCGTGCGGCGGCGGCTATCTCGGCGGTGGTCTCTGCTGCTCCGGAGCTCGGCGCTGTGACCTCCGGCGTGGTCTGTGGCCTGGTCGACGGAGGGTGCTACCAGGGATTCACCACCGGTGCGGTCATCTGGTCCTCGGGAACCGGCGCCGTGATCTCCGCCAACGGCCCGATCCGCAATGCGTGGATGGCAGCCGGAGCCCAGAACGGTGCCCTCGGATACCCGAAAGCCTCGCAGGTCTGCGGGATCCGCGACGGCGGCTGCTACCAGTCCTTCCAGAACGGCGAGGTGCTCTGGTCCAACGCATCCGGAGCGCACATCAGCAAAGCCGGCGTGATCCGCACCGCCTACCGTGCCGCAGGCGCCGAGAACGGAGCACTGGGCTTCCCCACCGGTGCACAGGCCTGCGGACTGCGCGACGGCGGCTGCTACCAGTCCTTCCAGCGAGGCGAGATCCTGTGGTCCCCGGCCTCCGGAGCCCAGATCTCCAAGGCAAGCCCGATCCGCACCGCCTACCGTGCGGCACGAGCGGAGAACGGCATCCTCGGCTACCCCATCGCCTCCGAGATCTGCGGACTCAAACTCGAAGGCTGCTATCAGGCATACCAGAACGGGGAGATCCTCTACTCGAGCAAGACCGGAGCACACATCAGCAGGCCCGGAGCGATCCGCGACCTCTACCGCAGCTCCAAAGCCGAGAACGGCGTCCTCGGCTTCCCCGACAGCGACGAGACCTGCGGACTGAAGAACGGTGGCTGCTACCAGTCCTTCCAGGGCGGCGAGATCATCTGGTCGGCCACCACCGGAGCCCAGATCACCAACAACAGCGCCATCCGCACCACCTACCGGGCAGCAGGAGCAGAGAACAGCCTCCTGGGCTACCCCGTGAACGCACAGATCTGCGGCATCCGCGACGGCGGGTGCTACCAGTCCTTCCAGGGCGGCGAGATCTTCTGGTCCACCGCCTCCGGAGCCAACATCAGCAGGCAGGGCGGCATCCGCAACCTCTACCGGTCCATCGGCGCCGAGAACGGACGACTGGGCTTCCCCACCACCGCCGAGATCTGCGGCCTGCGCGACAGCGGCTGCTACCAGTCCTTCCAGGGCGGCGAGATCTTCTGGAGCCCGAGCACCGGCGCCGAACTCGTCACCACCGGATCCATCCGCACCGCCTACCGCAGTGCCGGCGCCGAGAACAGCGCCCTCGGATACCCCCTGGCCAAAGAGACCTGCGGCCTACGCGACGGCGGCTGCTACCAGTCCTTCCAACGCGGCGAAATCCTCTGGAGCTCCAAGACCGGAGCCAGGATCACCGCCAACGGACCCATCCGCACCACCTACCGGCAGTCCGGCGCCGAAAACGGAACCCTCGGCTACCCCACCAACAACCAGGCCTGCACCACCAGCACCCGCTGCACCCAGACCTTCCAACGCGGAACCCTCACCTGGACCCCCACCACCGGCGTCAAACGAACCTGACCCACCACACCCCCACGCTCATCGATCCACCAGCACGTGTGCCTCCGGGTGCAGCCCCCCGAATACATAGGTGATCCCACTGTGACAACCAGACGAACCTCCACCCTTTCCGGCGTCGCTCTGCTGCTTGCATCGATCCTCATCGGTCCGGTGACGCCTGTGCCGATGTCGCCTGCCCAGGCGATCGAGACCACCGATGCAGCACCGCAGGTTGTTACGACCGCCGAAGGGACTCCCCCAGCCGTCGCTGAAACCCCGCTCCGCGATGGGGCACCCGCGGGTGACGGCGCCTCCACGGACGGGAAGGCCGCCGCCGTTCCGAAGGAGGTCCTCCCCCCGACCGCGGAGGAGTCGGAACAGCAGGGTCTCCCCCCGGTGGTGCCCGAGGAGCGGAACGCTTCCATGGGTCAGGGACTCGCCCGGATCGCCGAGACCGGTGATCCCCAGGTCCCTCGCGCCGCCGAGTCGCGCGACAGCCGTCCTGATGGGACGACGGGCACCGAATCCCCGCTGGACGCAGGTTCGGCCGCTACGAGCTACTGGAATCCCGGTGGAGTCCTCGGTGTGGATGTGAGCAGCCATCAGGGGAGGTTCGTCGACTGGTCGTCGGCGTCGGCGTACGGTGCCCGCTTCGCCTATGTGAAGGCGACCGAGAACGACGACTACGCCAATCCCTACTTCTCTGATCAGTACGAGGGGTCGGCCGCGTCGGGAATGTATCGGGGTGCCTATCACTTCGCCCTCCCCAACATGTCGTCGGGCTCCGAACAGGCGGATTTCTTCGTCAGGAACGGTGGGGGATGGAGCGCGGACGGCAAGACGCTCCCGCCGCTGCTCGACGTCGAGTTCAATCCCTATCCATCACTGGGCAACACCTGCTACAACATGACGCCGTCCCAGATGGTCGCGTGGATCGCCGACTTCTCACGGCAGATGCAGGTGCTGACCGGCCGTAAGCCGATGATCTACACGGCTGCCAGCTGGTGGAACCAATGCACCGGCAACTCCACGGCGTTCGGCGATCACGCGCTGCACGTGGCGCGCTACGGGACGACCACCCCCGGCACGATGCCCGCCGGCTGGACCAGGCAGGACGTCTGGCAGTACACCGACAGCGGCCCGGTGATCGGCGACTGGAACCAGTGGAACGGGGATCTCGCGAGCCTGGAGTCCTTCGTGAGGAACGACTCGGACTCGCCGGACGCGCGTGCGGCGGCGGCTATCTCGGCGGTGGTCTCTGCTGCTCCGGAGCTCGGCGCTGTGACCTCCGGCGTGGTCTGTGGCCTGGTCGACGGAGGGTGCTACCAGGGATTCACCACCGGTGCGGTCATCTGGTCCTCGGGAACCGGCGCCGTGATCTCCGCCAACGGCCCGATCCGCAATGCGTGGATGGCAGCCGGAGCCCAGAACGGTGCCCTCGGATACCCGAAAGCCTCGCAGGTCTGCGGGATCCGCGACGGCGGCTGCTACCAGTCCTTCCAGAACGGCGAGGTGCTCTGGTCCAACGCATCCGGAGCGCACATCAGCAAAGCCGGCGTGATCCGCACCGCCTACCGTGCCGCAGGCGCCGAGAACGGAGCACTGGGCTTCCCCACCGGTGCACAGGCCTGCGGACTGCGCGACGGCGGCTGCTACCAGTCCTTCCAGCGAGGCGAGATCCTGTGGTCCCCGGCCTCCGGAGCCCAGATCTCCAAGGCAAGCCCGATCCGCACCGCCTACCGTGCGGCACGAGCGGAGAACGGCATCCTCGGCTACCCCATCGCCTCCGAGATCTGCGGACTCAAACTCGAAGGCTGCTATCAGGCATACCAGAACGGGGAGATCCTCTACTCGAGCAAGACCGGAGCACACATCAGCAGGCCCGGAGCGATCCGCGACCTCTACCGCAGCTCCAAAGCCGAGAACGGCGTCCTCGGCTTCCCCGACAGCGACGAGACCTGCGGACTGAAGAACGGTGGCTGCTACCAGTCCTTCCAGGGCGGCGAGATCATCTGGTCGGCCACCACCGGAGCCCAGATCACCAACAACAGCGCCATCCGCACCACCTACCGGGCAGCAGGAGCAGAGAACAGCCTCCTGGGCTACCCCGTGAACGCACAGATCTGCGGCATCCGCGACGGCGGGTGCTACCAGTCCTTCCAGGGCGGCGAGATCTTCTGGTCCACCGCCTCCGGAGCCAACATCAGCAGGCAGGGCGGCATCCGCAACCTCTACCGGTCCATCGGCGCCGAGAACGGACGACTGGGCTTCCCCACCACCGCCGAGATCTGCGGCCTGCGCGACAGCGGCTGCTACCAGTCCTTCCAGGGCGGCGAGATCTTCTGGAGCCCGAGCACCGGCGCCGAACTCGTCACCACCGGATCCATCCGCACCGCCTACCGCAGTGCCGGCGCCGAGAACAGCGCCCTCGGATACCCCCTGGCCAAAGAGACCTGCGGCCTACGCGACGGCGGCTGCTACCAGTCCTTCCAACGCGGCGAAATCCTCTGGAGCTCCAAGACCGGAGCCAGGATCACCGCCAACGGACCCATCCGCACCACCTACCGGCAGTCCGGCGCCGAAAACGGAACCCTCGGCTACCCCACCAACAACCAGGCCTGCACCACCAGCACCCGCTGCACCCAGACCTTCCAACGCGGAACCCTCACCTGGACCCCCACCACCGGCGTCAAACGAACCTGACCCACCACACCCCCACGCTGGGCTGACAGGGGGGTGGAGGGGGATACTATGGGCTCGCGCTTGTCCGTCCGGCCAATCCGAATGACGACCCCCACCACGAGGAGACTGAGTGATCGACCATGCTGCTCGGGTCGGGCCGCCGAAACGGGCGAAGGTCGGCAAACCGCAGCGCCGCGACATCCAGGCGCTCCGGGCGCTGGCCGTCCTCCTCGTCGTCGTCAACCACTTCTGGCCGGATCTCCTCACCGGCGGTTACGTCGGGGTCGATGTCTTCTTCGTCATCTCCGGCTACCTCATAACGCAGCACCTGCTCGGCGAGCTGAAACGCACCGGCCGGATCAGGCTGGGACAGTTCTACGCCCGGCGAGCACGACGTCTCCTGCCCGCTGCACTGCTCGTCGCCCTCCTGTCCCTCCTCGTCGCGACGGTCTACCTGCCCACGGATCGGCTGATATCGATCGGACGGGAGACCATCGCCAGTACCCTGTACGTGGAGAACTGGTCCCTCGCCGCACAATCCGTCGACTACTCGGCGCTGAATAACCAGGCGTCCACGGTCCAGCACTACTGGTCGCTGTCCGTCGAGGAGCAGTTCTACCTGGTGTGGCCACTCCTCCTGATCGGCGTGTATCTCCTGGCGAGCAGGCGACGCTCACCGCAGACCTTCGTGCTGGCCGCACTCGCCGGGGTCGGCGCGGCGTCGTTCGCCTTCTCGATCTACCTCACCTACACCAGCCGGAGCGAAGCCTATTTCGTGACGCCCACCCGGGTGTGGGAGTTCGCCGCCGGCGGTCTCATCGCCGCAGCCGCCTCGACCTGGTTCTCCGACGAGCGATACCCCGTGCGCCTTCAGGTCGCGGGCCTGGCCCAGTGGACGGGGCTGGGCCTCATCGCCGCCTCCGCACTGATGTTCGACGACTCGACCTACTTCCCGGGTTATCTCGCGGCGGTTCCGGTGGTGGGTACGGCGCTCATCATCGCCTCCGGCCCCCGATCACCGCTGTGGTCCCCCAACACCCTCCTGGGTGTCACCGCCGTCCAGACGCTCGGGAACATCTCCTACTCCCTCTACCTCTGGCACTGGCCCGTCCTCATCCTGCTGCCGTGGATCATCGATCGTCCGCTGGATGCCTCCGATCTCCTCCTGGCGGTCGTGCTGTCCGTGATCCTCGCCGGACTGACGAAGAAGTACGTCGAGGATCCGGGACGGTCCCGCCTCCTGCCGGGCGCCTCGCCACGACGGATCATGGTCGTGACGGTGGCGGCGACCATGACGCTCACCCTGATCTGCGCAGGGCTGATCGTCGGTGCCACCTTCACCCAGGCGACAGAAGCACGGCGGCTCGATGCGCTGTCCGGAGGCGACTGCTTCGGCGCCAAGAGCCTGTCCGCGGTCACCTGCGAGCAACCGTTCGGGCCGCCTGCCGTGACGGGTGTCGGCGACGAAGAAGCCCCCTGGTTCACCGACGAGCAGTGCGGCCCCCACCCCGACCCGATCGTCGTCGGTGACGACAGGCTCCTGACCCTGTGCGACTTCTCGGACGGCCGGGAGGGTGCCGAGACCGTCTGGCTGATCGGCGACTCCCACGCAGAGCAGTGGAAGGCCGCGATCCTCCCCCTGGCACGCGAGAACCACTGGAGGCTCAACATCAGCCTTCTGGGCGGGTGTCCGTACGTCGATGCGAAGCGTTCCGCATTCATGGGAGCCGAGACGACCGACGGGAAAGTGCAGCAAAGGTGCCTGGAGTGGAGCCGGTCGGTCTCGGACCGCGTCCTCGCAGCGCCACCCGACGTCGTCTTCCTGTCCTCCTTCTCGGTCGGAGAAGAGATCGACGACGGCACGGGCCGCCCGCAGCTCGATCAGTACCGGACGGCTTTCTCGGACCGCGTGGTTCCCTGGACCGCACGGGGCACGGAGATCTATGTCATCAGGGACACCCCGCTCACACTGGATCGCTCGACACCGGAGTGCCTCGCCCGCAACGAGGAATCACCCCTCGACTGCGCGAACCCGACGTCGCAGGCACTGCCTCCCGATCCGGCCGCCGAGGCGGCACGCACGCTGGAGGAACCGGGCATCCGCGTGATCGACCTCTCCGACCGGTTCTGCCCGGACGACACCTGCTATGCAGCCATCGGCGGCCTCCACGTCTACTTCGACCGGGACCACGTCGCTCGGAGCTATGTCCGCTCGCTCATCCCGGACTTCGCCGAGCGGTTCGCCGCCGTCGCGTCCTAGTCCTCGGCGGAGGCCGACGACGCCTGCCGCGCCTGTCGCCGCGACCGAAGGAGGAACAGCACCACCAGCAGTGCGACGACCGCAGCAACCTCGATCAGGCCGGCGGTGAAGCTGAGCGGGACGAGGCTGAGCATCATCACGACGCCCACCTGCAGGCCGAAGCCGCCCAGGAACAACGCAAGGGGTAGGCTCCTGCCGGAAGGCGTACGGAAGACCATGGCGTAGGTCAGCAGGCCGAGGCACATGAACCCGAGCACCTGGATCACGGCCACGAGTACGAGGTCGGACTCCGAGGCCGGCCAGTAGGCGAGCAGGGTGACGACCACCAGGACACCGGGCGTCACGAAGGCGAGGCGCCGGGTCCCGTTGGCGATGTACAGCAGGTTGGAGGTCACGAGGAACAACGCGTACCCGATCGACACCAGCGGGAGCGTGATCGCGATCAGCCAGACGAGCCCGGGTTCGGTCGAGAGGACGAACGATCCCACGGCTGCTCCGGAGGACGCGAGAAGCCCGATCCCCACTGCCCACAGCACGGCTTCGCGGGACACGCGCCGTGTCTCTCCTACCAACTGGTCCTGTCCGGCGGACATCATCCGGGTGGACCAGGCGTTGTTCAGGGCGTTCAGGATCGTGATCGGGCCCAGCGCGAAGATCAGGACGGTCCCGAAATGACCTGCGTCCTCCACGGTGGCGGCAGCGGCGAGGATCAGGACGGACCCCTGCGTGAGCAGCATGAGCGCGCCCGTGTGCGGCAGCAGCGGGCCCGCGATCTTCAGCGATTCGCCGCTCGATCCGGGCACCGTCCACGGCAGGCGCGGCCGCGCGAGGACGAGCGCCGCGATTCCGGTAGCCAGGACAGCGAGGCTGTACGCGCCGAGATAGACCTCGGCGGTGGGCGCGATGAGGATGATGCCCAGCAGACCGAGGAGATTGGCCAGGACGGATGACCCGATGCTCAGCAGCACGAAACGCCCCGGACGGTTCTGTGCGCGGAGAACCGCCTGCGAGCCCAGGACCGTTCCGAGGACCCCGACGCTGACCACTGCCAGGACAGTGGTGGAAGCGACGCCCTCCTCCGTCAGGGCACCGAGGCCGACGAGGCAGAGCACCGCTGCGAGGGCCAGTGCCGCCGAGGCGATGGCCATGAAGCCGTACATCCCGCGGGAGCGGTCCTGTCCCCGCTCCTTCGCGAACCAGAGGTTCGTGATGGCGAGTGGCAGGCCCGCCGAGATGAGGACCACCAGGACCTGGATCGTCACCACCGACGTCGAGACGTATCCCCATTGCCGTTCGTCGAGGATCCTGACGGCGAAGGGCTGGATGAGCAGGAGCCCCAGGCCCTGGAGCAGCGATCCGACGAGGTACCACGTGCTGGAGACGCTCCGGTCGGCCTGCGCAGGCCGTGGCGTGGAGGACCTACTGCGCATCACTATCTGGCGAGGGCGTGAGCGGTCAGCTTGCGCATCCCGCCCCACATGCGGCGTCGCGCCACCTGAGGCAGAAGGGTCAGTGCGTGGAGCCGGGACGACGCGTGCCGGCTCGCAGCCGTCGCTGCCCGCTCCCATCCGAGCTTCCGGAAATCCTTCACGCACTCGTCGAAGAAGGCGCGTTCCTCGGCGAACCGGCGGCCGTCGAGCGCCCGCACCGAGGAATCGGATTCGCGATGGCGCCTGTAGAGGAAGCAGGTCTCCGCCAGGACGAGCATCTTCCCGCCCGACATGATGATGTCGGTCGCCAGAGCGAGGTCCTGCACGACGTCGTACTGTTCCCGGAAGCTGTGGCGCTTGATGGCTTCGGACCGCCAGGCGAGGGACGGGAAGTACAGCCAGTCCCCCGTGAGGAGGCTCGCGGCGAGCGGCTCGCCCTTCACGACCGCACTCGCACTCTCTCCCACGAGCCGACGGCGCAGGTAGCTCTTGACCCGATCACCCACCGGCTCGTAGACGGTGCCGTTCTCGTCGATGACGTCCACGCCGGGCTGGATGATGTCCACGGACTGCCCCGAGAAGCCTTCGTGCACCACGGAGAGGTAGTTCGGGAGCATCAGGTCGTCGGCACCCATGATGACGACGTAGTCGTGCTCGATGAGGGACAGGCACTTCCGGTAGTTCGCGTTCGCGCCGAGGTTGACCTCGTTCCTGAAGTACCGGACGCGATCGTCCGATCCAGTCAGCTCGTCGAAGTAGGCGGGCAGCGAATCGTCCGGGTACCCGTCGTCGACGATGGTCAGCACGAAGTCACGGTATTCCTGATCGAGGACGGACTGTACGGCCGCCTTCATCATCGCTACATCCCCGTAATAGGGGAACATCACGTCAATAGTCATTGGTCTTTCCTCTGTTGGTCAAAGTTCATCGGGTTGTCGGTCCGGTCGCGAGGGACATTGGTGGCATTCGAGCCGCTCAACCGCTCCACCGCCGAACGGAGGATCGAGACTTCTTCTGCGAGGATCCGGGTCTCGTCCTCGAGGATCGTCAGCTCGCGGGATACGTGCAGGGAGACTCCCAGGAGGAGGAGGATGGCCAGTGCGAAGAGCAGGTTGGCCGGGACGATCACTCCGACCGCGTCTGCCGCGAATTCCAACATGCTGGGGAAGAGCGCCAGGACGATCGACAGGCTGCCGATGACCAGCCACAGGATCGCATACTTCTCGCGCAGTTTCCCGTTCCGCAGCATCACGAGGACGGCCACGACGATGAGGATGGAGGAGAACAGTGAAAGTGCCACGCTCATGCTGGTACGGGTCCTTCTCCTGCTATGTCCCCGGTCGAGGGAGCCTGGTAATCACGCGGAGTCCTTCTCCGGGCGAGGGCGAAGCACAGGACCAGCCCGGACCGCGCGAGGTAGATCGCGGCTTTCCACGGGCTCTGGCTCGGGGTGCCGGCCTGACGCGGCCTCATCTCCACGGGCACCTGGGTCACCGTACAGCCCGACTTGAGCGCGACGACGAGCGAATCGACCGTGTCACCGAGGTACTCCGCCGGGAAATGATCGATGTACTGGTGCAGTCCGCGCTGGTTGACGGCCCTGAACCCGGAGGTGACGTCGGTCAGCCTGGTCCCCGCCACACGCGAGATGACCATGGCGAGAAGGGACATCGCCCAGCGGCGCGGTCCTTTCGCCTGGTAGTCCCCCTTGCCGGCGAACCTCGCTCCGATGGAGATGTCGGCCGTGTCCAGTCCCCTCACGACCTTCGCGATCTCCTCGGGCATGTGCTGACCGTCCGAGTCGACCTGGATCACGCCCGAGTAACCGTTGCGGAGTGCGTACTTGAAGCCGGTGCGCATCGCACCGCCGACTCCGAGGTTGAACGGGAGCCTCAGTACGACGGCGCCGGCCTCCGCCGCGATCCTCGCCGTGTCGTCCCGTGATCCGTCGTCGACCACGAGGATGTCCATTCCGGGTTCGACTCGTCTGATGTCCCTGATGGTGTCGCCGATCGCCTCTGCTTCATTCCAGGCAGGCATGACGATCAGGATGCCGGAAGGCGGTCTGTTACCCATGATGTGCAATCATAGCAATAGGCGTCGCGACCCCGGTGCTAAGCCCGTGGGAGCCGCGAATCATGGTCTGGTGCGCCTCGAGCAGGCCACCGGATTCCCCGGCTCGGGAGGGCCACGGAGGGTAACGATCTTCTCGTAGGGCTACCGCTGTGTCCTCCGAACGCGGCCCTCAGAACCACGACGAGGAGAATGACCATATGAGCTGGTGGGCCACTGCCCCTGCCTTCGCGAGCACGGTGCTCGTATTCTTCGGGCCGGGACTTCTCGTCCTCGCGGCAGCCGGCGTCAGGGGGCTCAGCCTCGCCGCCCTGTCGGCCCCGATCTCGATGTCGATCGGCTCGTGCCTTGCAGTGGTGCTGCCCTTCATCGGCGTGCCGTACAACCCGGTGTCCTATCTGGGCTTCTCGGTGTGCCTCGCCGCAGTGGTCCTGCTCGCGCGCCGGCTGCTCCTCACGAAGGGTTCCGCGGGCCTCGCATCGATCCGCCGTCACGGTGACCTGGAACTCGTGGACAATCGGCCGATGGTGCGTGACGGACTCCCTACCTGGATCACGAGGATGCTGGTGCCGGTAGCCATCGCGTTCCCGGCGCTGATCATCGGAGGCCGGTACATCGCGGCGTTCGGAGCCCCGGACAACTTCTCGCAGACGTTCGACAATGTGTACCACCTGAATGCGATCAAGCACATCGCGGAGACCCAGAACGGTTCGTCGCTGAGCCTCGGGAACCTGACCGAGGCCTCCCAGGCCTTCTATCCCGCCGCCATGCACGATCTCATGGCCCTCGTGGTCATGATGACCGGCACCTCCGTGCCTGTCGCCGTCAACGTCGGCACGATCATCCTCGGGGCCCTGGTGTGGCCCCTGTCCTGCGTGTTCCTGATCAGCCGCGTCATCGGATACCGCCCCATCCCCCTGCTCGCTGCCGGCGTCCTGTGCGCGGGCATGAGCGGCTTCCCCTACATGATGGTCGCGTTCGGGGTCCTCTATCCGAACCACGCGGCGATCGCCCTCCTGCCGGCTGCCCTGGGGCTGGTCGTCGAAGCCCTCGGTATGACGCCCGGGCGTCGTCGCTCACTCTCCATCTCGGCCGTGCTGCTCGCGGCCGCGGTCGTTCCGGGCCTCGCTCTCGCCCACCCCAGTACGCTCCTCGCCCTCATGGCGTTCGCCGGACCGGTTGTCGCGGGGAGGGCGGTGAGGGAGTTCCAGGGACGCCGGGACGGGACGGGCGTGCCGTCGCGCCCCGCGCTGTGGGCCATCCTCTTCGTCGTGTATTCGGGCGTCACGCTCGTCGCGTGGTTGAAGGTCCGACCATCACTGGCCTTCGCCCCGTGGACACCCTTCCAGACCAATGCCCGTGCGATCGGTGAAGTACTCGGAAGTGCGCCGATGGGTGCGACCACCGCGTGGGTACTCCTGATCCTGACCGTCGCCGGGATCTACGTCGCGGCCCGGCAGTTCCGGGACATGTGGTGGATCCTCATGATGTTCGTCATCGGCGGAGTGCTGTACATGGTCGTGTCAAGTTGGAGCCTGGGATGGTTCCGCACCTTCCTGACCGGTGTCTGGTACAACGACAGTTTCCGCCTCGCGGCGCTGCTTCCCGTCGTCACCCTTCCCCTGAGCGTCCTCGGGGCCGAATGGCTGACGGGTCTCCTAAGGCGGACCGGGACGAAGCGGATCGCGGACGGCGAGGGCATCGACAGCAGCACGGGCCCCTCGCCCGTGGGGCGGGCGCGACGCGCGGTCCCCATGGTCCTGAGCAGTCCGGTCACCGCCGTGGCGGCCGTCCTCGTCCTCGGGCTGGGGACCCAGGGCGGAACCCTCGCCGGCGTCCAGACCCGCATGGAGGAGGTCTTCGCCCTCGAGGAGGAATCTCCCCTCCTGACCACCGATGAGCTCGCTCTCCTGCAGCGTGTCCCCGATCTCGTCCCGGCCGGAGACGTGATCGTGGGCAACCCCCGGACCGGCGCGTCCCTCGTCTATGCCCTCGCGGATCGGCGCACCATCGCCCCCCATATCTTCGGTGACCGTACGGACGCCGAGCAGACCCTCCTCGATCACTGGGACGAGGCCGGTTACAGCGTATCGGTCTGTGATGCCATCACGAGCGAAGGCGCCGTCTGGGCTCTTGACTTCGGCGATCAGGAGATCGTGCCGGGCGACGAACCGTACATCGGCCTCCGGGCCCTGGAGGACGGGAGTGCCCCCGGCATCTCCCTCGTCGCGGAAGAAGGCGACGCCCGCCTCTACCGTGTCGATGCCTGCACGGAGTCGTGACGCGAAGCCCTGGCGCCCTCGTCGGGGATGCCCTTCGGGTCACGACGTCGGTGAAGACTGCACATCCTCGCGGATGAACCTGACCACCGTATTGCCTGTCCCGTCGAAGCGCTCATCCTCGCGATAGCCGAATGACTCGAGCGTCCGCTCCGAGGCGACGTCACCCCTCGCGTGCACGACCCAGACGACATCGTGCGGAAGGACCTCGTCCTTCACGGCATCGAGGTCGAACCTCTGATCGTAGATCCTGCCCCAGTCATCTGCGCTCGTCCCGACCGTGACATCGACCAGGCCGGCGAACGAATCCCGGTACGCGATTCGACCGAGGCCGGCGTCCACTGTCAGGACCACCGCTTCCCCGGCTTCGGCCTCATCCCTGAGGGTGTCCGCCACGAACCGGAAGTCGTCCCCCGGGCTCCTGCCGTACTCCGTCCGCTGGCCCAGGTAGGACGGGAGGGCCAGGACCGCGACGGCAGCCAGCACGCCCACCGCGGCCCGATGATCCCGGCTCGACGGCGTTGCCCGCCGTTCACCACGGGTGGCGGACCCATCCACGGTGAGCACCGCCGCTGCTGCCAGGAGCGGAACGGACGGGAGGACGAAGGAGAGGTAGCGCGGAAGATAGTACGGGGAACCGAGCATCAGGGACCCGCCGATGACGCAGAGCAACGGGACGACGAGCAGAGGCAACGCCAACCTCGCGGCGAAGTGTTTCCGGAGTCGCACCGCTCCCGCGATCGCCATGCCCCACAGGAGCACAGCGAGCCCGACCATGGTGATGTTCTCGCCCGGGGTCGGCACAGGGGCGATACCGCCGTCGAGCATGAGGTAGGCGTCACTGAAGAATTGGAGCAGGACGACCTCGGAGATGACGCCGCTGTCGATCGGGCGTATCCAGGCGATCTGGAACTGCTGGCTCGTGCCGATCGCGGCAAGGAGGGCCGTGGGGATCAGCCACGCCGGGCTGGTTGCCAGGAAGGGGCGCCAGTTCTCCCGCAATCTCCGGTCGAGGCAGACGGTCACGGCATGGGCCACGAAGACGAGCACGGTGTAGAAGGAGAGCAGGGTCGCCAGCAGGCCCGCCGCAGCGTAGCCGACCCAGAACCGCCGCTCCGGCACCTCGCGGGCCCGGACGAGGAAGTATGTCGCAGCAACGCCGGCGGCAAGCGCCAGGGCGTAGGAGCGGGCGTCAGTGGCGACGTACTGGGTCCTCGGCAGCAACACCATCAGTGCGGCCGCCGTCAGTCCGTACTTGAGGCTTCCGATCCGCCGTCCGATGGCGACCACCAGCCCCGCGGACACACCGACGGCCAGCAGGCTCGGTAGGCGCAGGGCGAACTCGGACAGGCCGAAGAGTGTGGCCCACCCGCGCATGAGGAGGTAGTAGAAGCCATGGACGGCATCGATGTTGCCCAGCATCCGGAACAGGTCAGGGAGGCTGCGATCGATGGCGCTGATCGTCGCCGCTTCGTCAACCCAGAAGCTAGGGGTGCGCATCCCGACCCCGGAGTAGACGGTGGCCAGGACCGCGACAAGGACAGCAGGTCGTGTTGTCCTTTGCACGTGTCAAGTAAACCATGCACCGCTGATCCACCGGCGACCAGGGTGTGTCCGACGGTGTCGGACACACCCCGGAACCGGGCTACTGGCGCACGTCGAACGCGGCCTCTGCGAGGATGGGGACGAAGTTCCGCGCCAGCCATTCGATACTGAGCGGTGACACCATGATCATCGCGGCGCCCATCTCGTCCTTCGGGGCGAGGACGGTCTGTTGGGTGGGATCGAGATCTCCCGCGAGGTCGTCCGCCAGCCCCTGGGCCCGCCGTCGTTCCGCGACGAGGACGAGGACCTGGGCGCGCAGTTCCTCCGCCCGGTCGCGGGGCCATCGGACCTGTCCGACCCGGCCGAAGACATCGTCCACCAGCTCGTCGGCCTCCTCGATGCCGGCCGGCAGCTGCGCGAGGCTCATCCCGAACTCCTCGAGGATGCTCACAGGTCCGGACGTGGCACCGTAGACCCCGAGGTCCGCCCCGGCCGCGGGGAAGGCCTCGACGACCAGGAAGGTCGTCCCGGGCAGATCCGGATAGTCGGAGACCGACGCGGTGATGCGCTGCTCCGTCTCGCGGATGAGCTCCGCACCCTGGTCGGACCGACCGAGCGCCAGTGCGACCTGCTCGACCGTCTCGCGCCAGGAGGGCTTCCCTTCGGTCATCCCGTGGACGACCGGAGCGATGCCGGACAGCCGGCTGTACTGGTCGGGCGTGAGGTCGGCACCGAGGGTGAAGATCAGGTCCGGTTCGAGGTCCTCGATCGCGGAGAGGGCCAGGTCCACCTCGTCGGGGTAGAGGACCGGCATCATGGCCTCCTCGGCGACGCGCTGCAGGTTGTACCAGGGCGTCGCGTTCGATCCCGGCATGCCGAGGGGCGCGATTCCGAGCGCGAGGCAGACATCCGCGGCCGCGAACCCGAAGGTCGCGATGCGCACCGGCCGTTCATCGACCGTGGTCACCCCGAACTGGTGCGTGACATCCACCGGGAACATATTCTTCCCGGCTCCCTGGCTCTCGTCCCCGCCGGTGCACGCGGTGGCGATGAACGGCAGTCCGAGCATCCCCAGGACGACGGCCCGTCGGCTCACCACCGGACGGATCCCGCCGGCGCTCTCATGTCTCAAAATTCTTCCCTCTCGTGAAATCCTGGCATTCCGGCCCCTCCTCGTCCCCGGCGACGACCGACGGACGATGGCGCTCCCTAATGATCGCTTGCGCGCTGTCTCAGTTCCGAGACGACGGATGCCACGTCGCCGTCCTTCACGAGCCGTCCGTTCTCGAGGAGGATCCCGCGTTCACACACACTCGACACCAGGTCGAGGTCGTGGCTCACGACGATCAGGGTCTTCCCCGCCGCGGCGAGCTCCCTGATCTTCGCCAGGCACTTCCGCTGGAACGGCTCGTCCCCGACCGCGAGGATCTCATCGACCAGGAAGATGTCCGGATCGGTGTGGACCGCTATCGAGAACGCGAGCCGAAGGTACATGCCGGACGAATAGAACTTCACCTCGGTATCGATGAACTCGCCGATCTCGGCGAACTCGATGATGGAGTCGAACCGCTCCTCGATGTCCTGTTGGGACATGCCCAGGATGGCGCCGTTGAGGTACACGTTCTCCCGCCCGCTGAGGTCGTGGTGGAAACCGGCGCCGACCTCGATGAGCCCGGCGAGGTGTCCTCGCGTGCGGATGACTCCCGCATCCGGTTGGAGCACCCCGGAGATCAGTTTCAGGAGGGTCGACTTGCCCGACCCGTTGAGTCCGAGCAGGGCGACCGTCTCCCCCGTCCGGATCGTGAATCCGACGTCGTCGAGCGCGTTGAACTTCTGGACGAGTTCGCCCCTCCGCCCGCGGACGAACCAGACGAAGGCCTCTTTCAACGAGCGGGTATGACGCAGGACGAAGCGTTTCCGCAGGCCGGTGGCGACGATCGCGTCGGTGGGCATGCTCAGAGCTCCTGGGCGAAGTTGGCCGACAGGCGTCGGAAGACGAACTGCCCGAGGACGAGGGTCAGCAGTGAGACGACCACGGCTACGGGCACCCACAGACCGAGGAGGTCGGGCATCAGCGCGGGACCCGCCGTCGGGTCCTCGAGGGTGGGGACCCAGAAGCCGAGATGGAACAGTTCGACCGCGACGGTCATGGGATTCATCTGGTACAGGAAGAACCACCGGCCCAGGGCGTCGCTGACGAGGACCCAGCTGTACAGGACCGGTGACGCCCAGGTGACCACCATGAGGATCATGTCGACGAGGTTCTCCGCGTCCCGGAAGTACACATTGACCGCCCCGAACAGCAATCCGAGTCCGCTGGCGAGACAGGCGACGATCAGGAAGCCGACGATCACCAGGAGCAGCTGCAGGAGATCCGGACGCCAGCCGACGATGAGGCAGGCGCCCGCGAGGACGAGTGCCTGCGGGACGAAGTGCACGGCCGAGACCCAGACCGCGGAGATGGGGAACAGCTCGCGAGGGAGATAGATCTTCTTGATGAGATCGCGGTTCTCCACGATCGATCGCGTGGCGTTGCCGAAGGCCTCGGTGAAGAAGTTGATGAGCACGATCCCCGAGAACAGGTAGATCGCGTAGTTCTCCGTCGTCCCCTGCAGGTCGAGGAAGATCCCCAGTGCGACGTAGTAGACGGAGAACTGCAGGAGCGGCTTCAGGTACGACCACAGGAGACCGAGGACGGATCCGCGGTAGCGGACGTGGATCTCCTTCCGGACGAGCAGACGCAGGAGGAACCGATTCTTCAGGACTGCCGCGAGCCCGCCACCAGCACCGGGTGTCTGCATGGCACTCGGCAGATCCGCTGCGGATCCTCGCATGCCGTTGCTCAATCTGCCGTGTCTCCCTCGATCTCCTTGGAGAACCGGCGGAACGTGACGTTCCAGGCCTGGCGACTGGTGAATTCGGGGAGGGCCCCGCTGTACTGTTCCCGCAGCGCGGACCAGTTGCTCACGAGCTTCCAGTGCCGGGAGAGCGTCTTGCCGAGCAGGGAGAAGAACAGCGAGCGGTCCCTGCGGTACCACGACACGCCTGTCCCGTCCGACGCGGTGACCAGCGCCGAATCGAAGCGGGTGAGGCGCCACCAGCGCGCATCCATGGCGGGCACCTCGACGGCGGGCCGATCAGCCGCATCGGCGGGGACCGGTCGCCACTGCGAGACCAGGGCGAGGCCCGCGCGGACCAGCGACTCGAGGACCGTCGCGGGCTCCTGGATGTTCTGGTGGCTCTTCCGCTCCCGCACTTCAGGGAAGTCGGAACTGTTCGGCGAGACCCGGGCATCCGTGAACTCGCGCCGGGCCGCCCTGACCCATTGCAGTCGCTCCCCCAGGGTGGCATGGAGGTGTGCGGGTCCGTCGAGGACGTCGTCGAGGGCCTTGATCCGGACGGCGACCGCGGAGTACTGCATCGAGAGGAGGTGCCGGACGTCGAGTGCGAGGCTCTCGAAGGGCATCCTTCCTCCGCGGTCGAAGGGAGAGTGGCTGAGTGCCGCGACCCAGCGGTTGCGCTGGTGGTAGTAGGCCTGCCAGTCGATCGTGTCGTCCTTCTCCGTCCAGGGCATGTGCCATACCGCTGCTCCGGGGAGGGTGACAGTGGAGAAGCCCGCCTTCTGGGCGCGCACCCCGTATTCCGCGTCGTCCCACTTGATGAAGACCGGCAGGGCGAGGCCTATCTCACGGACGATGTGCAGCGGGATCAGGCACATCCACCAGCCGTTGTAGTCGACGTCCACCCGTCGATGGATCCACGGCGTCATCCGGAGATTACGCTCGGAGAAGTCGTGGCCTTCGAGGCTCTTCGCGGCCGGTCCCCAGAAGAAGCGTCGACGGTCCACCTGTTCGCCGAACGTGTGGAGGACGGCCCGCTCGTAGAGGTTGAACATGTGACCGCCGACGATCGTGGGATCGGTCGTGTAGTTGGCGAAGTGCAGGGCGCGGAGGATGCCCTCCGTCTCGATGCTCACGTCGTCGTCGAGGAGGAGGACGTAGTCGCTGTCGTCGGCGCGCAGGGCTTCCTCCATCCCGCGTGCGAACCCGCCCGAACCGCCGAGATTCGCCTGTTCGACGAGCCGGAACCGCTCACCGAGCCGTGCCGCGGCCGCTGCGTACGCGGCCTGGCCCGTGACCCTGTCGTCGCCCTGGTCGACGATGATCAGGCGATCCAGGACCTCGAGCAGGTCCGGGTCATTCGCAAGGGTGTTCATGTGCCGCACCGCGTACTCGGGGCGGTTGAAGGTCGTGACCGCGATGGAGAGGGACCCCTGGCTGCGCGCCGAAGCGGCGGACACGGACCAGTCAGCCCGCGACAGCGTCACTTCCTCGTCGTGTGCGACGAGGTCGAACCAGTACCAGCCGCCATCGACGAACGAGGCCAGCGGCAGATCGAAGACGAGCTCGCCGCTGACCGTCGTCGTCGCGCTGTCGACCCTGTTGGAGGTACCGCGGGGACTCGAGCGGTAGACGATGACCGACGCTTCGCAGCCGGCCTCGATCTCCACCTCGACGCGAAGCCGGACGGAGCGGACGGGTGTGTGGCGGCGCCAGTAGCTGGCCGGGAACGCGTTGAAGTAGGTGCCGAGGGAGACCCGCCGATGCGCCGGCAGTTTCAGGCTCGTGCGTCCGGCGATGAAGTCGGACCTCTGGTGGCTCAGGACGGGGAATGCCGGTGTCGTCTTGGGGGCCCCGAGACGGATCGCCCGTCGGGAGGGGTCCACGACGCGACGCGCCGGGTTGAAGTCCACGTAGAGGGGCAGGACGTCGGTGTCACCTTCGACCGGGAGCACGACCTTGTGGACGACCTGGTACTCGGTGACGTCCGACCCGTCCCTGCTGCTGATGTCCTCTGCCGCTCCGATGGTCATGCGTCGACACCGCCGCTTTCGAATTTCTGCCCGCTCGTGAAGTGCGGCGTGACCTTGTTGTCGAACATGGAGAGGGCGGACCCGATCGCCATGTGCATGTCGAGGTACTTGTAGGTGCCGAGGCGGCCGCCGAACAGCACGGACTTCTCGCCCTTCGCCAGGTCGCGGTAGGCCTGGAGCTTCGCGCGGTCGTCGGAGGTGTTGATCGGGTAGTACGGCTCATCGCCCTTCTCGGCGAAGCGTGAGTACTCCCGCATGATGACCGTCGCGTCCTTGGTGTAGTCGCGCTCCGGATGGAAGTGGCGGAACTCGTGGATGCGGGTGAACGCGGAGTCCTCGTCGGGGTAGTTCATCACCGAGCATCCCTGGAAGTCCTCGACCGGGAGCACTTCCTCCTTGAGGTCGATGGTCCGCCAGGACAGGTCGCCCTCCGCGAAATCGAAGTACCTGTCCACGGGCCCGGTGTAGATGACGGGGACCTGGCCGAGCGTCGACGAGCGCGAGTACTCGTGGCCCTCGTCGAAGAAGTCGGTGTTGAGGTGGACGTCGATGTTCGGGTGGTCCGCCATGCGCTCGATCCAGGCCGTGTAGCCGTTGACCGGAAGCCCCTCGTACTTGTCGTTGAAGTACCTGTTGTCATACGTGTAGCGGACGGGGAGGCGGGAGATGATCTCTGCCGGCAGGTCCTTGGGATCGGTCTGCCACTGCTTCCCCGTGTAGTGCTTGATGAAGGCCTCGTACAACGGGCGCCCGATCAGCTGGATGCCCTTGTCGTTCAGGTTCTGGGGGTCCGTGCCCGCGAGTTCGCCGGCCTGCTCCTGGATCAGCGCCCGCGCCTCCGCGGGGCCGAGCGCGGAGCGGAAGAACTGGTTGATCGTGCCGAGGTTGATCGGCATGGGGTACACCTCGCCCTTGTGGCGGGTGTACACCTTGTGCACGTAGTTCGTGAATTCGGTGAAGTTGTGGACGTAGTCCCAGACGCGCTCGTTGGACGTGTGGAAGAGGTGCGCCCCGTACCGGTGGACCTCGATCCCGGTGCGGGCCTCGTTCTCGCTGTACGCGTTGCCACCGATGTGGTGCCGACGGTCGAGCACAGCCACCTTGAGGCCCAGCTGGGTGGCCGCTCTTTCCGCAATGGTCAGGCCGAAAAAGCCCGACCCGACAACAACGAGGTCAACGTTCACAAGTGCTCCTGAATTGATTCTGACGACGGACATGCCCGCTTAAGGCTACCCGACGGAAGCCGACGGCCTTCCAACCGGGTGGGCGGCAGGACCTCGACGGGCACGGCGGCCGCCCTACAGACGTACTGTCTCGTCGAAGCGCTGGGTGAAGATCGGCAGCATGGATCTGAGGTAGGTGGCGCTGACATGGTTGGCATCGATGTACACGAAGACATTGCCGACGACGGCCGGGCAGGTCTCGTCCCGGCACAGGTAGTCGGTGAAGTCCAGGAAGGCGACGTTCGGGGCCTGTTCGAGCAGTTCGGCGACCGGGGGCTGGTCGCCGAGGGTGGCAGCGCGGGCCGGGTTGCACGCCGGGCTCTCCGCGCCCTGTGTCTCGACGCAGAGCACCCTGCTGGTCTCGAAGCGCGGGTTGTCCCGGACGGCCGCCACCCGGATACCGCGGTCGTCGAGCATCCGTACGGTCTGGGCGAAGCCCGCCGGGAGGACGTCCTGCGGGTCGTCGCTCCGGGCGACCGTTCCGACGGTGTAGACGAGGTCGGGCGACTGCTCCAGGACGTAGTCGGTCACCGCAGCGTTCCATTGCTCGCACTCCGGCGTGCGACCCTCCGGACCGGTCCCGTACTTGCATCCTCCCAGCAGGACGAACGTCATCTTCCAGCCCCGCTCCTGGGCCATCGCGGCCAGCGGGACCGACCACTGCTGGGAATGCGAGTCCCCGACGACGATGATGTCGCGCACGGGCGTGGAGGGAGGCGTGATGACATAGCACTCACTCCGGATCAGCGCGTCGTCCGGTTCGTCCTCCCCGGCACACACCCTGTCGAGCTGGAAGTACTCCTTGCTCATCTCGGTCGTCGCGGGGATCGGCGGCACGCCCTCGGGGGCGGACAGATCGAGGAGCGGGTCCAGCACCAGCGCGCCCGGATTGTTCGTATCCGCATTCGCGGCGATGTCCCGAGCCTGCTGGGTGATGACGTGCTGCCAGCCGGCCAGGGGCGCGGCGACGAGCGCAACGGTCACGGCCAGGACCATCACCGCGCGACGACGTCGCTTGTCCGCCCATGCCAGGGCCCGCATCGGACGCTCCACGAAGCGCATGGTCAGGTAGGCGAGGACGAGCGACACCGCGATGACGATGAAGCCGCCCAGGATCCCCGGTGAGGGCCTGTCCCGCCAGACGAGGGCCAGCACCAGGACCGGCCAGTGCCAGAGGTACAGGGCGTAGGACAGGTCTCCCACCCGGACCAGGGGTTTCGCCGACAGGAAGCGGTCGGCGCCCATCGCGCTGCCGGTCTGGCCGGCGACGATCACCAGTGCTGCGGCGAGCAGCGGCCACAGGGCGACGTACCCGGGGAACTGACCCTGGACATCGAGGATGAAGCCGCCGCTGAGCATCGCGACGACACCCACCCAGCCCGCAAGGACGCGCAGTGCGCGCGGCAGTCGGATGAACGGCAGGGCCAGGGCCAACAGGGTTCCCAGGGCGAACTCCCAGAGGCGGGCACGGGTGTCGAAGTAGGCGTAGGCCTGGTTCGTGTACGTCTCCCAGATCGAGAACCCGAGCGAGGCGACGAAGACGGCCCCGAATACGAGCAGGACGACCCCGCGGACCCTGAGACGGAATCTGCGGGCCAGCAGCGCGCTGGCGAGGAACAGCAGGGGCCACAGGATGAAGACCTGGCCCTGGACCGAGAGGGACCAGAAGTGCTGCAGGGGGCTGGCGAGGCTGTGATCGTCGGCGTAGTAGTCGACCGCGTTCGAGGCCAGGACCCAGTTCTGCAGGTAGAACAGGGACGCCCATGACTGTTCGATGATGTCGGGCCACCGCGACGGCGGGACCAGGACATAGCTCGCTCCGACGACACCGACGATGACGACGACGACCGCGGGCAGGAGCCGCTTGAACTGGTGCAGCCAGTGCCGCGCGAGATCCAGGGGCTTCCCCGCCTCGACCTTCCGCAGGAACGACAGGGACAGGAGGAAGGCGGAGATCAGCAGGAAGATGTCGACGCCGCCCGAGACCCGACCGAACCAGATGTGGTAGGACACCACCATCAGCACGGCGAGCGCACGAAGGCCCTGCACCTCGGGACGGAAACCGCGGTCGGAGCCGCCGGATCCACGTCGGGGAGCAGCGGTCGGACTCGCCTCAGCGACAGCCATGGAGGTTCTTCTCGGTAGACACGATGGTCGATTGTACCGGGGCAACCCACGTCATCCGTGTACGCCGCAGTGGGTGGGCCACGAAGTGGCCAGGTCCGGGTACCCTTGGCCCGCGGCAGGGCGGTTGTCCACATCGACGGGCCCCCGATCGGGGCCCGCCCGATCCGACCATAGCCTCGGGAGGAGTCTCCCAGGAGGTTCCGGATGGATCTGCACGTCACCCTCGCGGGCGCTCCCCCCACCGCTTTCGCACCTCGGGAGATCGTCGTCGACACCGAGGCCCTCCGTACCGGCGCGGTGCTGGCGGCCCGGCTCGTGTCGGCCGGATACCAGGGGCCGTTCACGGTGGACGGACGACCGCTGGCCGCCCTCCTCCCCCACTCCGCCGAGTTCACGCAGGGTGCCGTCATCGTCTGCGGGGCGCCGCCGGGTCCCCCCGCCGTGGCATCGCTCCCCCACCTCGCGTTCGTCGTCTGCTCGGGTCCGGATGCCGGCCAGGTCATCCCCCTGACGCGTGGCAGCTACGTCATCGGACGCGCCGCGGCCGACATCACCCTCGCCGATCCGGCCCTTTCCCGGCATCACGCCCTGCTCACCGTCACGGAGGACTCCATCCTGCTCGAGGACCTCCGATCGGTGAACGGGACGTTCGTCGACGGCGAGAGGACCACGACAGCGGGCATCACCGGCGCGACGGACCTGCGGATCGGGGGCAGCCGGTGCCGTATCGCGCTGGTCGACGACCCGGGATGGACGGCAGGGGACCCCCGGGACGTCCTCGAACCCCTGTCCGTCGTGGCGGAGCTGCCGGGCAAGCCATCGCGCGTCGTCGTCCTGACAGCACTCCTGCCGCTCATCCTCGGGGCCGTCCTCGCGCTGACCACGGGCCTGTGGTTCTTCCTCGCGTTCAGCGCACTCTCCGCCGTGACCGGACTCGTACCGCTGATGACGTATCGCCGGAAGGCGGCCGCCTTCGCGAGCGCGGTGCGCGATGCCGCGGGGAAGGACCGCGCCAGGCGCGAGAGCGCAGCGCCCGATCCCGGACGGACCGGGTTCGAGGCCGTCCGTGCCGGCCGCCATCCGCCGTCGGGGGCGGTCCGGGCTGCAGGGCCGGAGCCGGAGCTCGTCCTGCTGCGGCTCGGCCTGGCGGACCAGCCGGCGAATCTCACGGCCGCACGGGCGGAGTCCACGTTCGAACCGCCGACGCTGGACGCCGTCCCGCTCCTGCTCCCGTGTTCGCGGGCCGCAGACATCACCGGCAACACCTGCACCGCCCCTTTCACGATCACCGGTGACGCCGAGGGAGTACAGGGCGTCCTGCGGGCTCTCCTGCTCCAGGCGGCCCACCCGCGGTCGGGAGCCCCGACCCTCGTGTGCTGGGGACCGGCCCGCGACCTCCCGCACCACGCACGCTTCCTGCCGAACGTGCACCTCACGCACGACGAAGGCGTCCTCGCCTCGCTCGCCGCCCGGGCCGCCCTCCTGCTGGTCTTCCAGCTCTCCGGGGACCTCCCCGGGCTCGCCGCGGCGAACGTCTGCGTCATCCGCTTCGCCACCGGCCCCCCACCCGAGCGGGCCCTCACCGGAAGCGATGCAGGCCCCGGCGGCTCGGGGATGATGCTCACGGCCGGAGCCGCCGGTGCCCGCCTGGGCGGCCGTGACTACGAGGTCCTTCCGGACGGCGTCTCGGCCCGGACCTTCGAGCGCACCGCCCGGGCGCTCGCCCGCGCGGCGGCACTGGACCCGGCCGCGTCGGCCGACCCCCGGAGAACCCGGCCCACAGCGCTGTCGGCCCTCCCGGAATCCGCCTCCCTCTGGTCGGAGGACCTGATGCCGGACACCCTCGCGGCAACGATTCCAGGCAGGTGGACCACGTCCGACGGCGAGCACGCGGCCGCCCACGTGGGACGGTCCGGGGACGGCCCGCTGTCGATCGACCTGGCGAAGGACGGTCCACACCTGCTGGTCGCCGGCACCACCGGTTCCGGGAAGTCGGAGTTCCTCCGGACCCTTGTGCTGGGACTCGCCCTGAACCAGCCCCCCGAACACCTGGCGCTGCTGCTGGTCGACTACAAGGGCGGTGCCGGTCTCGGTCCGCTGGGGTCCCTCCCGCATTGTGTCGGCAGCCTGACGGACCTGTCGTCCGAATCCACCGGACGAGCCCTGACATCGCTCCGAGCGGAACTCCGCCGGCGGGAACGCCTGTGCTCCGAGCACGGCGCCCCAGGCCTGGACGGACTTCGCCGCATCGCGCCGGGAGGCTGTCCGCCACGACTGGTGATCGTGATCGACGAGTTCCGGATGCTGAGCGATGACGTTCCGAGCGCGATCCCGGATCTCATGAAGATCGCCTCGCTCGGCCGGTCCCTCGGAGTGCACCTGGTCCTGGCTACGCAACGGGTCCAGGGCGCCGTGACCCCGGACATGCGGGCGAACATCACCTCGTCGGTCCTCCTCCGGGTCCAGGCGCCGATGGAGTCGCAGGACCTCCTCGGGACGTCGGCGGCGGCCGACATCCCCGTCGACACCCCGGGGCGGGCCTTCCTGCGCCGCGGGTCGGAGGCCCCGATCGCCTTCCAGGTCGCATCGTCGCGGGACGTGCCCGCAGCGACGCACATCACCGGCTGGCAGGACCTCGCCACCCACATCGGGGGCGCATCACCCGATCCGGCCCGGGTGGCCACCCCCGTCGGCGGGACGGCCCTGTCCCCGCGCGGCGGCACGGTGCTCGACCGGGCGGTCGATGCGCTGCGTTCCGCCGCGGGCGGGACCGCCGCCCCGCGGGCACGCCGGCCCGTCCTGCCTCCCCTGCCCGCCGCACTCGCAGCCCGGGACTGCGAAGGCTTCCTCCCCGTCACGGCGGAGAGCGGAGCCCCCGGCGCCCCCCGCGGGAGCGGTGGGATTGCACTCGGCATCGTCGACTTCCCGGACCGCCAGGAGCAGCGCCTCCTGTTCTGGCGACCGGAGCAACACTCCCACCTCGCGTTCATCGGGCTCCCGGGCAGCGGCGCGACCGAGGCCCTAGCGGCGATTTCCTCCTGCCTGCCGGTCGTCGACCCCGACGTCCACCTGTACCTCCTCGACGGCGACGGAAGTCTGGCCGGTTGCTCCGCGCGCCCGCACGTGGGTGCCTATGTCCGCTCGGACGAGACGAAACGCGCCGGCCGTGTCCTCGAGAGGCTGGTGGGCCTGGCGGATGGTCGGGCCGGAGGCGGTCCGCGGGTCGCCCTCGTCGTCACCGGGTGGGGGCGGTGGAGCAGCCAGTTCCGCCAGGGCCGCTTCGCTCGTGCCGAGGACGACCTGCAGTCACTCGTGCGGGATGGCGCTGCGCGCGGTGTCACGGTCTGCATCGCCGGAGACAGGGAGCTGACCACGGCCCGGTTCTTCGCCCTCCTCCCGAATCGTGTCTATCTTCCATTCGGGGCCCAGCCGGAGACGACGCTGACCTGGCCGAAGATGCCGCCCATGGATGCCGTCGCGGGCCGAGGCTTCGCCCAGGGCCGCCTCACCGGCAGCTGGGGTGACGGTACCTGCCAGCTCGTGCTGGTCGCCGCCGGCCGCCGGCCGCCGTCGCCTCCTGACACCCCCTGCCCGGGCGCCGTTTCCGGTCCACCCGCTGCCGCCCACCGTCGAGGTGACCCGGCTTCACCCGGGATCCACCATGGTCCCGCGGCGGGCATCGATCGATCTCCCCCTGGGCCTGTGCGGGGACGACCTGCATCCTTATGCGGTCAGCCTGCGCCCCGGCGAGATCTTCCTCGTGCTGGGCCGGCCGAAGACCGGACGCACCACGGCGATCCGGGTGCTGGAGGATTCGGCATCCCGGCTCCGGCCGTGTCCGACCGTCCTCACGCCGCCCGACCGCGGGCCGCACGCGGACCCCGTGGGGTACTGGCGGGGCCTCGCCGAGCGGGGTGCACGCCCTGCGGCGAGGGACTGTCTCCTGCTCGTCGACGACGTGGACCACCTTCCCGCGGACCTCCAGCAGTTGCTCGTCGGGTGGGTGGCGCAGGGAGCCGCCGCGGTGCTCACCGCCGTGCCGGGGCCTTCCCTGATGACGCGGGCGCCCCTGACGGCACACGCACGCGGGCTGGGGCGCGGCCTCGTCCTGTCCCCGAGGTCACCGGGCGACGGCGATTTCCTCGGGGTCCGCCTCGAACCGGACGGACCCCCGATCCCGGGCCGCGGAATCGCCTGCGACCCGTCGGGCACCGTCGACATCCAGGTGGCGGAGCTACCCGCCGACCGGTGCGGGGATTCCCCGGCGCCAGGAGCGCGCCCTCCCGCGGTGGGGCCTACAGCGTTCTTCCGGGCCCCGTCGTCCGGGTCGTGAAGTCGACGACGGGCTTCGAGAACAGCGTGACGATGACCGCGGCAGCCGGTGCGATGAGCAGGAGGCCGATGAGGGGATTACCGGCGGTGAAGAAAGGGAAAGCCAGGATCACCAGGAACAGCTGGACCACGAGGGAGGGCGATCGGGGCCAGCGGAAACCGGCCGCGAGTTTCACCGCCAGTGCCACCAGGCCCGCGGCGGCCAGCAGGAGCAGGACGGTCATGAAGACCGATCCCCCGACGGAGATGGGGTCGGCCCCGAAGACGGACAGCAGGAAACCCACCGACAGGGCGATGAAGACGATCGCCTCGAGCACCAGGACCGCGGCGATCAAAACGACGCCGGGCGGTCTGGCTGCACGCTGCGGGGCTGGATCGGTGGCCACTCTCGAACCCTACCCGACCCGCCGATGAGCGCAGTCGACAGCCATAGCAGGCATTGCTGTGACAAACCACTCACCCGTCGGTTCAATTAGACCGGTCAAGCCCTTGTTTACCGCTTGGTTACGTGACAGCCTTAATCTCAGTTGAATCCCGGGGGCCGAAATCGGCCCCTTTACTATGAGCCCCCTCGTGAATGTTTTCACAAACGCACGATGCGCGAGGCTGAAGGAGAATGTGATCACCATGGATTGGCGTAGTCGCGCGGCCTGTCTGGACAAGGACCCGGAACTGTTCTTCCCGGTCGGCAATACCGGACCGGCGCTTCTTCAGATCGAGGAAGCGAAAAGCGTCTGCCGTCGCTGTCAGGTGCAGGACACCTGCCTGCAGTGGGCGATCGAATCCGGGCAGGATGCCGGAGTGTGGGGCGGGTTGAGTGAGGATGAGCGCCGGGCGCTCAAGCGTCGGGCCGCAAGGGCCCGCCGAGCTTCATAAGGCGCTCCGGGCCGACCGGCCCGGAGCCGCGGAACCCTGCTTCACGCAGGTTCCGTCCGTACGACGAAGGGCCGCCCGGTGGGCGGCCCTTCGTCGTACGCGCCCGCTCTCCGGGCGCTGCGTCCCGCCGGCCGCCCTACGACCCCTGATTGAGGCGCAGTCCCAGCTCGAGGGCCACCGACGTGCCCCCGCCGGGACGCGTGCTCCACTTGATCGTCCCGTCGAGCTCGCTCGTCACCAGCGTCCTGACGATCTGGAGTCCCAGACCCTCTGCGTGCCCGCCGACCGGCAGGCCCACGCCGTCGTCCTCGACCGTGACTCGGAGGATGTCCTCGCCGTCGTCCTCCGTCCGCCGGTTCGCCTTGAGCCACACGGTCCCGGCACGCCCGGAGAGACCGTGTTCGACGGCGTTGGTGACGAGCTCGTTGATCACCAGGGCCAGCGGGGTCGCGAGGTCGCTGGGAAGCTCCCCGAAATCCCCGCTCCGTTCGGTCCGGACCGCCTGGGACGGTGACGCCACCTCGGCGGACAGGCGGAACTGGCGGGAGATGAGTTCGTCGAAGTCGACGCTCTGGGCGAGGCCCTGCGAGAGCGTCTCGTGCACGAGGGCGATCGTGGACACCCGGCGCATGGCCTGCTCGAGGCCGAGCTTCCCCTCCTCGCTGACCATGCGACGGGACTGCATCCGCAGCAGCGCCGCCACGGTCTGCAGGTTGTTCTTCACGCGGTGGTGGATCTCGCGGATGGTCGCGTCCTTCGACACGAGCTCCATCTCGCGGCGTCGCAGCTCGGACACGTCCCTGCACAGGACGAGGGCCCCGAAGCGCTCCTTCTCGTCCCGCAGCGGAATGGCCCGCAGGGACAGGCTGACGCCGCGGGATTCGATCTCGGTGCGCCACGGCATCCTGCCGGTCACCACCAGGGGCAGCGTCTCGTCGACCATCCGCCGGTCCTTCAGCAGGGCGGTGGTGATCTCGGCGAGCGGCCGCCCCTCGAGGGTCTCCACATCCCCGAGGCGACGGAACGCCGAGACCCCGTTGGGGCTGGCGTACTGGACGATGCCGTCGACGTCGAGCCTGATCAGTCCGTCTCCCACGCGGGGAGCGCCGCGCCGCGACCCGGTCGGAGTCGCGAAGTCGGGCCACAGCCCGAGCGTGCCCATGCGCAGGAGGTCGTAGGCGCACTGGCGGTAGGTGAGCTCGAGCCGGGACGGCATCCTCGAGCTGGACAGGTCCATGTGGGTCGTCACCACGGCCAGGGTGCGGCCGTTCCGCACCATGGGCACGGCTTCCACCCGCATCGCCATCTCGGTGGTCCAGTTGGTCTCACCCGAGCGCTCGATCTTCTGGGACGCCCAGGCGACGTCGACGAGCGGCTGGAGGTCGGCACGGATCCGCTCACCCACGAAGTCGGTGTGGAAGACGGTGTGCGACGTCGACGGCCGGGCGTGCGCCAGCGCGACGTACCCGCCGCCGTCGAGCGGGAACCACAGCGCGAGGTCGGCGAAGGCGAGATCGGCGACCATCTGCCAGTCCCCCACCAGGAGATGCAGCCACTCGGCGTCGCCGGGTTCGAACCCCTCGAACTCGCGGATCGGATCAGTGAAGATAGCCATGACGTCTTTCTGTTGCTCGGGCCGGCACGGCAGTACCACCGGTACCACCGGGCAGGCCCCTGACCGACGGCGGAGAGGCCGCACCCGGACGGAGGACCGCCGGCGGGGATGCCGGGGTCCAGTCTGTCACTCCCGGCCGGACACGCCCACCGGGAGCAACCGTCAGCGGACGATCGAGCGGAGGAGCCGCAGCGCCACCGACAGGGAGGAGATGTCGTCCTGCTCCAGCTTGTTCACCTCGGCGAACATGTTGCTGGCCCGCTGGAGCTGGTCCTCGTTCTGGTCCTGCCACGCCTGGAGCCGTTCCCCCGCATCGCGGTCCTGCATGTCGTGGGACGCGCGCATGACCGCCACGGTGATGTCCGCGGCGGTGGAGTAGAGGTCGTCCCGCAACGCCGCCCGGGCGAGAGCCTGCCACCGGTCCGTCCGCGGCAGTTTCGTGATGCGCTCCAGCAGGTTGTCGACCTCGAAGCGGTCGTACACCGCGTAGTAGACGTGGGCGATGTTCTGCACCGGCTCGTCGATCTTGCGCGTGGAACGAGCGATGTCGAGCAGGGCGAAGGACTCGAACTGCTCGGCCCAGTGCCGGCCGAGCTCTTCCGGCAGGTGCCACTCCGAGGCCCTCGCCCTCCAGCTGCGGGCCCGCTCCAGGTCACGGCCCCGGAGGTACTCGCACAGATGCATGTGGAACGGGGCGATCAGCGGCTTGAATGCGTCGATGTCCTGATCCACCGAGGTGCCCGGCTCGACATGGTTGACAAACCAGCGCACGGCACGATCCAGGAGCCGGCGCAGGTCGAGGTGCACGGTGCACCAGTGGTCCGTGGGGAAGTCCGCCGGCAGCGCCGCGAGCGCGGCCACGGTCTCGTCCAGCGAGTAGATCTCGCGCAGGGCCACGAAGGCTCGGGCGATCACCGGTTCGGGGACGGAGGTCTCCTCCATCACCCGGAAGGCGAAGGTGATCCCGCCCATGTTGATGATGTCGTTGGCGACGACGGTCGAGATGATCTCCCGGCGCAGCGGATGGGTGTCGAGCAGGTCGTCGAACCGCTCCACGAGCTGGCGCGGGAAGTAGCGCCGCAGCGTGCCGCTGAAGTACGGATCGTCGGCGAGGGTGCTCGCCGAGAGCACCCGGGTGAGTTCGATCTTCGCGTAGGCCGCGAGGACCGAGAGTTCCGGCGACGTGAGGCCCTGGCCCGCGTCCATCCGCTTGCGCAGCTCGGCCGAGGTCGGCAGCGCCTCGAGGTTCCGGTCGAGATCGACCGTCTTCTCCAGCCAGTCCATCATGCGCTCGTAGCTGGGACCCCATTCGATGACCCGCTGACGGTCGTTGAGCAGCAGCACATTCTGGTCGATGTTGTCCTGGAGGACCAGCCGGCCCACCTCGTCGGTCATGGAATGCAGGAACTCCGCGCGTTCCTCGGGCAGCAGGCGCCCGGCCCGCACCATCCGGTCGACGAAGATCTTGATGTTGACCTCGTGGTCCGAGCAGTCCACGCCAGCACTGTTGTCGATGGCGTCGGTATTGAGGATGACCCCGGACAGCGCCGCCTCGATGCGTCCGAGCTGGGTCATCCCGAGGTTCCCGCCCTCACCGACGACGCGCGCACGCAGTTCGCCGCCGTTCACCCGGATGGCATCGTTGGCGCGGTCGCCCACGTCGGCGTTCGTCTCGTCGGAGGCCTTCACGTAGGTCCCGATACCGCCGTTGTACAGCAGGTCGGCGGGGGCCCGCAGGATCGCACGCAGGAGTTCGGGCGGATTCAGCCGGGTGATCCCGACGTCGAGGCCGAGGGCCTGCCTCACCTCGGGAGAGATGGGGACGGACTTGGCCTGCCGCGGGTACACGCCGCCGCCGGAACTGATCAGCGCGGTGTCGTAGTCCTCCCAGCTCGAGCGGGGCAGCTCGAACAGGCGGCGTCGCTCGGCGAAGGACGCCGCGGCGTCCGGATTCGGGTCGAGGAAGATGTGGCGGTGGTCGAAGGCGGCCACGAGGCGGATGTGCTCGGAGAGGAGCATCCCGTTGCCGAAGACGTCACCACTCATGTCGCCCACGCCGACGACGGTGAAGTCGTCGGTCTGCGTGTCGACGTCGAACTCGCTGAAGTGCCGTTTCACGGACTCCCAGGCGCCCCGCGCGGTGATGCCCATGGCCTTGTGGTCGTAGCCGACCGATCCGCCGGACGCGAAGGCGTCGCCGAGCCAGAAGTCGTACTCGGCGGACAGCTCGTTCGCGATGTCCGAGAAGGACGCGGTGCCCTTGTCCGCGGCGACCACCAGGTAGGTGTCGTCGTCGTCGTCGTGCCGGACCACGCGGGGTGGCGGTGCCACCGTCTCGGTGGTGCCGTTCGTGAGGACGTTGTCGGTGATGTCCAGCAGCCCGCGGATGAAGGTGCGGTAGCTGGCCTGGCCCTCGCTGACCCAGGCCTGGCGATCGAGCGAGGGGTCGGGGAGCTGCTTGGCGAAGAAGCCGCCCTTGGCCCCGGTCGGCACGATCACCGCGTTCTTCACGGTCTGGGCCTTGACGAGGCCAAGCACCTCCGTCCGGAAGTCCTCGCGTCGGTCCGACCAGCGCAGGCCCCCGCGGGCCACCTTGCCGAAACGCAGGTGCACCCCTTCGACCTGCGGGGAGTAGACCCAGATTTCGAACTTCGGCCGCGGGAACGGCGCACCGTTGATCCGGGATGTGTCGAACTTGAGGCTGACGTGGCGCTTGTCCTGGAAGTAGTTGGTCCTCAGGGTCGCCTCGATGAGGTTGGCGAAGGTCCGGAGGACGCGGTCCGCGTCGAGGGTCGGGACCTGCTCCATGCCCTCCTCGAGCGTGGTCCGGGCCGCGTCGGAGACGGCGTCCCGGTCACCGGTGAGGTCGGGATCGAAGCGTGCCGTGAACAGCGCCACGAGGGCCCGGGTGACGGCCGGGTTACGGAGCAGGGTGTCGGCGACGAAACCGTACGAGTTGGTGTTGCCCATCTGGCGCATGTACTTGGCGTAGGCCCGGAGGATCACCACCTGGCGCCACCCGAGTTCCTCGCTGAGCACGAGCCGGTCGAACTGATCGGACTCGCTGTCGCCCACGACGGCCGCCGTGAACGCGTCGCGGAGCAGGGACGCGGTGTCGAGCGGCGCGATGCCGGTCGGGAACCTCAGCCCGAGGTCGTACAGGAAGAACGAGCGATCGTCCGACCGGGTGATCTCGAAGGGCCGCTCGTCCAGCACCTCGAGCCCGAGGTTGTGGAGGTAGGGCAGGATCTGCGTGAGGCTCTTCGCCTCGTTCAGGTAGAGCTTGAGACGGGCATCCTCGGCGTCCCGCCGCTGCGGCACGTACACGTGGAGCTGCGGAGCGCCGTCGCCCGCCGCGGCCAGCCGCTCGAACCGCGAGATGTCCTCCAGGGCGTCCTCGACCTCGTAGTCGACCCGGTAGCTGGGAGGGAAGGACTCCGCCCACAGCGTCGCGAGACGCTGCGCGCCGTCCTGCTCGAAGCGCTGCTGCGCGACCTCGACCACTCCCTCGGACCAGGAGCGGGCCGCGCGGACCAGGCGGTCCTCGAGCTCGGCGGTGTCGATCGCGGGGATCTCGGCTCCCCGCTGCAGCCTGATCCGGAAGAACAGCCGCGCAAGCGCGGACTCGCTCATCCGCGCCTCGAAATCGATGGACTCGGCGTTCAGCGCAGTGCGCAGCTCGCCCTCGATGCGCCGCCGGACGCTGGTCGTGTATCGGTCGCGGGGCAGGTAGACGAGGGCCGACATGAACCGGCCGTACACATCAGGGCGCAGGAATAGCCGCGTCCGCCGTCGCTCCTGCAGGCGCAGGATCCCGAGCGCCGTGGACACGAGGTCGGCGACGTCGATCTGGAACAGCTCGTCGCGCGGGTAGGTCTCGAGGATGGACAGCAGGTCCTTGCCCGAATGCGAGTCGGAGGGGAACCCGCAGCGGCGCAGCACCTCGGAGACCTTGTCGCGCACCAGGGGTACGTTGCGCACCGAACCGGTGTAGGCGCTGGTCGCGAACAGGCCGATGAAGCGGCGCTCGCCGTCGACGTTGCCCTGGGCGTCGAAGCTCTTGATGCCGATGTAGTCGAGGTACGCGGCGCGGTGCACGGTCGACCGCGAGTTCGCCTTCGTGATCACCAGGACCCGCCGCTCGCGTGCCTTCGCGCGTCCCGCCGCGGTGAGTTGCTGCAGGTGTCCGCTTCCGTGCCGGAGCAGTCCGAGACCGCTGCCCTCGCGGACGAGGAGCGCATCTGCGCCGTCCTCGTCCGTCACGAGGTCGTACTCCTTGTAGCCGAGGAAGGTGAAGTTGCCGTTGTCGAGCCACTGGAGGAGTTCCTGCGCCTGGCGTAGATCCGGAAGCTGCTCGGCACCGGCGACCGACCCGAGCGACGCTTCGACGGAGCGCACCGTACTGCGCATGGCGGGCCAGTCCTCGACCGCGGCACGGACATCGCCCAGGACCCGGTGGAGGCCGTCGATGACCGATTCCTTTGCCGCCGCGTCGGACAGCCGCGCGACCTCGACGGAGATCCACGACTCGATGTGCGTGGTGCGTCCGTCCAGGCCGGCGAGGTCACCGATGTTCGGCAGGGCCGCGGTGTCGCCGCTCGACGCGCCCGCGGTCGAGGGGACGCGCTGGAGTGCCGTGAGTGCGTGGGATTCGTCCTCCCGTACAGCCAGGAACGTGGGGTGCACCACCAGCCGGATCGCGGCATTCTGGCGGACGAGCTCGGCCGTGACGGAGTCGACCAGGAACGGCATGTCGTCGGTGACGATCATGACGATGCTCGAGTTGCCCTGATCCATGACGCCGATGGCGGCCGTCCCCGGCTGACGGGATTCGGCGAGGTCCCGGTGGGCGAACGCCCGCTGGCGGAGATCGGTGGGGAGGTATCCCACGGCGTCCTCGCGCGCGAGATGCTCGAAGTAGTGCTCTACGAATTCCTCCCGTGACGTGTCCGAGCTTGACTGATCCGTTGTCCTGGATCCAGACGACATGGGGAGGGCCTCCGTAACGAAATGAAAGGCCGCGCCGTTGCGACCTCTTACCGTGGAAGCCTAGCCGGGATGCCCGGAAACTTCACGTTGCGCGGTCGCTGTCCGGGCCGACGCCGCCGCGTGTCCCCGGCGGCGGGGACATCGGCGAGGGCGGCGATCGCGAGCCTCAGCGGGGAGGCCGGTGCGGTCTCGAGAAGGGCCGTCCCGGCGAGCAGCGCCCGGTCCGCCGCCGCATGGTCCATGGGCAGGAAGGCGGAGATCCTGACGGACGGCCCGAAGCGCTCCCAGGCCTCCCGCAGCTGCGTCTCGGGAGCGCGGCCCACCGCTGCCGCCCGCACCTTGTTGAAGACCACACGGGGTGTCGCCGTCGGGACCGCGTCGTCGAGTTCCGCGAGCGCCTTCACCAGGCGCGGCACGCCGATGGTGTCCGCCGCACCGATCGCGAGAACCGTGTCCGCGGCCTCCAGGCAGCGCAGCGCAGCCCCGTTGCGGCGCGGCGCGAGGGTGTCGAAGCTGAGCTCCTCATCGGCCTCGAGGCAGAATCCGCGGTCGATGACGGTCACCTCCGCCAGGGAGCGCCCTGCCTCGAGGACCTTGCCGAGGGCCGCGGGCCGGAGTTCGGGCCAGCCATCCGGGCGGGTGATCCCCGTCAGTACGCGCAGGCGGCCGCCCTTCACCGCTACGCTCACCGCGATCCGGCCGAGGGCCGCGCCGTCGAAACGGCCCTGGTCGGCGATGCGGCAGGCCTGCGCGAGCCCGGCCGACTCGTCGAGCAACCCGAGGGACGCGCCGACGCTCGCCCCGTAGGTGTCGGCGTCGACCAGCAGGACCGAGCTGCCCGCCGCGGCGAGTTCCGCGGCCATGTTCAGGGCCACGGTGGTGCGTCCCGGGGCGCCGGATGGTCCCCACACGGCCACGATGCGTCCGGTGCCGGGTTCCTCGGTCGCGTCGGGTGGCTGCGGGACCATGACGTCCGGCAGACCCAGCGGATCGGCATAGGCATGGGAGTCGCGCGGACGCGCGGATTCCGCCTCGAACCGGCCCACCGCCCGGGAGACGGCTGCCGCGAGCACCGCGGGCTCCACCGACGCCTCGACGTAGTCGATCCCGTCGACGACGGGATCCGCGGCTCCGGGCGGGTGGTCACGGAGCGCGATGATGACGACGCCGGTGAAACGCAGGCGGTCGACGAGGGAAGCGGTGAGGTCGGCGGCACCGGGAGCGATGATCGCCGCGCGTGCGAGGCCGGTCTGGCACGCTGCGACGAGCTCGGCGAGTTCCTCGCAGCGACGGACGACGGTCACGGGTCCGCGCAGCTGTTCCAGCCCAGGCACGAAGGCACTCGCCACGGCTCCGAGGGTGATGACCGGGATGCTCACGAACCGGCTCCCGGGTTCAGGACGACGGCGATCCGGGCGTCGTTCGACAGCGCGCCCAGCAACGCGGGCATCGCGTCGTCGTCCACGAGGACCTGGACGAGAGTGGACGAGCTCGCTCCGAGGGCGGACTCCCCCACCGTCAGCTCGGCCACCTCCGCGGCCTCGAGGAGCAGCCGCGGTTCCTCGTAGGAATTCGTGTCGGTGCGGAGCGACACCCAGACATCCACCCGGTCCCCTGCCGCCGTCCCGCTCGGCAGCGGATCCTGGACCGTGAGCCCGACCGGCTTCCGATCGAGGTCGTCGGTACTGCCCAGGGCGGCGGCGGGGACGAGTTCTCCCTGGGTGACGAGGCGTGTGGCCACCGCTCCGTCGGGGACGCCGCCGGCCACGGGCAGGTAGGCGCCGTGCCGGTCCCCCAGGCGGACCGGCACGGCCACCAGGTCCTCCTGCGTGAGCTTCGACCCCACGGCGATGTCCTCCCGGGCCGCATACACCTGCGTCGTGGAGTCCTGGCTGTCCAGGAGCGCGATCACGCCCGCTGTCGACGCGAGGACCAGGAGAAGTCCGATCAGGAGTCTCGGATCCTTCCAGGACGGCTTCCGCAGACGCGGAGCCTCGCTCGGCAACTGCACGGCGCGCGTGTCGGTACTCACTGTCGTCCCCCGCTCGACCGGTGGCGCCCCGATCGGGCCCCACTCCCCGCACGTCATTGTTGTGCACGGTGGGCCCCAAGGGAACCTGTCGACGGCAAATGGGGTCGACGTGTGGAGAACCGCTTCAATCGGGCACCGCGGTGGCAGACTGGTTACACACCCCGAACCACCAGGAAAGGCGGACCCGTGGCCGAGCGGCGTTTCCTCACCCTCGCCGACGTGGGCGAGGTACTCAACATCAGTTCGTCGCAGACGTACGCCCTGGTCCGATCGGGTGAACTGCCGGCCATCCAGGTGGGCGGTCGGGGTCAGTGGCGCGTGGAGACGCGGGTCCTCGAGGAGTACATCGCGAAAGCCTATGAGAAGACGGCGTCAGCGCTGAAGAACGGCGCCGGGAGCACCCCGCCGGCCTGACCGCTCCCGCGAAGACCCCCGCCCGTTCCCCATCCGGAGGGGGCGACGCCGTCCTCAGTCGACCGTCCCCGCCGCATCGAGGGAGTCGATGGACGCGAACGGCACCGTCAGGATGTCCTTCCCCTGCCCCGGGCGTCTCCCGGAGTCGGGTCCGGCCGTCCCGACATCGATGAAGTCCGCGCCGACCCTGTCGATGATCCCTACGTACCGGGCTTGGGGCGACCCGGTCCAGAGTGCCACGTACGCCCGGTCGCGGGAAAGGACCCGCAGCGCCGACCCCAGTCCCAGCCGCGCCCCAACGGCCGACAGCGGTCGGCCGACGCCGCGCCCCATGCCCCGGAGGAGGTGCAGTGACGACAACGGCACGATGACGGACCGCCCCTCCACCGCGACGGCGATCCACTCCGAGCCGACGTTCGTGAGGGTCCCTTCGAGCGACCGACCGCCTCGCGTCGAGACCCCGAGCGGCCGGCCGACCTGGCCGAGCAGCCTCTGGGCCAGGGTCAAGCGCGCCTGCTCGGCGCGGGTGCGCTCCCTGATCTCACCCTCCTGGACGGTGATCGCGGCCGCCTGGAGCTGCGATTCGAGGTCATTGAAGAGGGCATCCCAGCGCATCTCCCCAACCTAGGACCGCCCGCGTTCGGCGTCAATCGGCGTGATCCACAGTTCAACCGCTCTCCTCTGGACAAACTGCATCAAACTACATCAAACTGGGTTCCTTGATGAGGAGCGATGCGATGCAGAGGTCAGACACGATCCACGCCGGAATGGTCCTCGGATGTGGGGCCGTCATCTCGGGAGCAGGAGCCGCCCTGCTCGCCGGCCGGCAGGCACCGGGCGCACCCGCCCTGGAAGGCGTCCTCGGCGTGGCGCTGGCGGGCATCGGACTCGCCGTCGTCGGCGTGTGGATGCTCCTGTTCGTCGTGGCGGTGCTCGCGGAGCTACTGCAGCGACGCGGCCGATCCCGGGTGGCGGCCTTCGCCTCCGGCTGCACCCCCGCGATGATGCGGCGCCTCGCCGCCGCACTGCTCGGCGTCAATCTCCTCGCCGCTCCCGCCCTGGCACAGGCCGCGACGGTCCCCTCGGAGGGCAGGTCGGGGCAGGTCCCGGCGGCGATCGCCGTCGAACGGCCATCCGCCTCGGGCATCGGGATCGGCGCCGCGCCAGGGGGGTCCGGGGCCCCGGACCGGGTACCCCGCGCGGCGCCTGCCGGCGGCGGCCAGGCCCACCGGCACGGGGCAGAACCACCCGCATCCCTCGGGGAGTCGGAGTCCTCCGACCCTGCGCCCAGGCCCGTGTCACCGGCCTGGGAACCGGAACCGATGCAGGTCGACGGCGGGCCCCTGCTGCGCGGGGAGACCCGCACCACCGTCGATGCGGAGGAGGTCGTCGTCGCGCCGGGTGATTCCCTGTGGTCGATCGTCGCCGCCCGGCTCGGACCGCTGGCGACCGCAGCGGACATCGCCGAGGCGTGGCCCGCCTGGTACGACACCAACCGCTCCGTCATCGGGAGCGATCCGTCCCTGCTGTTCCCCGGCACGGTCCTGCACGCGCCCTCCGGCTAGGGATCCGCGCGCGCCGACCCATCAGCACACGGCAGTACCGCGCCCGTCCGGCGGGGCCGGGACGACAGCACCGTCCCGCGGGAGCCCCCGCCCACACGGCGCCGGGCAACGCGTGCCCGCCAGGCCACCAGCCAGTCGATCAGCCAGTCCACGAAAGGAACCAGCATGAACGCCGTAACCCAGCTCCGCCCCGCCGCCCCGCTCGCCGAGGCCAGCGGCGCACCGCGACCACTGCTGGCGGCGCCTCCCCGCCCGGCGGACGCGCAGGCCACCGTGATCCCGCTGAGGCCACCGGCGGAACCGGCCGCCGACCCCGGACCGGCCGCCGATCCGCTGGAGGACGGGCACGCCGCCGGGGGCGCGGATCATGAGACCGAGCGCCGGATCGCCGGGATTGCCCGATCCGTCTGCCAGGGTGCACTCGAGGTGCTGGGCGGGACACGCCCGCTGCAGCAGCTGGCCCGCTGGCTGGACACCGAGAACTACGAACGGCTGCAGATGCGCGCCAACCTGGTCCGCTGCGTCGCCGCGGGTCCGGCCAGCCGGGGCGGACACACTCCGGAGAGCGCACACCGGCACGTCCTGGTCCGTTCCGCCCGGGTCTGCCCCGTCAGTCCGGGTGTGTACGAGGCCGCGGTGGTCGCCTTCGACCGGAAACGCGTCCGCGCCGTCGCTCTTCGGATAGAGCGACGGCGCGGAGTGTGGCGGGTGACCGCCCTCGAGATCGGCTGACTACTTCTTCTTGCTCTTCCTGCCTGCCGTCGGCGCGGCCTGCGCCTTGTTCCGCTCCACGTGCACCTCGGCGTCGCCCTGTGCGTTGGGCGCGGTGAAGTTGAGCGTGGCCGGCTTGGCGGGTGCTTCGAGTCCGGCGGCCCTGATCGTCGGCGCCTGGACCACTCCGCGGCCATCGGTGACACCGGGAAGACCGGTCTGGGCCGGCGCGGAGACCTCCACCTCGAGGTTGAACAGGTAGCCGATGCTCTCCTCGCGGATCGACTCCATCATCGCCTGGAAGAGGATGAAGCCCTCGCGCTGGTACTCGACCAGCGGATCCCTCTGCGCCATCGCGCGGAGGCCGATGCCCTCCTTGAGGTAGTCCATCTCGTAGAGGTGCTCCTGCCACTTCCGCCCGATGACCGAGAGCACCACGCGGCGCTCCAGTTCGCGCATCGTCTGGTCCCCGAGCGACTCCTCACGCGCCTGGTAGGCCAGCTTGGCGTCGGAGAGGATCTCGTCGTGCAGGAAATCGCGGGTGAGCTTCGACGCCCCGCCCGCTTCCTCGATGACCTCGGCGGCCGTGAGGGTGATCGGGTACAGCGTCTTGAGGTTCGTCCACAGCAGGTCGTAGTCCCAGTCGTCGCCGTGGCCCTGTGCCGTCGCCTCATCGACCATCGCGGTGATGACGTCCTCCAGGAAGAACTGCACCTTCTCCCTGAGGTCGTCGCCCTCGAGGATCCTCCGGCGGTCCCCGTAGATCGCCTCGCGCTGGCGGTTCAGCACGTCGTCGTACTTCAGGACGTTCTTGCGCTGCTCGGCGTTGCGGCCCTCGACCTGGCCCTGCGCGCTCTCGATCGCCTTCGACACCATTTTCGACTCGAGGGCGACGTCGTCGGGCATGGTCGCGCTGTTCATGATCCGCTCGGCACCGCCCGAGTTGAACAGGCGCATCAGGTCATCGGTCAGGGACAGGTAGAAGCGGGACCGTCCGGGATCACCCTGGCGGCCGGAACGGCCGCGCAGCTGGTTGTCGATGCGGCGCGACTCGTGGCGTTCCGTCCCGAGCACGTACAGGCCACCGATCTCCCGGACTTCCTCCTGCTCGGCCTTGACCGCTTCCTTCGCGGTCTCGAGGGCCCCGGGCCACCGGGCCTCGTACTCCTCCGGGTTGTCCGCCGGGTCGAGCCCCAGCTTCTCCAGCGCTGCGACGGCGTTGAACTCCGCGTTCCCGCCGAGCATGATGTCGGTGCCGCGGCCTGCCATGTTGGTGGCGACGGTGACGGCGCCCTTGCGGCCGGCCTGCGCGATGATCGCGGCTTCGCGTGCGTGGTTCTTGGCGTTCAGGACCTCGTGGCGGACGCCCGCCTTCGCGAGCTGCTTCGACAGGTACTCGCTCTTCTCGACGCTCGTCGTACCCACCAGGACGGGCTGGCCGGTCTCGTGACGCTCGACGATGTCCTTGACGACGGCGTCGAACTTCGCGACCTCGTTCTTGTAGATGAGGTCGGAGAGGTCCTTGCGCGCCATGTCCCTGTTGGTGGGGATGGGGACGACGCCGAGCTTGTAGGTGGACATGAACTCGGCGGCCTCGGTCTCGGCGGTACCGGTCATGCCCGAGAGCTTGTCGTAGAGGCGGAAGTAGTTCTGCAGCGTGACGGTGGCGAGGGTCTGGTTCTCCGCCTTGATCTCCACGCCCTCCTTCGCCTCGATCGCCTGGTGCATGCCTTCGTTGTAGCGCCGGCCCGCGAGGATGCGGCCCGTGTGCTCGTCGACGATCATGACCTCACCGTTGAGGACCACGTAGTCCTTGTCCCGCTTGAAGAGTTCCTTGGCCTTGATGGCGTTGTTCAGGAACCCGATGAGCGGTGTGTTGGCCGACTCGTACAGGTTCGAGATGCCGAGGTAGTCCTCGACCTTCTCGATGCCGTCCTCGAGGACGCCGACCGTGCGCTTCTTCTCGTCCACCTCGTAGTCGGCGTCGACCGCGAGCTTCTGGACGACCTTCGCGAACTCGTTGTACCAGCGGTTCACGTCACCCGACGCCTGGCCGCTGATGATGAGCGGGGTACGCGCCTCGTCGATGAGGATCGAATCGACCTCGTCCACGATGGCGAAGTTGTGGCCGCGCTGCACGAGCTCCGTGGCGCTCCACGCCATGTTGTCGCGCAGGTAGTCGAACCCGAACTCGTTGTTCGTGCCGTACGTGATGTCCGCGGCGTACTGCTCGCGGCGTGTCGCGGGGTCCTGCTTCGAGAGGATGCAGCCACTGGTCAGCCCGAGGAACCGGTAGACGCGTCCCATCAGGTCCGACTGGTATTCGGCCAGGTAATCGTTGACCGTGACGACGTGCACGCCCTTGCCGCTCAGTGCATTGAGGTAGGCGGGCGCGGTGGCGACGAGGGTCTTGCCCTCGCCGGTCTTCATCTCGGCGATGTTCCCCAGGTGGAGGGCTGCGCCGCCCATCAGCTGGACGTCGAAGTGGCGCAATCCGAGCGTGCGGCTCGACGCCTCGCGGACGGCGGCGAAGGCTTCGGGGAGGAGATCGTCCAGGGTGGCGCCGTCGGCGAGGCGTTTCTTCAGCCGCTCGGTCTCCCCGCGCAGCTCTGCGTCGGACATCTCGCGGAATTCGTCCTCCAGGACATTGATCGCGTCAGCGTAGTTCCGGAGTCGCTTCAGTGTCTTCTTATCGCCGGTGCGTAGAACTCGTTCAAGAAGTGATGGCACTGGTATTTGCTCCCAATCTGATGCTGCCCAAAGATGGCGTCTCTAGTCTACGGGAGAGACGTTCGGCCCCCCGTTCCAGTTCCCGCGCGCCACGCCGCAGCGATGCGGAACTGTGTGTCCGCTCAGAGTAGCGTGCCGACCTGCGCGGAGAGCGCGGACGCCAGGTTGCCACGGTCCTCGACCACGAGGTCGTCGAGCCCCAGCCACTGTGCCAGCAGGCGCAGCTCGTCGGCGAGCTGGGCCGCCGTGTCGGCGGGGGCGCCGGGCTCCGCGTGACTTGTGCGGACCAGCAACCGTCCGGACGCACGATCCGCCTTGAGATCCACCCGCGCGACCAACGAGTCACGCAGGAGGAAGGGCAGCACGTAGTACCCGTGCGTCCGCCGTTCGGCGGGCGTGTAGATCCCGATGCGGTAGTGGAAGTCGAAGAGCCGGTGGAGCCGGTCCCGCTCGAACACCAGGGAATCGAAGGGACTGAGGAGCGCCCGCCCCTCCGCCCGGCGCGGACGGGCCGCCGCGGGGTGCAGGTACCACGGCTCCACGGCGGCGTCGACGGTCACCGTCTCCAGCGCCCCGGAGTCCACCAGGGCGTCGAGGACGGATCGTGTCTCCCGGACCGGGGTCCGGAAGTAGTCGGCGACGGAACGTGCGGATGCGACACCGAGCGCGCCCGCGGCCCGCTCGGCCAGGACCGCGAGGGACTCCGTCCTGTCCGGGGCGGCGACGGCGAGTGCGGCGTCGGGCAGCACTCGCCCGATGGGCGCGTACAGGCGTTCGAACTGGTCGGTCCGCCCGGCGGAGCCGATCTCGCCGCGGGCGAAGAGATCCTCGAGGACGCGCTTCGTGGCGGTCCACCGCCACCCCCAGCCGTCCACGGGGCGCACGGCATCCCCGCCGAGCTGCCGCTGGACGGTCGCCGCGCTGAGCGGTGTCCCCCGGTCCAGCAGATCGAGGACCGCTGATTCGAGGGGTCCGCGCAGGACGGCGGGCATGCTGCCCGCCCCCATCCAGGTCCTGCGCTGCCACGCCCTCAGGTGGGGGAACAGCTCGGGGGGTACGAGGCTCGCCTCGTGGGCCCAGTATTCGACGAGCCGGCGCGGCGACCGGGAGTAGAGGGTGTCGAGCCGGGCGCGGTCGTACGATCCGAGGCGCGAGAACAGGGGCAGGTAGTGGGACCTGGCGAGGACGTTCACCGAGTCGATCTGGATGACCTGGAGGCGCCGCGCGGCGGTCGCGACGGCACGCGCGGACGAGTGCTCCTGACGGCGGGGACGATGCAGTCCCTGGGCGGCGAGGGCGATCCGCCGCGCCTGGGCGAGGGTGAGGTTCGGCATGGTCTCCTGCATGGAACTGCCTCCGCGCGGGACGCGGAGGCAGTTCAATCGACGTCGGCGAGGGACACGGGCGGCAGGTGCCGCCCGTGGCGGACGCGGCTAGGCGGAGGCGGCTTCCTTGGCGCGGTAGGCCAGGAGCTCCTCGGTCCCTTCCGCGCCGTTCGAGTCGAGGGTGATGACTCCGTAGGTCCAGGCCTGACGCCGGTACACCACCGAGGGGGCTCCGGTAGCGGAGTCGACGAAGAGGTAGAAGTCGTGCCCGACGAGTTCCATGCTGTCGACGGCGTCGTCCAGGGTCATCGGGACACCGGAGAAGACCTTGCGGCGGATCAGGACGGGCGAGTCGCCGGCGGGAACGTCGTCGGGCGAGGCGTAGGCGTCGTCGTCCGGCTGCCGGGTGGGCTCCTGGGATGTCGGGGCGGCGGCCGCTGTCTCGAGGTAGAGGGGCTGCGCGGGATCGGCGGGTTCGAGATCGGCCGTGGCGATGCGGACGGCCACCGGGGTGTGTCGACCGTGGTGGACCTTGCGGCGATCGCGTGCGCGGCGGAGGCGCTCGAGCAGTTTCCCGTAGGCGAGATCGAAGGCGGCGAACTTGTCCGCCGCTGAGGCTTCTGCCCGGACGATCGGGCCCCTGCAGATCACCGTCAGCTCGACCGTGAGGGAGGTCTCCGCCATGCGTGCACTGGGCTCCTTGGTGATTTTCGCATCGACGCGCTGCACCTTGTCGCCGAGTTGCTCTATCTTGTCGATCTTCTCCGTCGCGTACTCACGGAAACGGTCCGATACCGCCAGGTTCCGACCATTGATCACGAATTCCATGGTGCCCTCCACATCACTAGGTGATACGACGGCGGCCGAGGCGTTTCCGCAGAGCCGCCACCGACGGGTACGTGTCGTCACTGTGTTGTACCCGTACTTCACGTTAGTTCACCCCCCTCCGTTATTCATCCCTCGCCGCTCCGGAAATTCCGGTACTTCCCCGGGGCCGGGCCTGTGTAGGGTCGGTGGAACCCTGCCCGGCCGGCCCCGTCCGGCAAGCTCCCGTCCGGCAGGGTGACCGGCGGGCTGCCGGTCACCATGCCGGTCACCGTGTCGGGGCGGGCACCGCCGGGCGAGGACGTCGCCGCGATGACGGCGGCCCCCAGCACCCGCGCCCCGCAGCCCTGCAGGACGCGATGCACCTCGCCGATCGTGGCCCCCGTGGTGAGGACGTCGTCGACGATGATGCAGTCGCGGTCCGCGAACAGCGCCCGCGCGTCCCCGCGGCCGCGCATCGAGTGCAGGACGTTCGCGCGGCGGCGGCGGCGCCCCAGGCCCTTCTGTCCGCCGCGCGGCCCGGACAGCACAGCCAGGCCGTCCCGGACGAGCCCGTCGACCCCGCCGCGGACCGGGCTCCCGGCCAGTCGCGACACCGGAGACACCTGCCGGGTCCCCGCAACGAGCCTCGTACCGGCCGGGAGGCCGCCGCCCCGGTCCAGGCGGGACAGCAGCAGCATGAGCGGATCGTAGCCGCGGCGCCGTCGCGACGAGGCGCGCGTGGGTACCGGGACGAGCAGGATCGGGCGGCCCGTGACCGGGCCGTCCCTGCCGCCGCCCAGACCGGCGACGGCCTCGTGCAGCGCCCCGGCCAGGGCTGCCTCCACGGGGGCCGCGAGGTCGACATGGCCGTGGTTCTTGAAGGCGAGCAGGACCCCCGACACCGCGCGCCCGTAGCGCCCGGCGGCGACGACGGGGAGCGGGCCGAAGACCGGGTCATGGGCGGCGGCGCCTGTCGCCCCACCCGGGACCAGGGGGACGTCGGGCAGGGATTCGGCTCCTGCTTCCGCGCGGAACGGCCGCGATGTCGCGCGCCGGAAGACCGCACTGCACGCGGCGCAGAGGGACGTGCCCCACTGCCCGCAGATCACGCAGGACGACGGCAGGACGAGCGCCGCGAAGGCGGTGAGGGCATCAGCGGTGCGCCGGTAGGGCCGTCCGAAGACGATCCGGTCCAGGACGGACGAGGGGTCGGTGAGGGGCACTCCCCCAGCCCACCAGACCGCGACCCGGACGTGGGTCCGGGCGTTGGGCTATGTGGAGATCCCCTACCCCGGGAAGGCCGGGTCCGTCACCTCGAGCTGCTCGTCAACCCAGCTGCCCCCGATGCGTCGGTACAGGGTGCTGCCCGCCTCGGCGTAGAGGGTGTCCTCCACATCGGATCCCGCACTCAGGCCGAGCACGCCGTCGAGCATCGCCATCGACTCGCGATCGCCGTCGAGGTGGAGGATCACCGGGGTCGCCTCTTCGCCCGCTCCGACGGACGAGGCGACGACGACGCTCTGGCCGGCCCACGTGGCCGTGTCGATCGACCCGTCCGTCGGCAGCGTGAGCGGCATCGTGAGCGACTGCGGGACCCCCTCCGTCGAGCGCGTGATGCCTGCCAGCAGGACCTCGCCCACCCCGCCACGATCCGTGACGATCAGCGCGCGCGACCCGTCGCGGGCGATGCGTAGCTCCCTGACGCTCCTGTCCCCCAGCCACCCGGCCGCGAGGACGGCGGCGTTCGCCTCCGTGCCGCCCGGCGGGATGGCGAGCACCTCGCTCCGCCCCCGGACCGATCGCGTGGTCCAGACCCAGTTCTCGGGGTCGAACGAGGGTTTCGTGAGGGCACTGCCGCGGACGACGGCGCGCGCCTCGCTGCCCGGCGCCGTGACGTAGAGGGTCTCCCGGTCCGGGTCGAGGAAGGAGTAGGCGCTGCCCGAGAGGGACGTGGCAGGGTCTCGCGGTTCGAGCGCCCCCACGGGCTCCAGTCCCTCGATCGCCGTGATGGCACCGTTGCGGATCCGCACCAGCTCGCCCTGCGCGACCGCCACCTGCTCGCCGCCGACGTCGGGGGTCAGGTCGGGTTTCACGAGATCGGGCGCCGTCGGTCCCAGCTGGATGGGCTGGTCGCTGGTCATCTCCACGGTGGTGACGTCGTTCAGGTCGAGCAGGTTGACCTGGAGCTGCTGGTTCATCTGCTGCAGCTTGAGGTTGGTCGCGTTCTCCAGGACCTCCGGCGAGAGTTCGACCAGTGCCTTGCCCGAGGTGATCGGGACGGAATCGCGGGCGAGGGTGACACCCTCGGGGAAGGCGCTGGTGACGGACCCCTGGAGGTAGGGCGCCGGACCGGCGAGCATCGCGCCCACGATCCGCGCGGTCACGCCGGTGCGCCGGACGAACCAGCGGGCGTCAGGCACCCAGTACCGGTAGTTGCTGCTGTAGAAGTACAGGCTGTGCGAGATCAGGAGGTCACGCGCACTGCTCTGGGCGAGCATGATGCCGTCGGGGATCTGGTCGATGCGCCACTCGCCGTCGAGCTGGACCATCCGCACGCCCAGGGTCTCCGTCGAGGGGACGACCGTGTTGGTGCGCACCCCGCGGGCATCGACGGTCCCCGCGGTCTCGAGCTGGATCTGGTAGACGCCCTCGGCCTCGCGCTTCTCGACGCGGGGATCGGAGCGGAACAGGACGATCCGCTCCTCCGGCTGCCACGTCGCGCGCAGGGCGGGGCTCAGGAACTGGCGCGCCACGCTGTAACCGTCGCTCGCGCCCGTCCCGGCGGTGATGAAGTCGCGGAGGATCTGCTCGGGCGTCGCTCCGGGCGCGGGTCCCTCGGGGTCGAACACCGGCGCCACGGCGTCCGGCTCGCCGTCGGACGCCTCGATCACGCCCACGGGCCCCGCCGTCGGAATGGCCGAACACCCCGTGAGCACGAGGAGACACGCGAGGAGCAGCATCGCGATCCTGGCGGCGCAGGCGCGGGCGTCGGCACGGGCGCGGACGCGGATGCGGGCCGGGGCGTGATCCCCCCGCCGGACGGCCATGGCGTGATCTCCCACTACTCTCCCTCGTTCGGTTCACGTGTTCGTTCCGCCTGGTGTCCGTCGGCGAACCGTTCGGGGTCGGATCCGCCGGCCGGCTGGGGCGGCAGGGCAAGGGGCGACGACGTCAGCTCCGTCCCCTGCGTCCGGGGCAGCGTCAGGCGGAAGCACGCTCCCTCCCCGGGCATGCCCCAGGCCTCCAGCCAGGCGTTGTGCAGCCGGGCGTCCTCCATGGCGATGGAGAGTCCGAGTCCGCTGCCCCCGGTCGTGCGCGCCCGGGCGGGGTCGGCCCGCCAGAAACGGTCGAACACCCGCGAGGACTGCAGCGTCGTCATGCCGATGCCATGGTCCCGGACGGCGACGGCGACCGCCTCGGGACTGCACGCTATGTGGACCTCCATGGGCTTCGCCTCGCCGTGCTCGAGGGCGTTGACGATCAGGTTGCGCAGGATGCGGTCGATCCGGCGCGCGTCGGCATCGGCGATGCACCGCGCCTCCTGCGACACGATCGTGAGCTCCGATCCGAGCCGCTCGGCCAGGGGCCGCGCCCCCTCGATCGCGTGCTGGACGAGCTGCACGATGTCGACCGATTCCGCCTCGAGGACGGCGGCCCCGGCGTCGAACCTGGAGATCTCGAGCAGGTCGGCGAGGAGGGCCTGGAACCGCTCCACCTGGTCGAACAGGATCTCGGCGGACCGCTTGTTGATGGGGTTGAACTCCGCGCGCGCGTCGTACAGGACCTCCGCTGCCATCCGGACCGTGGTGAGCGGGGTCCGCAGTTCGTGGGAGACGTCGGACACGAAGCGCTGCTGCATCTGCGACAGCTGGGCGAGCTGGGTGATCTGGTCCTGCAGGCTCCCGGCCATGTGGTTGAAGGAGACGCCGAGCCTGGCCACCTCGTCCTCCCCGCTGACCTCCATGCGCTCCTGCAACTGGCCCGCGGCGAGCTTCTCGGACACGGACGCCGCGTGGCTCACCGGCCGGACGACGCTCCGCGTCACGTACCAGGCGATCGCCCCGATGACGAGCAGGAGGACGACGCCGGCCAGCCACAGCACCCGGTGGATGTCGTCGAGGGTCGACTGCATCGCCGACAGGTCGTAGTAGACGTACAGCGCGTAGGAGGCCTGGTCCGGCGGGAGCTGCACCTGCGTGCCGAACGCGATGCCGGGAGCGTCGGTCGCCCCGCTCTCCGTGACCGGGATGGTCATCGGTGCCCAGTGGATATCGGAGCCGGCCGCGACGGCCTCCTGCAGGTCCGGTGAGAGCATGCTGGCCGTCACGCCCTGCTGGCTGACCGTGGTCGGGATGAGGACGTCCCCGGAGATCGGAACGAGGATCGCGTGGCGCGGCGCGTCGGTGTCCAGGCTGACGAGTGCCTCGACGGAGTCCAGGACGAGGCGGCTGATGGTGTCGCTGTCGGTCGCCGAGGATTCCCTGAAGACCGCCTTCGTCCGGGTCAACTCCTCGGTGGCCTCGGCGCTGAACTGGTCGAAGCGCTGGTCGTAGAGGGCGCCGGCGATCTGGTTCGAGAGGAACCCGCCGACGGCGACGAACGAGACCGAGGTGAGCAGCATCGTGGCGACGACGGTCCTGAACTGGAGGGAACGGCGCCAGCGCTGCGCCACCGCCTGCAGCATCGAGCGCGCGCGGACCGGTGCGGCTCGCAGCCTCGAGGCGACGGGACCTGTCCCGGCGGACTGCTCGTCCACGGGCCGGGTGTCCTCCGCGGCAGGCACGCCGGCGCCGCGGGAACCCGCCGTACCGGGGGCCGGATCGGCATGCACGGCCGTCGTGGACGTCACCTGCCCGGCCGCGGTGGCGGGCACGTCCGGATCCGCGCCCGTGGCCCGAGCGTCGGCTGGAGGAGTGCGGGAGCCGGAGGAGCGGCGGTCCGCGCTCCCGCCATCAGCCCTGTCCGGCCTTGTATCCGACACCACGCACCGTCAGGACGACCTCGGGCGCTTCGGGATCGCGCTCGATCTTGGAGCGGAGCCGTTGCACATGGACGTTGACGAGGCGCGTGTCGGCCGCGTGCCGGTATCCCCACACCTGCTCGAGGAGGAGTTCGCGGGTGAAGACCTGCCACGGTTTCCGGGCGAGGGCCACCAGCAGGTCGAACTCGAGGGGGGTCAGCGAGACCCGCTGGCCCGCACGAGCCACCTCGTGCCCGGCGACGTCGATGGTCACGTCGCCGATCCGGAGCGTCTCAGGGGCCTTGGATTCGGCGGGCCGCAGGCGCGCACGGACACGCGCCACCAGTTCGGCCGGCTTGAAGGGCTTGGGGACGTAGTCGTCGGCGCCCGATTCGAGGCCGCGCACGACGTCGGAGGTGTCCGACTTCGCGGTCAGCATCACGATGGGGAGGTCGGATTCAGCTCGGATCTGACGGCACACCTCGATCCCGTCCATGCCGGGGAGCATGAGGTCCAGCAGCACCAGGTCGGGATGCGATGAGCGGAAGACGCCGAGCGCCGCGGCGCCGTCGGCACAGAACACCGGGTCGAATCCGTCGTTGCGCAGGACGATGCCGATCATTTCGGACAGGGCCTCGTCGTCGTCGATGACCAGTATGCGTGCCTTCATACCCCCATACTGGCGTATCGACCACGCAAAGTCCCATCCGCCGCGGGGTGCGGGATGTCGCGTCGGAAACGGTGCTGCGCGGCTGCTTCGAATGGACGTGCGGCTCACTATGATGCAGGAGGGGGCCGCTGATCGCATGCCTCCGGGAGCATCGACCGAGGGGACGCTATGAGTGATCAGGTGGAGGGTCAGCCGGACGGCGGCCAGGCGGGCGACGGACCACCGCCCGACCGGACACCCGACCCGGCCCCCGACCGGACGCCCCCTCAGGACCGGGACCAGCCACGCAGTCAGGCGCAGCAGCGCCCCGCCCCGTGGCAGCCACCGGCTCCCGGCGGTTCGCCGTGGCAGCCCCCCGGACAGCAGCACGGTCCCGCCGCCCCGTCCGGGGGAGCGCCGCCGACCGGGCCCCCGGTGCCGGCCAACCCGTGGGGACAGCCGGCGGGACCACCGGCCGGACCACCGCGCGCCGGCAGCCCCGGCACCCCGGGCGGGTCCCCGGGCAGCGGGTTCCCGCCGCCGCTCTACGGTCCCCCCGCGGGCAGCCAGGGCTGGGGCACCGGATACCCGCCGCCCGGGCTGGGCGGCCCCGGCGTCGATCGCGCCCCCGGCTACCAGGCTCCGCCGAAGCCCGGTGTCATCCCCCTGCGGCCCCTCGGGCTCGGTGAGATCCTCGACGGCGCGTTCCAGGCCTGCCGGAAGAACCCCCTGGCGACGTTCGGCATCGCCATCCTCCTGCAGGCCGTCGTCGCCCTCGTGACGGTGCTCCTGCTCGGCAATCTCCTGTCATCCTTCGAGGTCTTCGAATCCGCCGACCCGACACCGGACAGCCTCATCAGCGCCTTCGCCGGCCTCGGCGTCTTCGCGTCGGTCGCCGGGGTCGTCTCCGCGGTCGCACTGCTCGTGCTCCAGGGGATCCTCGTGATCCCCGTCGCGCGTGCCGTCATCAACCAGGGGACGACCTTCGGCCAGGCCTGGCGGCTCGCCCGCGGACGCATCCTTCCACTGCTCGGCTTCGGCCTGCTGGCTTTCGCCGCCGGGCTCGCAGCCCTCGCCCTGCTCGTGGGCATCTCGGCGCTCGCGATCCTCGGGCTCGAGGAATACTCGGCGCTCGTCATCATCCCCCTCGTGCTCGGCGCTCTGGTGGCCATGGTGTGGGTGGGCACGAAGCTCGTCGTCGCCCCCGCCGCACTGATGCTGGAGGGTGTAGGGCCGTGGACGTCGATCAGGCGTTCATGGCAGCTGACCCGGGGCAACTGGTGGCGGACCTTCGGCATCGTGCTCCTGACGAGCATCATCGTCTCGATCATCACCTCCGTCATCTCTGCGCCCCTCTCGTTCGCGGTGACGCTCTTCTTCGGCTTCAGCACCAGCGCCTCCGCCGCCCCGGACGCGATGGAGTCACTGCCGGTCCTCGCCGCGTCCCAGGCCATCGCGGCCCTCTTCACCGCGGTCGGCTACGCGTTCCAGGCGGGGGTCACCTCCCTCCTGTACGTCGACCTCCGCATCCGCCGGGAAGGGTTCGACGTCGTGCTCATGCGCGAACACGAGCAGGCCGGTTCCGGGCGGACGGACATCCTGCCCGGCGGCACCACCTCGTTCGGACACCAGCCGGGGGGACCGGCCTGATGCCGGACGGCACCGCGACCGGGCTCCGCCCGGGGGACAGCCCATGACCGGTGGGATCTCCTTCCTCCTCACCCCCGATGCCGACGAGGCGCGGCGCCTGCTCGAGGAGGAACTGGCCAGGCCCCCGTACGTCGAAGCGCAGCCCACCATCTTCGAGCGCATCCTCGCCGAGGTCCTGCGCGCTATCGGGGGACTCCTCGACGGTGTGGGCGGGCTCGCTCCGGGACCGGGCACCCTCGTGCTGGCCCTCGGCGCCGTGCTCATCATCATCGTGGCCGTCGTGCTCATCAGGCCACGGCTGAACGCACGCGGCAGGAAGCAGGAATCCGCCGTGTTCGACGACGACGCGACGCACTCCGCAGACCATCACCGTGCCCGGGCTGCCGCCCGCGCCGCCGACCGGGACTGGAACGGGGCCGTCGCCGAAGTGCTGCGCGCCGTCATCCGGTCCGCCGAGGAACGCCTCGTGGTCGCGGACCAGCCCGGACGGACGGCCACGGAAGCCGCCGCCCAGCTCGGCGCCGTGTTCCCGCCACTGTCCGCCGACGTCGCCTGGCTGGCCGAGGTGTTCAACGAGACCCACTACGGCAGCGGTACGGCGTCCGGGGACGTGTACCGGCGCGCGGCCGGGATCGACGCGCACCTCTCCTCGGAACGCCCCTCGGCGCCCGCGGGGACGACGGCGCCGGCGGCACCGCAGTGACGCGCGGACAGCAGGTACCTGCCCCGGTGCACTCCGACGACGGCTCCTCCGACGCCGTCGTGCCGGGCGACCGCGGGACCGCCGGAACCGCCGGGACCGGGGGTGCGGCCGGACGCGAGGTCATGGGCGACGGCGGGAGCGCGCTGACGACCGCCCGCTCCGGGCTGCGGCGTTCCCGTCCCCTGATCCTCGGGGCGATCGTCCTGGCCCTGATCCTCCTGATCAACCTTCTCTCCGGTCCGGAGGAGGACTCCGGTCCGCTGTCCCCCGGCAACGCGGCGCCGCAGGGTGCGCGGGCGGTCGCGCAGGTCCTCGCCGCCGAGGGGGTCGACGTCGTACGGGCAGGCTCCTTCGACGAGGCGATCGGCGCCCTCGAGGAGGGGCCCGCGACGCTGTTCCTCGACGACGCGCAGCAGTACCTCAGCGCCGGCCAGGTGGGAGAGCTGGCCGCACTGGCGGACCGCGCCGTCCTCGCCGCGCCGGGAGAGCGCCAGCTCGCCGCCCTCGACGACGATTTCAGCCAGGTCGGCGCCGTCCCCTTCGACCTGGCCGGCGACGCGCCGGCGCTGCCCGCCGACTGCCCCGACGGGGACGCGACGGCGGCGGGCACGATCACCGCGACGGGGACCGCCTATTCCGGCGCCGTCGAGTGCTTCCCGGTCGTTGTCGAGGAGACGACGGGCGGCCTGTACACCACGAGCGCCGACGGATCGGTGGTCGTCCTGGGCGCCCCGTCGATCCTGTCCAACGAGGCCATCACGGACGAGGGCAACGCGGCCCTCGCCCTGCGCGCGCTCGGCTCCTCGGCCACGCTCGTCTGGTACGAACCCACCGGGGCGGACATCGTCTCCACGGGAGAGGGCATCGATCCGTCGACGCTCCTCCCGCCGTGGGTGAACCCGCTGCTCCTCTGGCTCCTCGCGTGTGCGGTGCTCGCCATGCTGTGGCGGGGACGACGCGTGGGACCCCTCGCAGCCGAGCCGCTGCCCGTCGTCGTCCGCGCCGCCGAGACGGCGGACGGCCGGGCCCGCCTGTACCAGGACGCCCGGGCCGTGGGGCACGCGGCGGCCACCCTGCGCGCAGCGACCCTCGCCCGGATGGCCCGCCGGCTCCGCGTGGACCGTTCGGCCCCTGCCGCGGAGGTCATCGCTGCAGCCGCCCGACACAGCGGCCGCACGCAGACGGAACTCGAGCAGCGGCTCCTCCACGTCCCGACCACCAACCACCAGCTTGTGCTCTGGGCACAGGAAATCCTCGACCTCGAGAAGGAGATCACGCCGTCATGAACCAGGCCCAAGGCTGGCAGGATGAACAGGCTGCACCGGCAGCACCCGGAGCAGCGGGAACACCGGGAACACCGTCCGGAGGCGCCCATCAGGCGACGCGCGTCGAGGACCCGACCGCGCCGTCGGACGGGCAGCCCGACGGGAGGGCCGACGGATCGGCGTACGGGCGGGCGGATGGTCGTGCGCACGGGTACACAGCCGGCCGGGCCGCCGATCCCCACGCCGACCAGGCAGCCCTCGACGGCGAATCGGCCCGGGCAGCGCTCCTGCGCGTGCGGGCCGAGGTGGGCAAATCGATCGTGGGCCAGGATGCGGCCGTCACGGGCCTCCTCATCGGTGTCCTCGCCGACGGGCACGTGCTGCTGGAGGGTGTGCCGGGCGTCGCCAAGACCCTGCTGGTCCGGACGCTGGCCACCGCCCTGGACCTCGACACGAAGCGCGTCCAGTTCACGCCGGACCTCATGCCGGGAGACATCACCGGCTCGCTCATCTACGAGTCGAAGACCTCCGAATTCACCTTCCGCGAGGGCCCGGTGTTCACGAACATCCTGCTCGCCGACGAGATCAACCGCACCCCGCCCAAGACCCAGGCGTCGCTGCTCGAGGCGATGGAGGAGCGGCAGGTCTCCGTCGACGGCGTGTCCCGGCGCCTGCCGACGCCGTTCATCGTCGCCGCCACGCAGAACCCCGTGGAGTACGAGGGTACCTATCCCCTGCCCGAGGCCCAGCTCGACCGCTTCCTGCTGAAGCTCACCCTCCCGCTCCCCGGGCGCGAGGACGAGATCGAGGTGATCCGTCGGCACAGCGTCGGGTTCGACCCCCGGAACCTGGGTGCGGCCGGCGTGCGGGCCGTCGCGGGTGCGGCGGACATCGACCGGGCGCGTGCCGCGGTGTCCCGCGTCGCCATCGCGCCCGAGGTCCTCGCGTACATCGTGGACCTGGTCCGCGCCACGCGATCCTCCCCGTCCTTCCAGCTCGGTGTCTCGCCGCGTGGTGCCACCGCGCTGCTCAACACCTCGCGGGCCTGGGCGTGGCTCTCGGGCCGCTCCTTCGTGACCCCCGACGACGTCAAGGCCCTCACCCTGCCGGCGCTCCGCCACCGGGTCGCCCTGCGGCCGGAAGCGCAGATGGACGGTGTCGGCGTGGACGACGTGCTCGGCAGCATCCTCGGCTCCGTCGCCGTCCCGCGGTAGGCCCACCACCCCGCCCGCCCCGGGCACGCTCCGGTCCACCCGGGGTCCGAGAGGAGCTCTTCCCATGGTCATCACCGGCCGCCTGGTCCTGCTGGCGCTGCTCGGCGTCGTGCCCGTCATCGTGTACCCGGGCGCGACGTCGATCCTGGTCTGGACCCTGCTCCTCGCGGTGGTCGTCGGCCTCGACCTCGCCCTGGCCGCATCTCCGCGGCGCGTGGGCCTCCGCCGGACCCTGCCGGACAGCGTGCGGCTGGGTGAACCGGGCAGCAGCGTCGTCGTCCTGCGGAACGACACCCCCCGCACCCTCCGCGCCACGGTGCGCGAGGCGTGGCAGCCCTCAGCGGGTGCCGTGGACCCGGAACAGTCCGTCGTCGTGCCCTCCGGCGAGGCGCGGCGCATGACGATCCTCCTCCGCCCCACGCGTCGCGGCATCCTGCGCGTGGAGACGGTCACGGTGCGGAGCGCCGGCCCCTTCGGCATGGCCGCGCGGCAGGTCACGGTGCCGGCGCCCGGCGTCCTGCGGGTGCTGCCACCGTTCAACTCGAAACGCCACCTCCCGTCCAAGCTGCGCCGCCTGCGTGAACTGGACGGCCAGGCCGCCGTCCAGATCCGGGGTGCCGGCACCGAGTTCGACTCCCTGCGGGACTATGTCCGGGGCGACGACGTCCGATCGATCGACTGGCGCGCCACCGCCCGTCGCCGCGACACCGTCGTCAGGACCTGGCGCCCCGAACGGGACCGGCGCGTCGTCGTCGTGCTGGACACCTCCCGCACGTCCGCGGCGAGGGTCCTCGACGAGCCCCGGCTGGACACCGGTATCGAGGCCGCGCTGCTGCTGTCCGTGCTGGCCGAGCGCGGGGGTGACAAGGTGCACTTCCTCGCCTACGACCGCCGGCTTCGCGCCCGGGTCGACTCCACCGCCAAGGGCAACCTGCTGGCCTCGCTGGTGACCGCCATGGCACCGCTCGAGCCGGAACTGATCGAGGCGGACTGGTCCCGCCTCCCCGCGCAGGTGCGCGCCGTCTCCCCGCACCGGTCCCTCGTCGTCCTGCTGACCTCGCTCGATGCCGGGGCCGTGGAGGAAGGCCTGCTGCCGGCGCTGCCGGGCCTGACCGAACGCCACGTCGTCGTGGTCGCGTCGGTGCGGGACCCACGGCTCGAGGAGATGGGCGCGGACCGCTCGACGGCGGCGGCGACGTTCCGGGCGGCCGCCGCGGAGCGCTCCCTCCTGGACCGCGGCGCGGTGGCGCAGCAGATCCGGCTGCTCGGGGCGGAGGTCGTGGACGCGACACCGGCAGACCTCCCACCGCTCCTGGCCGACACCTACATCAGGCTCAAGGCCACCGGGCGCCTCTGACAGCAGCCGTCCGCCCGGTCGGGAGGCGCTCAGGGTCTCCGGGCGATGATCGTGCGGGTTGATGATCGCGGACAGCGGATGCGCCCACTCGTCGGTCCGAGCGTGGGCCACCCTGCCGTCTCCCGCGGACGTCGAGTCCTCGTCCCGCACCTGTGCCTGCCCGGTGCTGGAGGACGGGTATCGGTGCTGCAGGCCGTCGGCGTCCTCGTCGAGGGCGTAGAGCACCGGATGGCCGTCCCGGGTGGAGGACGTGCCACCGGCGCGGAGGAGCCCTGCGACCTGGCCGCCGTGGTTGACTGGGGGTCCGGACGACGGAAGTGGGCTCACATGACCTCGATCTACCAGCAGGCGATGGGCAGCGATTTCGGCCGCCTCCAGCCCGAACTGCGTGAATACTTCGGCCTGCACGCGGAGAGCGGGGTGTCCGGCCACGGCCGGGGGATCTTCGACGTCGCCGGCTGCCCCGCGTGGTTCGCCCGCCCCGCCTTCCGCCTCACCGCCCTCGAGAACGCGTTCTTCCCCGAGTACAACAGCGACGTCCCGTTCACCATCCGCAACTACCCGCACATCGACCCGTTCGGGCGACCGGCCCTCACAGCACGCCGCGAACTGGACTTCGGCTCCGCCCTGCGCGTCTTCGAGGACACGACGTCGCTGCGCGACGGCATCCTGACCGACTACGTGGGCCGCCACCGGCGCATGGCCACGCTCCTGACCTGCTCCGCCACCGCTGACGGCCGCATCCGCATGGTGTCCTCGCAGACGCGCGTCTTCGCGGGCCTCCGCCTGCCGCTCCCCGACATGCTCGGCGCGCTCGCCTACGTGGAACAGTGGTGGGACGACGACGCCGGCCGGTTCAGGATCAGCACTCGGGTCGTCCACCGCCAGCTGGGGACCCTGCTCGTCTACGCGGGGAGCTTCGACTACGTCCTCGAGGAGTTCGACTGCGTCCTGCCCCTCGAGGTCCGGCCGCAGCGCTGGGAAGAGCGCGTCTGATCTGTCCCCCGCCGGCGTCGGCGCGGATCACCCTTCGGCGCGGACCTGGTCCAGGGCGTCGGCGACCTGCGCGAGCCGGGTGAGGGCCTGTGTGGCCCCGACCGGGGTCAGCGCGTCGAGGCCCGGCAACGCGGTAATCGTCAGCGAGGCGAGCGCCGTCGCGGGCAGTCCCACCCGGCGCCAGGCGGCCAGCACCGATTCCGCGAGGACCCTGACCTGGGGGATCCCGGTCCGGGTATCGAGGATCGCGAGCCAGAGCTGCCTCCCGGACTCGATGTCCCCGGCGAGGTCCTCCCAGCGGCGATCGGAGATGCGGCGCAGATCCAGGGACAGGGTGGGCGCCGCACTGGACCGCGCAGCATCGACGGCCACGTCCCCGTGCCCGGGCGCCAGCACCGTGCCTGCTGCGCCGGCGGCGACGACGGACGCCGTCACGAGATCCCACGCCTCGGTCGCCTCGCGGCGATCCAGCGCGCGGACGGTCCGGTAGCCGCTCGCGGTGGGCACCCTGCCGGTGAGGACGTCGTCGGCGTCGGGTTCGTCGAACTGCACCAGCACCCCAGCTCCCCTGGCCACCGCGGACACGCGGCGGACGAGGTCCGCGGCGCCGGCGGCAAGCGACTCGTAGAGCTCGCGCCGCGCGCCGTGGTCGATCAGGACGCGCTCGCCGCCGTGCAGGTGGGCGCCGGCCGCCAGCGACAGCGGTCCGTGGAGGTGCAGCTTCACCCGCGGGGCGGGGCTCTCCTCGGCGCCGGCGACGTCCCCCAGTGCATTGATGTCGGAGGACAGGGCCGATTCCGCGCGGCGCTGGTCCTTGCCGGGCCGAGGGACGAGGCGCCAGCCGTGCGGCTGCAGGTCGAAGGGCAGTTCGACGAGCACGCCGAGCGTCCGTCCGACGGCGTCGCTCCCGGGACCGCGCGCGGGCAGGGACGGCAGGAAGGGGAGGTTCGCTCCCCCGAGCTCGCCCCGCACGGCACGATTCGCCTCGTGCGGATCCGTGCCCGGCCAGTCGCCGGGAGCCGTCGACCCGACGGCGGGTCCCCGCGTCCCGTCAGGCATGCGGGCCGTGCGTCCCGGGCCCGGCGGGTGCCTTCGGGAAGGGCCCGGCCGGTGCCTCCGGGGCCCGGCCGGCGGCGTCGGCGGCGGGCCGGCGGTTCTCGGAGATGGCCTGATGGTGGCGGATCACCTCGGAGATGATGAAGTTCAGGAACTTCTCGGCGAACGCCGGATCGAGCTGCGCCTCCTCGGCGAGCATGCGGAGGCGGGCGATCTGGGCCGCCTCGCGCTGCGGATCGCCGGCGGGGAGGTCGTGTTCGGCCTTCAGGTGTCCCACCCGCTGCGTCGCCTTGAAGCGTTCGGCGAGGAGATACACGAGGGTCGCGTCGATGTTGTCGATCGAGCTCCTCACCGAGAGCAGCTCGGCCATCACCTCGGGAGCTACGTCTCCTGCGAGCGAACTGGCGGCCGGGTCGAAGCCGCTGCGTGGATGCGTCATGACTCCAGTCAAGCAGAACCCCACGGGGCTCCGTGAACTGCGACTAGCCCTGCAGCGCGGCCGGTTCGGGGCGGAGGGCGGAACGGGCGGAGTCGATGGTCGCCTGGCCGAGCACCCGCGTGCCCTGGTACAGCACCACGGTCTGCCCGGGCGCCACGCCGCGCATCGGCTCGATCAGCCGGACCACGAGCTGCTGGGCGCCGCCGTCCTCCTCGACCCTCGCGCGGGCCGCGACGGGATCGCCGTGCGCCCGGACCTGGGCCATGCAGTCGAACTCGTCGCCGGTCCGCACCTCGTCGATGGGCACGCCGGCCCAGGACACCTTGATGCCCCGCATCTCGTCGATGGCGAGCAGGTGCTCGGGGCCGACGACGACCTCGTTCTGCTTGGGCCGGATCTCGAGCACGAAGCGGGGCTTGCCGTCCGCGGCCGGGGTGCCGAGCTTGAGGCCGCGCCGCTGGCCGACCGTGAACGCGTTCGCGCCGGGGTGGCTGCCGATCTTCCCGCCGTCGACGTCGAGGATGTCCCCGTCGGTCATGTCGATGCGCTCCTCGAGCCAGCCGCGGGTGTCGCCGTCGGGGATGAAGCAGATGTCGTGGCTGTCGGGCTTGTTCGCGACGGACAGGCCGCGGCGTTCCGCCTCGGCACGCACCTCGGCCTTCGACGGCGTCTCCGCCAGCGGGAACATGGAGTGCTTCAGCTGCTCGTGGGTGAGCACGCCGAGCACGTAGGACTGGTCCTTCGCCCAGTCCGCCGCCCGGTGGAGTTCGGGGTTCCCCTCGGCGTCCTCGACCACCTTCGCGTAGTGGCCGGTGCAGACGGCGTCGAACCCGAGCGCGAGCGCCTTCTCGAGCAGCGCCGCGAACTTGATGCGCTCGTTGCAGCGCATGCAGGGGTTCGGGGTGCGGCCTGCGGCGTACTCGGCGATGAAGTCGTCGACGACGTCCTCCTTGAACCGCTCGGAGAAGTCCCAGACGTAGTACGGGATGCCGAGGATGTCGCACGCGCGCCAGGCGTCCCGCGAGTCCTCGATGGTGCAGCAGCCGCGGCTGCCCGTCCTGAGCGTCCCGGGCATGCGGGACAGCGCGAGGTGGACGCCGACGACGTCATGCCCTGCCTCGACGGCCCGTGCCGCCGCCACCGCGGAGTCGACGCCGCCGCTCATCGCTGCCAGTACCCTCATGAGAAACCCGTTCCTGCCGTCTGGATGGTCGATGCGTGTCCGGCCATTCCGGCCTTGCGGGCGCGGCCGTACGCCTCGCCTATGGCACCCACCACCGCGTCAACGTCGTCGGCCGTGGATGTATGCCCCAGGCTGAACCGCTGGGCGCCCCGGGCCTCGTCCTCCGTCAGGCCCATGGCGAGCAGCACGTGCGACGGCCTGGGGACGCCGGCGGTGCAGGCCGATCCCGTGGAGGACTCGATGCCCGCGAGGTCGAGGAGGAACAGCAGCGAGTCGCCCTCGCAGCCGGGGAAGGTGAAGTGCACGTTGCCGGGGAGCCGGGTGCCCTCGGGAGCCGGATGCGCGACGCCGCGCAGCACCGCCTCCGGGACCTCGCCGCGGATGCCCTCGATGAGGCGGTCCCGCAGGGCGGCCAGGCGGGGCGCCTCGTCCGCGAGGTGGACGACGGCGTCGTCGGCGGCGGCGGCGAATGCGGCGATACCCGCGCCGTCGAGCGTGCCCGACCGGATGTCCCGCTCCTGCCCGCCGCCGTGCTGCACGGGCGTGAGCGTCACCGCGCGTCCCACCAGCAGAGCGCCGACGCCCACAGGGCCGCCGATCTTGTGGGCGCTCACGGCCATGGTCGCGAGCCCCGAGTCGGCGAAGGACAGCGGGACGGAGCCGAACGCCTGCACGGCGTCGCTGTGGACGGGGACCCCGTACCGCGCGGCCTCCGCCGTGATGGCCCGGACCGGCTCGATGGTCCCGACCTCGTTGTTGGCCCACATGACCGTCACGAGCGCGGTCCGGTCCGGGGCCTCGGCCAGCGCGGTCCGCAGCGCCTCGAGGGAGACGAGCCCGGTGGCGTCGACGGGGAGCCACACCACCTCGGCGCCCTCGTGGCGCCCGAGCCACTCGACGGTGTCCTGGACGGCGTGGTGCTCCACGGAGCTGCACAGGATCCTCGTACGGGACGGGTCCGCCGCGCGGCGGGCCCAGAAGAGTCCCTTGATCGCGAGGTTGTCCGCCTCGGTCCCGCCGGAGGTGAAGATCACCTCCGAGGCGTGCGCCCCGGCCGCCGACGCGATCGTCTCGCGGGCTTCCTCGACCGATCGACGGGCACGCCGGCCGGAGCCGTGGAGGGAGGAAGGATTCCCGCTCCGGCTGAGTTCGCGGGTGAGGGCGGCGAGCGCGGGCGCCGAGATCGGCGTGGTCGCCGCGTGATCGACATACACGGGCATGCTCCGATTCTACGGGCGCCGCGCCGGGCCGCCGATTCCGGTGGCGTCCGTCACGCGCCGCCCAGGGCGGGGCGCCCAGCCCGCAGTGGTAGAAAGACAGGGTGGACAGTCAAACAGCGGCTCCTTCCCCCTCCGGCCCCTACCTCCCCGCTTTCCGGCACGCGGTGCACACGTTCGGCGCGCGCACCCTGGACTTCGACCGCCAGATCGCACTCATGGCCGTGATCAACCGGACACCGGACTCGTTCTACGACGGCGGAACGACGTTCGCGCTCCAGGCCGCCGTCGACGCATCCCTGCGGGCGGTCGAGGACGGCGCCGACTGGGTGGACATCGGTGGCGCGCCCTTCTCGCCGGGTGAGGCCATCCCGGCGTCGGAGGAGATCGACCGGATCGTCCCCGTGATCAGCGCCGTCCGCGCGGCGTCGGACGTCATCATCTCCGCGGACACGTTCCTGCCCGAGGTGGCCCGCCAGGCGCTGGCCGCCGGGGCCAACGTGGTCAACGACACCACGGGCCTGCGGGACCCCGACATGGCCGCGGTGGTCGCCGAGGCGGGAGCGCACCTCGTCATCACCCACAGCCTCGCCGCGCCGCGCACCGTGTACCCGCGGCCCACCTACGGCGACGTGGTCGGCGAGATCGCGGAGTTCCTCCTGCAGAAGGTCGACGACGCCGTACGGCTGGGCATTCCGGAGGACCGGATCCTCCTCGACCCCGGGCACGACCTCAACAAGAACACCCTGCACTCCCTCGAGATCACCCGCCGGTTCCCCGAGATCGCCGGGCTCGGCTTCCCCACGCTCGCCGCGGTGTCCAACAAGGACTTCATCGGCGAGACACTCGACCGTCCGAAGGGGGAACGTGTGGAGGGATCGCTCGCCGCCGCCGTGATCTGCATCCTCGGCGGTGCCCGCGTGGTCCGCATGCACAATGTGTCGGCGTCCCGGGCGGCGATCGACATCACCGAGGCGGTCCTCGGGTGGCGGCAGCCCGCGTACCTCAGGCACAACATGGGCGAGGTCAACGGGCCGGTGACGCGATGATCACCTCGCTCATCCCGGCCACCGGCGGAGCGATCGACGACGACGCCCTGCACCGCCTTTACGCCTACCCCGTCACCGACAGGCCCTATGTCCGCTTCAACTTCGTGGCCGCCGCCGACGGCGCCGCGACGAGCGGCGGCTTCTCCGCGGGCCTGGGGAACGACGGCGACAAGCGCATCTTCACCGTCCTGCGACGCCTCGCGGATGTGGTGCTCGTGGGGGCGGGCACCATCCGCGCGGAAGGGTACGGGGGCGAGCTGGTCGACGACGACGCCCGGTCGTGGCGCCGGGGCCACGGCCTCGCCGAGCACCCCGCCGTCGCGGTGATCTCGGGCAGCCTCGACCTCGACCCGTCCAGCGACTTCTTCGGCCAGGCGCCCGTCCGCCCGCTCATCCTCACCAGTACCGGGGCCGCGGCGGACAGGCGCACCGCCCTCGAGCGGGTCGCGGACGTCGTCGACTGCGGCACCGACACCGTGGAGGCGCCGGCCGCGCTCGCGGAGCTCGGCCGGCGCGGGCTGCTGAAGATCATCTGCGAGGGCGGGCCGGCCGTGCTGGGCGACTTCACCCGGTCGGGGGCCGTCGACGAGCTGTGCCTCTCGATCAGTCCATTGCTGGCGGGCGGCGACGGACCGAGGATCGCCGTGGGGCGGAGCCCAGAGGCCGCCATCGGGCTGACGCTCTCCTCCCTGCTGGCGGAGGACTCGGCCCTCTATACGCTGTACCGGCGCGCGGGCTGACCGAGGACCGCAGCGGAGCCACCGGGGCCGGTGGGCGAACTTCTCCGCCCGCCGCGGCGTTGTATCAACGCCTGCACGCGCAGGCAGTCCCGTCCGGGGACGCGTGTCGGTGGGGCGGTCCCGACGGCCGGGCAGCCGGCGGGACCGGCGCTTTTGTCCGGGCCCGGCCGTGCCTCTAGTGTCAGGGGGAAGCGCGGACGGCCGTCCAGGGGTTGCGGCCCGGGACCGGTTCCCGGTCCGCCTGGGACACAGGACACCAGAAAGGGCCGATCAATGGCAGAGGCAGTGCGGAAGTCGTACTACGACATCCTCGGGGTGCCCCCCGAGGCCGATGCCAAGGCCATCAAGGATGCCTACCGGCGTGCGGCCCGCGCTGCGCACCCGGACCTCGGTGGCAGTGCGACCCGGTTCCATGACGTCGCCGTCGCCTACGAGACCCTGAGCGACCCCCGGCGCCGCGAGCGCTACGACGCCGACACCGGGCGCGGGCGCGCCTCGACCCCCGGGACGACGGGGACTACAGGGACCGCCGGAGCCACCGGCCCGGCCCGCACCCCCGGCGCGGCGACGGCAGGCCGCTACGGGGCGCCGGGGCCTGGTGGTTCGACGCGCACGAGCGTCGAGGACGAGGATGCTGCGAGGTCCGCGGCGAACTACCTGCCGCCGTTCTCGCCGTCGTCCCCGCCCGCCGTCCCCCTGATCCTCGCCGGCCGGCAGCTCCACGGATCGCCACGACAGCCGGGCATGTTCGGGCGGCTGTCGTCCGCTGTCCGCGCGAGGATCGACGGCGAGACCAGGACCGCTGCCCTGCTCGAGCGGGGGCTCCTGGCGACCTACCCGGCCGCGCGCCTGGTCAACGGCCTCCGGTTCGACGACCGGGACGGGACGACGGCGGGCCACGTGCTGCTGGCCGGCTACCGGATCGCGGTGATCGACTCCTTCACCGCGTCCCCCGGCAACTTCTCCTGGGACGGCCGGTCCCTCCGCCATCAGGGGCGGCCGGTGGAGCTCGAGGTACCGAGGGCGGTGCGTGCCGTGCAGGACCTCTTCCCCGAGTGCAACGTGGCCGGCTGGGTGGTGATCCATGGCGCACCGGACAATCCCTTCGCCCCGGTGATCGACGTCCCGCCGGGCTTCGACCGCGCGTCGACGACCCTCGTCCAGGTGGTGAACGCGGGCACCGCCGTCCGCACCCTCCGTTCCTTCCTGTCCTCGGGACCCACGCCGAACGTCGTCCAGCTACCCGTGCTCGCGCGTCTGCTGGCCGTTGCCGGAAGCTAGGATGAAGGCGTGTTCCGCATCCTCTTCCACACGCCAGAGATCCCCGGCAACACCGGCGCCGCCATCCGACTCGCGGCCGTGGCCGGTGCCGAACTGCACCTCGTCGAACCGCTGGGTTTCAGCCTGGAGGACTCGAAGCTGAAACGGGCGGGGCTCGACTACCACGACCTCACGGTGCTGCACGTGCACCGGAACCTCGAGGACGCCTGGGCCGCGCTGCAGCCCGGCCGGGTGTTCGCCTTCACCTCCGAGGGCGAGGTGTCCTACACGGACATCGCGTACGAGCCCGGAGACGTGCTGCTGTTCGGCCGCGAATCCGACGGGCTGCCGTCCGCGGTGAAGCAGGACCGTAACATCACCTCCCGGGTGCGCGTCCCCATGCTGCCGTCACGCCGATCGCTCAACCTCGCCAACACCGCATCCATCGTCCTCTACGAAGCCTGGCGTCAGCAGGGCTTCGCAGGGGCCCAGCGATGACCCACGCCTAGGAGCCCCCATGTCCGCTCGCCATGCCGCAACACTGCCCGACGGCGGGGCCGAGGACCACGACCGCCTGGCTCCCGCCATCTGGAACCCGGTGAGCAACGCCGTGGTCGCCGCCGCCGACATCCTCGTCGGCGAGCACGTCCTCGATGTGTTCGCGGCAACAGGCACGGGGACCATCCCGGCCGCGCAGCTCACCGGGCCGGACGGACGCGTCGACGCCGTCGACCGCTCCCCGGCGATGCTGGACCTCGCGACGGCGAAGGCGGAGGCGCTCGCCCTGGACGGCGTCTTCTTCCATCGGGTGGAACCGGCGGAGTGGACGCCCGAGGGCCCGTACGATGCCGTCGTGAGCTGCTACGGCGTCCTCCTCCTCGATGACATGGATGCGGACATGGACCGGATCGTCCGCCTGCTGCGGCCGGGTGGGAGGGTCGCCCTGAGCACGTGGGACGACGGCACCCTGGAGCCGTTCGGGGAGATCCTCCTCGAGGTCCTGCGCGAGGTCCTCGGCGCCGACACGGACCAGGAGGGCATCGGCGCCGCCGGCCCGTCCGCGGCGTCGGGCCCGCCGTCGGGCCTGGCCTTCGTCGAGAACTGCAGGAGACTGGCCTCGGCAGAGCGCCTGACGGACTGGCTGCACGCACGGGGGCTGACGCACGTGCGGGTGGAACAGTTCGGACTGACGGTCCCGCTCGACGCCGACAGCGCCTGGTCGCTGGTACTCGGCAGCGGGTACCGCGCCCTGCTGCCGGACGACGCCGGGGCCCTGCAGCGCGTGCGGACGGCCTTCGTGGAGCGCCTCGGCGGCGCGTTCGTCCTCAACGCCGACTCCCTGATCGCCGTCGCGACGTACCAGCCCGTGGAGTAGGCGCGCCGCCCGGGCCATCCGTCGGCCGGGTAGCTTCGAATACCCCATGTCAGCGGATTGGTCAAAACCGGCAGGGAGCGTGGGATGGTGCTTGTTCTCGACGGGCCGAGGCGATCCACGCGCCGCACCGGCGGCGATGCCGTTCGGTCTCGGGCGGGCAGCGCTTTATGCTGGAGCCCTATGGAAACGCCACGAGTAAGCCGGGTCAGCCCAGTCGCTCCCGCATCAGACGAGTTCACCGCTGATCCCGTCGCCGGTCCTACGCTGACCGAGCTGCTGTCGAGAATCGCACGACAGGATCGCACCGCGTTCGCCCTGTTCTACGAGCAGACGTCGAAACGCGTCTACGGGCTCGCCCGGCGCGTGCTCATCGATCCGGAACTCAGCGAGGACGCCACGCAGGAGGTGTACCTCCAGGTGTGGAACACCGCGGACCGCTTCAACCCGGCCCTCGGCAGCCCGATGGCCTGGCTCATGACCCTGGCCCACCGCCGCGCCGTGGACAAGGTGCGCTCCGAACAGAGCGCCACCGACCGTGAGGCGCGGTACGGGGCCGCCACCCAGACGGTGGATCACGACGACGTCGTCGACACGGTGACCCAGCGCCTCGAGGCGGAGAGCGTGGTGCGCTGCCTGGACACGCTGACGCAGACGCAGCAGGAATCGGTGAAGCTCGCCTACTACGGCGGTCTCACCTACCGCGAAGTGGCCGAGAAGCTCGGCGTCGCGGTGCCGACGATCAAATCGAGGATCCGCGACGGATTACTCCGACTGAAGACATGCCTGGGGGTGAATTGAGATGCAGGACAAGGATATGAACCGACAGTTCGCCGATGACCTCGGCACGGACCTCGCGAGGGGCCACGTCCTCGAGTGGGCAGAGCTCTACGCGCTCGATGCCATCAGCGCGGACGAACGCCGAACCATCGATGCGTTCCTGGCGGACACCGACCCGGCCGTCGGTGCGACGTTCATGGAGCGTGTCCGCACATGCCGTGAGACGGTGACGGTCGCCTACGCGGCCGAGCAGGTGGACCCGCCGGCTAATCTCTTCGAACGCATCGTCGCCCGGCTCCCCGGGACCGCGGACGACGCGGACCCGATGCCGGGCCAGGACGGCATGCCGGCCCTGGCGTCCGCGACCGCCCACCCGGCCGCACACGACGCCGGGCAGGACGAGCTGGCGCAACGCCGCACGGCCAGGGCCTCGATGTCCTCGCGCGCCGCACGCTGGGTGGTTGCGGCCGCCGCAGCCGCCGTGTTCGCCGTCGGTGGGGTGACCATCGCCCAGAACCTGCAGCAGATCACGCTCCAGGAGCAGGTGCTCCAGGCCTCGGACGTACGGACGGCCCAGCTCTCCCTCGCGGCGGGCGGAACCGCGGACCTCGCGGTCTCCGGGGAGGAGAACGCGGCTGTCGTCACGCTCAGCGGAATACCGGCGCCGACTCCCGGGCACGTCTACCAGATGTGGCGCATCCCGGCGGACGGGACGGATCCGGTGTCCGTCGGCACGATGTCCGGCGAGGACGTCGCCGGGACGAAGGTCACGGAACTCGAGGACATCAGCGGGTTCAGCGCGATCGCGATCACCGTCGAGCCCGACGGCGGGTCCGCGACGCCCACCCTGCCGATCGTCGCTCAGATCCCGTTGGGGGCCTGAGCAGCAGCACGGACCCGATCAGACCCCGGCGATGGATTCGCCGGGGTCTGTTTTCGTCGGTGTGGCAAGCACGGAGCAGGCGCACACCACGGTGGCGCCCCTCGCCCGCCTCCGACGCCCGCGACCGTCGGGCTAGAAGCCCGCGATCGTCTCGTCGGTGTTGATGCCCACCACGTGGAAGGACTCGGCGCTGCGACCCTCCGGCAGGCCCCCGCGACGCGCGTTGTCCCGCAGGATGTCCCGGACCCGGGACCGCATCCGCTCGATATCGGGATGCTGGCTGCGGTGCGCGCTGATCGCCCCGATCTTGGTGTCCTCCGACCCCGTGACGTCGACGAAGCGGTTCTCGAGGTGCGCCGGCCCGCCGTAGAACCACAGCCAGGGCACGCGGAAGCTCCTCAGCCCCGCCGCCTCGAGTTCGGGGTACGCGAAGGGGTTCTCGACTGCCGGGTAGATGGCGCGCGTGACCGCCTCCCCACAGGCGAGGTGGTCGGGGTGGCTCTTCTGGATCCGGTCCCAGCTGCGCTCAGGGTGCATGGAGAGGACGATGTCCGGGCGGACCTCCCGCATCCGCCGGACGATCTCCCGGATGACGCCGTCCGTCGGCTGGAGGTAGCCGTCGGGCTCGCCCACGAAGGTCACGTCGGTGACGCCCACGAGCCCGGCCGCCGCGATCTGTTCCTCCCGGCGGAGCGCGGCGAGTCCGGGCCGGTCCTCGTCGGAGAACCCTCCGGCGTCGCCGTCGGTCAGGATGCAGTAGCTGACCTCCGTGCCGGCGGCGGTCCACCCGGCGATCGTGGCGGACGCGCCGAAGTCGATGTCGTCCGGGTGGGCGGCGAAGACGAGCACCCGCCCGGGAGCGGTGTCCGGTCCGGTCGGCACCCTACAGCCCGCGCTTCCGGATCTCCTCGGTGGCCTGCGGCAGCACCGTGGTCAGGTCGCCGACGATCCCGAAGTCGGCGATCTCGAAGATGGGCGAGTCGGCGTCCTTGTTGATGGCGACGATCACCTTCGAGGTCTGCATACCGGCTTTCTGCTGGATGGCTCCGGAGATGCCGGCGGAGATGTAGAGCTGCGGGGAGACGGTCTTGCCGGTCTGGCCGATCTGCGCGGAGTGCTCGATCCACCCGGCGTCGGTGGCGGCCCGCGACGCGCCGACGGCTCCGCCCAGCGCGTCCGCCAGCTCCTCCAGCGGACCGAAGTCGCCGTCGACACCGCGACCGCCCGCGACGATCACCCGGGCCTCCGTGAGTTCGGGCCGGCCGCTCACCGGCTTCTCCACCCGCCCCGTGATGCGCGCGGCGGCGCGCGGAAGCTCGACGGCGACCCGGACCTCCTCAGGGGCGGACGGGAGACCGGCCTCCACGGCCTCGAAGCTGTTCGGCTTGACGGTGAGGATCGTGACGCCGGTGGTCACCCGGCACCGGACGGTGTAGGAGCCGGCGAAATCCGACTTCGTCGCCGTCAGGTCGGGGTCCAGCGACACGACGTCCGTGATGACCCCGGCTTCGAGCTTGATCCCCAGCCGGGCGGCGATCTCCTTCGACTCGTAGGAGTTGCCGAGCAGCACGATCCCGGCGCCCGACGCCCGCACGGCCTCGGCGAGGAACGCGGCCTTCCCGGCCACCAGCACCTCCGAGACGGATGCGCTGTCGGGCCGGTAGTACCGTTGCACGCCATAGGATCCGACGCCGTCGAGATAGGCCTGCCCGGCCTCGTCGGCGAGGGCGACGGCGACATCGCCGAGCGTGGCGGCGAGTGAGAGGAGTTCACGCTCGCTCTTGGCGAGACTCGCTGCGGGGTGGTCGAGGAATACGAGGACCGAGGTCATGAGGGAACCCTCCTGGAAGGAACGGACGAGCGGGCGGGCACCGGCTAGAGGAGCTTCTGTCCGGCGAGGAAGTCGACGAGCCTGATGCCGGCGTCGCCTTCGTCGGTGATGACGATGCCCTGGCTGCGGGGCGGCCTCGGAGCGGCAGCCTCGACCCTCGTCCATGATCCGGCGACCCCGACCTCGTCCGACTGCAGGCCGACGTCGTCCAGGGACAGCACCTGGATCTGCTTCTTCTTCGCGGCCATGATGCCCTTGAAGTTCGGGTAGCGGGGATCGTTGATCTGGTCGGTCACCGATACGAGGGCAGGCAGCGAGGCCTCGATGGTCTCCGCGTACGTATCGTTGTCGCGTCGAGCGGTCAGCGTCCAGCCGCCGTCCGCGGGCGCCAGGTCGAGCGACGCCGCGAAGGTCACCTGGGGCAGGCCGAGCCGTTCGGCCAGCTGCGCCGGCACGAGCGAGGTCTCGCCGTCCGTGGACGCCATGCCGGTCAGGACCAGGTCGAAGGGCCCGACGCGCTGCACGAGGGCGGCGAGGGCCCGGGACGTGGCGGCGGCGTCGGAGCCGGTGAGGGCGTCATCGGTCAGGTGGACGCCGTCGTCGGCCCCGATCTGGAGCGATTTCTTCACCGCGCTCACCGCGGCCGCGGGGCCCATCGTGATCGCCGTAACGCGGTGCCCGGCTGCGGCTCCCCCGTGGGCCTCGACGAGCTGGAGCGCCGCTTCGAGCGCGTACTCGTCGAGCTCGGAGAGGATGCTTTCCGAGCGGACGGTCCGCAGGTCGTCGCCGCTGATGTGGCGATCGAACTGGGCGTCCGGAACATGCTTCACCAGGACCGCGATGCGCAGTCCGCTTGCTGTGGCCTCGTCCATTGATGACCTTCCTCGTCCGGGGATCTTCCCATCGACTAGCTAACCATAGTGGGGTGACACCGACCGCTGGGCTGCGGGCTGCGCCGGCCGCGAGCGCGTGCGCTCCCGCCTGTGCCCGGTCAACGAACAGGAGGCGGTCCCCGATCCGGGTCCGCCTCCTGCTGTGTCATCGACCACCGACGTGGTCGGCGCCCGCTACGGCGTCGGGGCCTGGGCCAGCGTCACCTCGACCGTTCGCGATTCGCCGCCCCGCACCACCTCGACGGGCACCTGCTGTCCGACCGTCTGGATTCGGACGGCCGCGGTGAGGGACTGGGGGTCGCTGATGGCGTAGTTGCCCACCTTGGTGATCACGTCGCCGACCTGCAGTTCGGCGCCCTCCGCGGGCGATCCCGGCTCGACCGATTCGATGAGTGCCCCGGACGAGAAGGTGGAGGTGCTCTGGGACCCGTCGCTCCCGGCCGCCGTGACGCTGACCCCGAGGAAGCCGTGCGTCGCCTCGCCGTCGGAGATGATCTCCTGGGCGATGCGGTCGGCGTAGTTGATCGGGATGGAGAAGCCCACACCGATGTTGCCCGTGGACTCCCCGGAGCCGCCCGAGGCAATCGCGACGTTGACGCCGATGATCCGGCCGTCCGCATCGACGAGCGCGCCTCCGGAATTGCCCTGGTTGATGGCGGCGTCCGTCTGGATCACGTTGAGGTAGATGGACCCCTGCGGCTGCGGCTGCTGTCCGCCCGAGCCGCCCGGGGGCAGGAAGTTGAAGCCTTCACCGTTCTCGGACTGCGAGCTGTCCGGCTGCTCCTCCGGCACGGCGGAGGACGCCACGCTGATGGTCCGGTTCAGCGTCGAGACGATGCCGTCCGTCACCGTGCCGCTGAGGCCGAGCGGCGCACCGATGGCGATCGCGGTGTCTCCGACGTTCAGTTCGTCGGAGTTGCCGAGCGTCGCGGGGGTGAGGTCCGGCGCGTCGATCTTGACGACCGCCAGATCGCTCAGCGGGTCCGTCCCGACGACCGTCGCGGGGAAGACCCGTCCGTCGTCGAGCTTGGCCTCCACGGTCGGGTCCGAGACCTGGCCGCCGAGGGTCACGACGTGCGTGTTGGTGAGGATGTGCCCGGCGGTGTCCAGGATGATGCCGGAACCCGAACCGCCGGAGGTCCCGCCACTGACCGCGAGCGTGACGACGCTGGGCGAGGCCTTGACAGCCGCTCCGGTGATGGCGTTGACGTCGTCGGTGTTGTTCACCACGATCGACTCGGGCGCCGCCTGGGAGATCCCCGCCGTGGGGCTGTCGTCGAGGACGCCGAGCCCTGCCGCCGCGGCGCCTCCACCGATCAGACCGGCAGCGAGCACGCCCGCCGCGAAGGTGGCCACGCCCACGCGCCGGCGCTCCCTGGTCCCCGTGCGACCGCCCGCGGTCGACCCGGGGTGGCCGTAACCCGGGTTCTGCTCGCCGTAGAACGGCTGGTGTCCCGCGTAAGCGGGGTGGGAGACGGGGTACGGCTGCGGTTCGTTCCCCGCCGGCCCGGCGACAGGGTGCTGCGCCGTGGGCGGTCCCGCGACCGGCTGTGTCTCCGTCGCAGGGTGGGGCGCGCCCCGGCCCTCCCCGGGTCCGTGGACACCGTCCGAGGCGCCCTGGCCCCCGGACGCGCCGTCGGTGTCGCGCCGGTCTCCCGGCTGATCGTTCCAGCCCTGACCCCAGGACGGCGGGTTCTGCGGCTGCGGAGGCAGGGGTCGGTCGGAGTTGCCCGGCTGCTCGTTCATGGGGGTCCTTTCGTTGCTGTTGACCACATCATGGCAACCTTCCCTGAGCCTTCCGCATGCGTTCGCTGTACGGGGTCTGAGAAGCCGCTGGAGATGTGCCGGTGCGGCAGTCCGCCCTCGGGTGCGTATCCCAGTATCCACCGCCGCCCGCCGGCATCCACCGTCATCCGCCACCGGGCGATGGGGGCGCGGGATGCGGCGTGACGGTCGCCCGGAGAGGCCGTGCCTTTCGCTAGGGGCATAGGTGTCGGTGGTGGACGCTCCCCCACCCCAACCATAGAATCGGGATGACAGGGAGCCTCCGGCATCCGCCGGCCTCGGTCCTGGGACCGGACAGGTCCGGAGGACGTGCTGAAGGGTCGAAAATGCGAATGATGAGCAGGCGCACCCGCGTCTCTGCTGTGCTGGGCGCCGTCGTGGCGATCCCGCTGGTCTCGGGTACTGCGGCTTTCGCCGACGAACCGATCACCTTCCCGTCCGGGGACTACGTGATCGACAACGCCGGGGTCCTCAGCGTGGACGAGGAGAGCGAGCTCGAGGCCGCCATCGCCGACCTGCAGTCCTCGCAGGGCTTCACCGTCCGGATCGCCTACGTGGACACGTTCGAGAACCCGAGCAGCGCCGAGCAGTGGGCGGCGGAGGTCGCCACCACGAACGCGGCGTCGGCCGACGAAGCAGTCCTCGCCGTCGCGGTGGACCAGCGTGATGTGGGACTCGTCGCCGGACAGCAGTCAGGCGTCTACCCGTCGGTCCAGGAGATCCGCACGAGCTACGTCATCCCGGAACTGGCGGTCGATGACTGGGCGGGCGGCGGCCTCGCAGCGGTCGAAGGGATCGACCAGGCGCTCGCCGGCGCCTCCACGGGCAGCGGGACCTCCCCGGACAGCGGCAGTACGGGCGGCAGTGGCCTCGGCGGACTCGTCCTCGTCGGCGGGCTCGTGGCCGTCGCCGGTGCCGGCGGGTACATGCTGCTCAAGAAGCGCAGCGCCGGCAGCGCCCAGCGCAAGCGTGAGGAATACGGGTACGGACCGGTGCCCTCCGCGGACGGCGGGGTCGTGGATCCGCTCGCGGCGCTGAGTGTCGAGGACCTGCGCAAACGGGCGGGGAGCCTCCTCATCGCCGCCGACGACGCCATCAAGTCGAGCGAGCAGGAGCTCGGTTTCGCGGAGGCGCAGTACGGGGCCGAGGCCATCGCCATGTTCTCGCAGGACATCGCGACCGCGAAGCAGCACATGGGTGCATCCTTCAAGCTCCAGCAGCAGCTCGACGATCACATCCCGGACACCGAGGAGCAGCAGCGCCAGTGGCTCGGTGAGATCATCCGGCGCTGCGAGGACGTCAACGCCTCCCTGCAGGAGCACAAGGAGGACTTCGACGCGCTGCGCGAACTCGAGCGGAACGCGCCCGACGCCCTGCGCCGCGCGCAGTCCGCCGCGGACGAGGCCCGCCGGCGCTTCTCCGCCGCCGAACAGGCCCTTCGGAGCCTGCAGGGCCGATACCTCGAGACGGCCACCACCCAGGTCTCCGACAACATCGAGCAGGCACGTGAGCGCCTGGCCTTCGTCGACAGCGCGGCGACCGAAGCGCAGTCGCGGATGGCGCAGGGAGACACGGGGCGCGCCGTCGTCGCCGTCCGTGCGGCCGAGGAGTCGGTGCACCAGAGCACGGTCCTGCTGGATGCGATCGACAAGCGCGCCGAGGAACTCGGCGCCGCCGAGCGTGAGCTCGAGCGTGCGCTCCCCGACAGCGAGCAGGACCTGGCGCAAGCCCAGGCGATGGACCGCACGGGGCAGTACCGCGACCTCGCCGGGCCGATCGCGGCCCTGCAGTCCACCGTGGCGACCGTGCGGCAGGAACGGCAGAACGGACGCAGCAATCCGCTCGCCCTCCTTCAGCGGCTGGAGGCGGCACACGCACAGCTCGACGCCGCCCTCGGCGGCGTGCGCGACCAGGCGGAGAACACCCGGCGTGCCCAGGACTCCCTCCAGCACGCGCTGATCGCGGCCCAGTCGAGCATCTCCGGGACCGCTGATTACATCCGCGCTCGTCGCGGCGGCGTGGGCAGCGAGGCCAGGACCCGCCTCGCCGAGGCCGAGCGCAATCTCGACTACGCCGTCGATCTCCAGCGCTCGGACCCGGTGACCGCACTGTCCCACGCCCAGCAGGCGACGATGCTCGCCGAACAGGCGGCCCAGCTCGCGGAGCAGGACGTCGACGGGTTCGGCGGCGGTGGCATGGGTATGGGCATGGGCGGCAGGTACGGAGGCCGCGGCGGCGACGGGATGGGCGGCGCCCTGCTCGGCGGCATCCTCCTCGGCGGTCTCCTCAACGGGGGTGGGTTCGGCGGCGGGCACCACGACGGCGGCGGCTTCGGCGGCGGTTTCGGGGGCGACGGCGGAAGCTTCGGCGGAGGCGGCTTCGGCGGCTTCGGCGGCGGCGGAGGCGGCTTCGGAGACTTCGGAGGCGGCGGCGGCGACTTCTAGCAGCCGAAGCCCCTCCCCTGCAGGACACAAGGATCATTCGCAGAATCGAAAGGAAAATCAATGGTAAAGCAGTCGATATTCGGCAGGATGGCTCAGCTGACCCGAGCCAACATCAACGCGTTGCTCGACCAGGCGGAGGATCCGCAGAAGATGCTCGACCAGATGGTCCGGGACTTCACCAACAGCATCGCCGAGGCGGAGAGCGCCGTCGCCCAGACCATCGGCAACCTGCGGATGATGCAGGACGACTACAACGAGGACATCGAGAACGCCCGCAGCTGGGGCAACAAGGCCCTCGCGGCCTCCCGCAAGGCCGATGAGTACCGTGCTTCCGGCGACACCGTCGACGCCCAGAAGTTCGACAACCTCGCGAAGGTCGCGATCCAGCGCCAGATGTCGGCGGAGAACGAGGCGAAGGGCGCCGAGCCGACCATCGCCTCCCAGACGGAGATCGTCGAGAAGCTCAAGGACGGCCTCAACCAGATGAGGGGCAAGCTCAGCGAGCTGACGGTCAAGCGTGACCAGCTGATCGCCCGCTCCCGTACCGCGCAGGCGCAGCAGCAGGTGCACGACGCCGTCAAGAGCATCGACTTCATGGACCCGACGAGCGAGGTGGGCCGTTTCGAGGAGAAGATCCGCCGTGAGGAGGCCAGGGTCCGCGGGCAGCAGGAACTCGCGTCGTCGAGCCTGGACGCCCAGTTCGAGAGCCTCGAGGACCTCGGAGAGCAGACCGAGATCGAAGCCCGCCTGTCGGCGCTGAAGTCCGGTTCCGGGTCGCAGTCCGCGATCGGCCAGGCGGACAGCACCGGTGACGCCACGGACACCGCCACGCCGGCGACGAAGAGCGAGACCACCTACTGATCGGTTCCTGACCGGCTCCTGATCAGCCGGCGGGCCCGACCGGGTCGAACGACAGGGGACCGCAGCCGACCGGCTGCGGTCCCCTGTCGCGTCCGCAGCCCGTAGTGTCGGACCCCGCAGGTAGATTGAACGCATGGCTGTGACTCTGGTGTGGTTCCGCGACGACCTTCGGATCTCCGACAACCCGGCGCTCGCCAGGGCTGCGGAGGACGGCGACGACGTCGTCGCCTGCTATGTGCTCGACGACCGGACCGACGGCTTCCGGCCACTGGGCAGTGCATCCCGCTGGTGGCTCCACCACTCGCTCGCGTCGCTGGCCGGGTCCCTCGCCGAACTCGGGATCCCCCTCGTCCTGCGGCGCGGCGCGGCGGCGGAGGTCCTGCCGCAACTGGTCGAGGAGTCCTCGGCAGCGTCGGTCCTCTGGAACCGACGCTACGGCCTCGCCGAACGCACCGCGGACGCGGCACTCAAGGCCTCGTTGACGGAACGGGGTGTCGAGGCGACCAGCTTCCAGGCCAACCTCATGTACGAGCCGTGGGAGGTGACGTCCGGGTCCAGTGAGGCCTACAAGGTGTTCACGCCCTTCTGGAGGGCATGTCTCACCTTCCGCACCCCGCGCACCCCCCTGCCGGCTCCGACGTCCCTCAGGGGCCCCCGGCTGGCGTCCGACGACCTCGCCGACTGGGGCCTGCTCCCGACCGCGCCCGACTGGGCGCAGGGCCTCCGGGACACCTGGACGCCGGGTGAGGCCGGCGCCCACGCCCGCCTGGACGACTTCCTGGACGGCGCCGCACAGGGCTACAAGGACAATCGGAACCTGCCGGCGGTCCAGGGCACCAGCATGCTCTCCCCCCACCTGCGGTTCGGCGAGATCAGCCCGTTCGAGGTCTGGCACGCGGCACAGGACCACAAGGACAGCTCGACAGCGGAGGACATCCGCGTCTTCGGGTCCGAGCTCGGCTGGCGCGAGTTCAGCTGGCAGCTCCTGTACTTCAACCCCGAACTCGCCACCGTCAACTACCGGCCCGAGTTCAACGCCTTCGCCTGGGAGAGTTCCACGCAGGCAGAGCTGGAAGCCTGGCAGCGCGGCCGCACGGGCTATCCCCTGATCGACGCCGGCATGCGCCAGATGTGGGAGATCGGCTGGATGCACAACCGGGTGCGCATGGCGACGGCGTCGTTCCTCATCAAGAACCTCCTGATTGACTGGCGCGTGGGCGAACAGTGGTTCTGGGACTGCCTCGTCGACGCCGATGCGGCGAGCAATGCCGCGAGCTGGCAGTGGGTGGCCGGTTCGGGGGCGGACGCCAGTCCCTACTTCCGGATCTTCAACCCGGTGCTGCAGAGCAAGAAGTTCGACCGCGAGGGCCGGTACCTCCTCCGCTTCGTCCCTGAACTCGCCGACGCCGCCAACATCCACGAGCCGTGGAAAGGGGCGGCGCCCGGCTACCCCGAGCCCATCGTGGACCTGAAGGAGAGCCGGGAGCGGGCGCTGAGCGCGTTCAAGGCCCTCTCCCAGGGCTGAGCCCGTCCCACCGGTTCCATCCCCTCCCCGCCACCCGCGGTGCCTGCGAACGTCACAGCAGGACCATGGCTTCCGGCGGGCACGACGTCCGGTCCACCCTGTGGACCGGACGTCGTCCTCGTTGCGGGGTCGGGGGTCGAACCCGTGACCCCGGAGATGAATCCCTCGATCTGCGGGTGTCCCCTCCCCTGCCACTGAACCGCCGGGTGGGTCGCGAAGCACATCCCGTCGGGAGAGGCATCATCCGGCGAGGATGACCCGGGCCCGGTCACCTGCCACGACGCCGGTGACGCCCCGCCCGCCACACTTCGGGTGCTCATCATCTTGGGGTGATGCGTGCCCTGGTTCCCTGCGGGATTCTCGTGCTGTACGCACGGTCCGCGCGGCCCGGCCTCGGACGGGGTCACGGCGGACCACCCGCAAGGGCACGACCGATAGCCGATGCGTCCCCACGGGGGCCTGACAAAGGAGTAGTCATCATGTCGAACGACAGCAGGACCTCGACCACCAACTTCGACCGATCCTCATCCCAGCCCAGCGTGGGGGCCATCGGCGTGACCGTCCTCGCGGGCACCCTGATGATCATGATCGGCGTCTTCCACGCCTTCCAGGGCATCGTTGCGCTCCTCAACGACACGTTCTACGTCGTGTTGCCCGAGTACGTCCTCGCGTTCGACATCACCACGTGGGGCTGGGTCCATCTCATCCTCGGACTCGTCGTGGCGTTCGCCGGTGCTGCCCTGTTCCGCGGTGCCGTGTGGGCCAGGACGGTCGCCGTCATCGTCGCCTGTATCAGCATGGCGGTGAGTTTCGTGTGGATGCCCTACTACCCGCTGTGGAGCCTGACCGTCATCGCACTGGACGTCTTCGTCATCTGGGCGGCCGTCCTCCACGGCCGCGACATCGTCGCCGAGTGACCGGCCGGGTGGCCTTCACGCTCAGGGACCTCGTGGAACGGGAGGGGATCCGCCGTGCCGACCTCCACGGACCGGTGGACCCCTCCCCACCCTGCCCGCTCCCGGGCCTCCCCGGTGGTCCCCGACGGAAGGGCAGTACCAGGGGATAACCCGCACGGCCCGACCGTGCCGGCGCGAATCCGAGGCGTGCTCCCACGCCATCCTCCGACTCGAGAGGCGCAGTGCAGATGGATGTCACCGAGACCCGCGACCAGGAAATCGCCCGGCTGTCGGCGGAGGTCGCCCGGCTGCAGTCGCAGCTCCGGACCGATCCGCTCGAGGCGCCACCGCCCGCACCCCGGCGCCGGACCGGACGTGGACGCGCGTTCCTCGCCGTCGTGCTGATCGCGCTCGGGGTACTCCTCGCCCCGCTCGCCGTCGTCGCGGCATGGACGAAGGCCGAAGTCACCAACACCGACCAGTTCGTCGCCACCGTGGCGCCGGTCCTCGACGACCCGGCCTTCCAGTCCTACCTGGTCGACGAGATCACCGCGGCCGTCTACGAGAGCGTCGACATCGAGACGATCACCTCCGACCTGTTCGACGGAATCGCTACCCTCGACCTCCCGCCGAGGGCTGCCGACGCGCTCCAGCTGCTCGAACAGCCCGCCGTGGAAGGAGCGCAGTCGCTGATCCGCTCGACGACCGAGCAGCTCATCGCCTCCGACGGCTTCGAACAGGTGTGGGACCAGGCGCTGCGGAGCAGCCACAGCGGGCTGACCTCCGCCATCAGCGGCGACACCTCCGGCGCCGTCGTGATCAGCGACACGGGTGAGGTGGGGATACAACTCGGACCGATCATCGCCGCGGTCAAGGAGCAGCTGACGGCGCAGGGATTCGCGCTGGCCGACCGCATCCCCGCGATCGACCGTACGGTCGTCGTCGCCCAGTCCGACGACCTCGCCCAGGCGCGCACGGCCTACCAGGCAATCGACGTGCTCGGCTTCGTGCTCCCCTGGGTGAGCATCGCCCTGCTGGCCGCGGGGGTCCTCGTCGCAAGGAGGAAGGCGAGGGCCCTGATCTGGGCCGGTGTCGGCCTGGCAGTCGCCATGGCGTTCCTCGCCCTGGGTGTGGCCATCGGGCGCATCGCCATGGTCTCTGCGCTCTCCCCGCAGTACATGCCGTCGGGCGCGGCCGAGGCGATCTACGACACGCTCGTGCCCCTGCTCTACTCGACGGCCCTCGCCGTCGGGGTGGCGGCAGTGACCACCGCCGTCGTCGCTTACTTCGCGGGGCCGTTCCGCGGCGCCGTGGCGGTGCGCCGACTGACGGTCGACGCGGCCGGACGGATGCGCACGGCCGCGGAGGGCAACGGGGCGACCACCGGCCGGTTCGGCGCATTCCTCTACCGCGCCCGCCGCTACATCCGGATCGCGATCGCGGCCATCGGTGGGGCGATCGTGCTGTTCGTAAGACCGCTGACGCCGGGGGTGACCCTCTGGACCGCGGTCGGAGCGCTGATCGCCATCCTGTTGCTCGAACTGCTGCAGCGTCCGCCGGCCGTGGAGAGCGACGCGCGCACCGATGGGGAGCGCATCGACGGCGGGCCCGTCGTCGAAGGGACCCTGCCGGCAAGGGATACCCAGCGTGTTTGAGGAGATCGTCGGCGTCTGGGTGCTCGTCATCGAGACTGTCGGCGCGCTGATCATGATCGTCGGCGCCGGATTCGCCCTCGTGGCCGCGGTGCCGTCGATGCGGCGACCGGAGGACCGGGGCAAGGCGTACGAGCGGTTACGCCGGAACGTGGGCCGCGCGATCCTCCTCGGGCTGGAGGTGCTCATCGTCGCCGACATCATCCGCACGATCCTCGTCGACCAGACCCCGCAGAGCGTGGCGGTCCTCGGCGGCATCGTCGCGATCCGGATAGCGCTCAGCTTCTCGCTCGAGGTGGAGATCGACGGCATGTGGCCCTGGGCGAAATGGCGCGTCGCGGCCGTGCGGTCCCAGGACGGGCACGAAGCATGATCGCCGTCGCGGCCGGACCCCCGGATCCCTGGGGGTCGCCCCCGGAACGGCCGTCGTAGCCCGGACAAACAAGAAGTCCGGCCCACCAGATGGTGGACCGGACTTCTCTTCCGTTGCGGGGACAGGATTTGAACCTGTGACCTCTGGGTTATGAGCCCAGCGAGCTACCGAACTGCTCCACCCCGCGGCGTGTAACTAACGTTACCGGCCGCGGGGTGGAGAAGCAAATCGAGCGGCTGCCCGGGGCGATCGGGCTACTGACCGCCCGCAGCGGCGGCCCGCTCCTCGGCGTCGAGCGCCCGCTGGATGGACTGCTGCAGGCGGTCCTGCGCCTCACCGTAGGCTGCGAAGTCGCCCGCCTCGAGGGCGGCGTTGCCATCCTGGATGGCCTCGTTCGCGTCAGCGAGCGCTGCTCGCAGATCGGCGGCCGGGTCACCGGTCGCACCACCCGGGGTGCCGCCTTCGGACGGTGTCGGCGTGGGCGTCGGGGTCGCTGCCCCGTCCCCCTCCGCCGGTGGCGCCGCCGGGTCAGCCGGGGTCTCGCCGACATTCTCCTGGTCACCGGTCGTGGCGCCCGAATTGCCGCCGAACACCTGGTCCAATGCCTCGGCGAGGGTCGGCGCGAACCCGACGGTCTCTCCGAAGCTCACGAGGACCCGCCGCAGGACCGGGAAGGACGAACTGCCCGAGGACTGGACGTAGACGGGCTGCACGTAAGCGATCCCACCGCCGATCGGCAGGGTCAGCAGGTTGCCGTTGATGACCTCTGACGCACCCTGCCGGAGCAGGTTGAGCTCCTGCGACACGGTCGTGTCCGAGTTGAAGAGGTTCTGGGCCTGACCAGGACCGACCACGGAATCCTGGCCTGAGCTGTCGAGCAGGGTCAGCCGGCCGTAGTTCTCGTTCTTGACGCCCGCCTCGCCCGTGCCGGCATCGCCGTTGGCGGCGAGGAAGCCGTACAGCACGTTCCTCGGCGTCTGGCCCACCGGCACATAGGGGATGTAGGGCGTCGTCAGGGAGAACGCCGCCTGCTCCTGGTTGGGCATCTGGAGGGTGAGGTAGAACGGCGGCTGACGCGGCGTGGACGCCGTCGTCGTGCTGTCCGACGCCGCACCCGGGTCCGCCGGCACGCTCCACGCCTCGCTGTTGTTGTAGAAGGCGTCGGTGTCGGTGACGTGGTAGCGCGCCAGGAGCTCGCGCTGCACCTTGAACAGGTCCTCGGGGTAGCGCACGTGGGCCATCAGGTCCGCCGACATATCGCTGTAGGGCTTCAGCGAGGAGGGGTAGACGTTCTGCCACGACTTCAGGACCGGGTCCTGGTCGTCCCACGCGTACAGGGTGACGGAGCCGTCGTAGGCGTCCACGGTAGCCTTCACGGCGTTCCGGATGTAGTTGACGCGCTCCGCGGGCAGCGCGGTGGCCAGGCCCTCGGCGGTCTGCGCATCCTGCGTCGCCTGCTCGAGTTCCTGCTGCATCGAGTAGGGGAAACTGGCGCTGGTGGTGTATCCGTCGATGATCCACTTCACGCGGCCGTCGACGATCGCGGGGTAGCTGTTGCCGTCGAGCGTCAGGTACGGGGCGACCTTGCGGACGCGGTCCACGGGCTCGCGGTCGTAGAGGATCTGCGAGTCGCTGTTGACCTGGTTGGACAGCAGCAGGTCCGTGGACTGGAACTTCAGGGCGTAGACGAGGCGGTTGAACATGTTGCCGACATTCGGCCCGCCGTCGCCGTCGAAGGTCGTCCGGGATTCGGCGTCGGAGTTCTCGTTCTGCGGCCGGTCGATCTCGGCAGGGGCCTGGCCCTCCGGTGCACCGACGACCGAGTACTCGGGGGATTCCTCGCCGAAGTAGATGCGCGGCTCGTACGTGGACTCGTCGCCCAGCACACCGGTCGACGGGATACCGGACTGCAGGAAGGACGGGCGGCCGTCGGGCTCCACGGTCGAACCGGCTGCCGCGACCACGCCGTACCCGTGGGTGTAGAAGACATGCTCGTTGACCCAGCCGTCGGGCACACCGTTGATATCCAGCTCGCGCACGGCGATCACCGTGTCCTGGACCTCGCCGTCGATCTCGTACCGGTCGACGTTGAGGGTCTCGGGGAACTGGTAGTACTGGCGGAACTGCTGGAGCTGGCTGAAGGCATCCGAGACGAGGTTCGGGTCGAGCAGGCGGATGTTCGCGGTGGTCTCGCCGTCCTCGTTCAGCGCGCCTGCGGTCGGGATCGACTCCGGCGCATAGGCCTCCACCTCCACCTGGTCCAGTCCATAGGCCTCGCGCGTGAGCTGGATGTTCCGCTCGATGTACTGCCCCTCGAGGCTGAGCTCCGAGGGCCGCACCTGGAAGCGCTGCACGACCGCCGGGTACACGCCGCCGGCGAGCAGCGCGGTGATGATGAGCATCGCGGTGCCGATCAGCGGCAGCCGCCAGCGACCGATGAACGCCGAGGCGACGAAAAGGACGGCGACGATGATCGCGGCCACCGCGAGGATGGCCTTGGTGGGGATGACGGCGTTGACGTCCGTGTAGAGCGCGCCGGCCCACGTGCCCTGGTTCAGCAGGGTGTCGTACCGGTCGAGCCAGTAGTTGATGCCCTGCAGCACCAGGAAGAGGGCTGCGACGACGGCGATCTGCACCCGGGCGGCCTTGGTCGTGAACAGGCCCTTCTCCTCGAGGCGGATGCCGCCGTAGAGGTAGTGGGTGAGGATCGTCGCGATGGCGCTGATGATGACCACGCTGATCAGGAATCCGACCACGAAGTTCAGGAACGGCAGCGTGAACATGTAGAAGGCGTAGTCCAGGCCGAATTCCGGGTCCTGGCGGTTGAACGGCTCCTGGTTGAGGAACAGCAGGACCTGCTGCCACTGCGAGGATGCGGCCGTGCCCGCGAAGGCGCCGAGGACCACGGGGATACCGAGCATCAGCAGGCGGCGGATCGGTTCGAGCTGCGCCTGGTACCGGTTCAGGTTGTCCTGGATGGCGCTGTCCGGCGCGTAGATCGGCCTGTTGCGGAACGCGATGCGCAGACTGAAGTACACCGCCGCCGCCATGAGGAGGAACGCGACGACGAAGAGGACGATGCGCGTCAGGTTCTCGGTCACGAAGACTTCGAGGAAGCCGAGCTGGTTGTACCAGAGCACGTCCGCGTAGACCTGCGACAGGTAGACGAAGGCGATGACGATCACCGCCACGACGATGATCGTCGGTATCAGCGGACTGCGTCGCCTGCTGGTCGTTCCACGTGCTGGGCTCGGGCTACTGCCGAACGGACGGTCTGGTCCGGATGTCACATCTACCTCATCGTTAGCTGCTGCGGGTCACGCCGACCGGTGTTCCGTATCGCTCCCCGGTCCGGGCTCGGACACAGGGGAACGTGCAGTCACGCCCTTCGTGATTTTCATTCTGCCCTGTTCACGCTTGGCCGGACCAATTAGGTTCCCGCCCCTGGTCGAGGGGGCGGTGATCTTCACCGAACCGTGTCTTCCCTGCTGTCGATCGGCTCCGTGCCATGCGCGTGCCGGTCAGCAGGCGGGTACTTCGGACGCGTCACCGCCGGCGCCCAGCGTCTCGATGGCGTCGACGGCGTCGTCGAGCGTCTCGACCCTGACCACCGTCAGTCCGTCCGGGATGTTGCCGATCACCTCGTCGCAGTTCTCGGCGGGCGCCAGGAAGAAGTCCGCCCCGCCGGAGCGGGCTCCGACGAGCTTCTGGGCGATCCCGCCGATCGGGCCGACGACGCCGGTGGAGTCGATCGTGCCGGTGCCGGCGAAGTGCCTGCCTCCCGTGAGATCGCCCTCCGTCAGGGTGTCGATGATCCCGAGGGCGAACATGGTGCCGGCCGAGGGACCGCCCACGTTGTCGAGCTGGATCGTCACATCGAAGGGGAAGTCGAACGTCGAGGCGAGCAGGATGCCCAGCTGGTACTCCCCCTCGGCCGATTCCTTCGGCGTGACCGAGACCTCGGTCTCCGCACCGTCCCGGACGATCCCCAGGGTGGCGGCAGCGCCACCCGCCTCGGCCAGCACACCGCGCAGGGTCTCGATGGTGTCGATCTCGCGGCCGTCGACGGTACGCAGGACGTCCCCCACCTGCAGGATGCCCTCCGATGCGGAATCATCCGCGAGCCCCGCGACGGACAGCTCCTCGGTGTACTCGATCCCCTCGTGGGACAGTGCGGCGGCGATCGCCGACTCCTGGGACGACGTCATGGCGACGGCGTTCCGCTCCTGGACGTCGGAGGACGTCGTGCCCTCCGGATACACCAGCTGCTCCGGCAGGACGTTCTCGTTCGGATTCGCCCAGGCCCGGAAGGTGTCGAGGACGTTCACCTGGCCGTTGGGCCCGCCGCTGACGAGGACGGTGGTGAGATCGAGTTCGCCCTCGGGTGGGAAGCTCTCCCTGCCGTCCACCTGGATGAGCGCCTGGCCGTCGACCTCCCCGATGGTGTTGAAGGTGGGCCCGGGCGATTCGATGATGTACGGAGACGGCAGGAGCACGGCGGCCCCGCACAGCACGACGGCGAGGCTCCCCGATACGGCCATGGCACGGAATCGCGGGTCCCTCGGCCGGGCGGGCTCCTCGGGGCTGTACGTCTCGAAGTGGACAGGCTGCGTCACTGTGCTTCTCTCTGTAGGCGCGTGCCGTGCGATGGCGCGATCAGCGCCTCCCGGCTTACCTAGAGTAGACGCTCCTGCCGACGTCGATCCGGGAAGATGCCGGGCGTTCGCCGCCCGGCCTCAGCGGTGGTCGCGAACCGCGGCCGGGCCCCGGGCCGGCTTTGCCCTCAGCGAACGACCGAAGGCACGCGGGACAGCGGCAATGCCGGGCCGGTAGCGTGTCTTCCACAGCCGGCGGGAGCGGGACCCCCCCTCCTGCCCGGATCCCCGAGCTACTCCCAGGACCGGTGGTATCAGTGACCAACCCATCCAACCCCTCGAACGACGACGACACACCCCAGGACCCGCTCTCCGAGATGCTGGCGAAGATGTTCGGCGGCGCGTCCGGAGGCTTCGATCCCCAGGAGATCGCGAAGGCGGCCGGGCTCCCCGCCGATCCTGCCGCGATGGCGATGATGATGCAGCAGGTCCAGGCGATGTTCTCCGCGCCGAGTGAGGGACCGGTGAACTGGCAGATGGCCCACGACCAGGCACGGCGGGTCGCGGCGTCGGACAACGATCCTTCGGTCACCTCCCTCCAGCGCCGGAGCGTCGACGAGGCACTGAAACTCGCCGAGATGTGGCTCGATCCCGTGACCGAGTTCCCGAGCACCGGACAGCTCGGCCGCGCGTGGTCCCGAGCCGAATGGGTCGAGGCCACCATGGCGACCTGGCGGCGGCTCACCGAGCCCGTGGCGACGAGCATCGCGAAGGCCCTCTCCGACGCCATCACCGGGCAGCTTCCCGACGAGATGAAGTCGATGATGGGCATGATGGGCGGTCCCGCCTCGATGCTCCAGAATGTGGGCGGCGCGATGTTCGGGATGCAGCTGGGGCAGGCCGTGGGTGCGCTGTCGAAGGATGTCGTGGGCTCCACGGACATCGGGGTCCCCCTCGCCGATGGACGGATGGCACTCCTCCCTGCCAACGTCGCCGCGTTCGGCGCGGGACTCGACATACCCGAGCAGGAGGTCCAGCTGTTCCTCGCGGTGCGCGAGGCGGCCCACGTCAGGCTCTTCACGCACATCCCCTGGCTCACGGGCCACCTCCTCGGCAGCATCGAGCGCTACGCCCGCGGCATCCACATCGACATGGGCAAGATCGAGGAAGCCGCCCGCGATATCGACCCCACCAACCCCGAAAGCCTCCAGGGTGCCCTGTCGCAGGGAGTGTTCATGCCCGAGAGGACACCCGAACAGGACGCCGCCCTCGTGCGGCTCGAGACCACCCTCGCCCTCGTGGAGGGCTGGGTCGACGAGATGACCGCCGCCGCAGCGGCGAACCTGCCGTCGGCGGGCGCCCTGCGGGAGATGCTCCGGCGGCGTCGCGCGACCGGCGGTCCGGCCGAGCATGCCTTCGCCTCGCTGGTCGGACTGGAACTGAGGCCGCGCAGGCTGCGCGACGCCGCAGCCCTGTGGGCCCTGCTCACCGAGGAGCGCGGCATCGAGAGTCGCGACGCCCTGTGGCAGCACCCCGATCTGCTGCCGACCGCCGAGGACCTGGACGATCCCGCCGGCTTCGCCGGGCGCCGTCGGCTCCTCGAGTCCTCCGACGCCGATGTCGATGCCGCCCTCCAGCGGCTCCTCTCCGGGGGCTTCGAGCAGCAGGACGGCGACGCTGCGGGCCAGGCCGGCACTGACGGCACTGACGGCACCGGTGTCACAGACGGCACCGGCGGCGGGAAGGATGCTGCGGCTGCCGGGGATCCGGGGACTCCCTCCGCGGGTTCCGACGACGGCGCGCCGGCTGATCCCTCCGGTGACGGGTCCGGTGACGAACCGCAGGGTGACGGGTCCGGTCCGGACGGCGACGCCCCGCGCTGACCCCGCCGGATGCATCCGGGGGCCACTCCACGCGCTGATCGAGGGGTCCGCCCCGTCCGAGCCCTCGGGTGACCCTCGCTCCTAGAACTCCTCCGGTGCTCCCGTGAGGTTCCGGTGTGCGGCGAAGGCGGCGCCGTCGAGGTATGCCTTGGCGGTGCCGGTGCTCGGGTAGGCGTCCAGCAGCTCCCAGAACGCCGGGCTGTGCGAGGGCTCGATGAGGTGCGCCATCTCGTGCAGAATCACGTAGTCGACGACCCACTCCGGCATGCCCTGCAGCCTGTGCGAGAGGCGGATGGAGCGGTGGGCCGGGGTGGCGGAGGCCCACCGCGTGTTCTGGTTCGTGACCCAGCCGATCGTTGCGGGCACTCCCCTGCCGCCGAGGTACTGCTGCGCCAGGGACCGGGCCCTGCGGTGCAGGGCCGGAGCGGCGCCACCCTCATCGACGACGGGCCGCGCGAGGTACTTCGCGGACATCCGCTCCACCATGCGCTCCACCCACTGGCGCTCCTGGCCCGGTGAGAAATGACCAGGGATCGAGACCCGCAGGACCCCGTCGCGGATGTCGGCGCTCACCGTGCGCTTCCGCCGCGCCGACCGCCTGACCTCGACCGGGAGCCGCGCGGGGTGCGACGGCCCGCCGGTGTCAGGCGTTGTCACTGATGATCTCCAGGACCGCCTCGCCATACCGCTCGAGTTTCGCGGAGCCGACACCGGCGAGGTCGCCGAGTTCGTCAAGGGTCTGCGGCCGCGCCTCGGCGATGGCCACGAGCGTGGCATCCGTGAACACCACGAAGGCGGGCACCTCCTTCTCCCGCGCCTCAGCGAGCCGCCAGGCGCGGAGCGCCTCGAATGTCTCCTCCTCGTAGGTGGCCGGGCATTCGCTGCAGCGACCGATCTTGCGTTCAGAGCCCGTGAGGAGGGGCCGTTTGCACACCCGGCACACGGCCGGCCCCGACGATTTGCGGGTGGCCTTCGCCCGGGGCTGGCGGAACGACGCCTGGCCGGCTGTCGCCGGGCGCAGGGCATCGAGGAAGCGCGACGGCTTCCGGGTGGCGCGTCCGCCCGGGGACCGCGACGTGGACCAGGACATCGCCAGGTGGATCCGGGCGCGCGTGATACCCACGTACAGCAGTCGCCGTTCCTCGTCGACGCCCTCCTGGGTGTCGGCGAACGAGATCGGCATGAGCCCCTCGCTCAACCCGACGAGGAAGACGGCATCCCACTCGAGGCCCTTCGCCGAATGGAGCGAGGCGAGGGTGACGCCCTGGACGGTCGGCGCATGCTGCGCGGCGGACCGTTCCTCGAGTTCGGCGACGAACGTCTGAAGGGTGAAGGCTTCGCCGCGGACCCTGCTGAGCTCGTCGGCCAGCCCTACGAGGGCGGCCAGCGATTCCCACTTCTCGCGGACGGCGCCCGAGTTCTGCGGGGCGACGGAGGTGTACCCGAGGGACGCGAGGACGTCGCGTACCTGCTGCGGGACGTCGGCGTCGCCCTGGGTGCGCGCCGCGGCCCGGAGCTGGAGCAGCCCGTCGCGGACCTCGCGCCGCTGGAAGAACCGCTCGCCGCCCCGCAGCTGGTACCCGATGCCGGCGCTCGCCAGCGCCTGCTCGTAGGCTTCCGACTGCCCGTTCGTGCGGTAGAGGATGGCGATCTCGCTGGCCTTGACGCCCTCGCCCAGCAGGATGCCGATGCGACGGGCACATTCCGCCGCCTCGGCGTCGTCGTCGGTGCACTCCGTGTAGACCGGCTCGGGGCCGGCGGGGCGTTGCGCGACGAGTTCGAGCGGAGCCGACCAGGTCGTGTCGCCGGCGCGCCGGTCCACCTCGGTACCCCGCGCGGCGAGCAGCGTATTGGCGGCGCGCACCACCTGGGGCGTGGACCGGTAGTCGCGGACCAGCCTGACCACCTGTGCGCCCTCGTAGCGCTTGGTGAAGTCGAGGAGGTGGCGTGAGGTGGCACCGGTGAAGGAGTAGATGGTCTGGCTGGCGTCCCCCACGACGCACAGATCACGACGCTCGCCCAGCCACAGATCGAGCAGGCGCTGCTGGAGCGGGGAGACGTCCTGGTATTCGTCCACCACGAACTGGCGGTACTGCGCCCGCACCGTCGCCGCCACCTTCTCGTCCTCCTCGAGGATGGCCACCGTCGTCAGCAGGACGTCCTCGAAGTCGATGAGGTTGCGGTCGATCTTCAGATCCTCGTACGCCGAGAAGATCCGGGACACTGTGATGAGGTCCATGCCCGCCGGTTCCGCCCGGCCCGCGGCGGCCGCCGTGTAGGCGTCAGGGGTGAGCATCGAGACCTTGGCCCACTCGATCTCCGCAGCGACGTCGCGGATCGCGGCGCGGTCGGTCGACAGGCGCAGGCGGCGGGCCGACTCCGCAATCAGCTGGGCCTTGTGGTCCACGAGCGCGGGCAGGGGGCCGCCGACGGCCTGCGGCCAGAAGTACTGCAGCTGGCGGAGCGCCGCCGCGTGGAAGGTCCGCGCCTGGACCCCGCCGGCACCGAGATCGCGCAGGCGGGTGCGCATCTCCGCCGCGGCCCGCGCGGTGAAGGTCACGGCGAGGACCTGCTGCGGTTTGTAGACCCCGGTATGCACGCCGTACGCGATGCGGTGCGTGATGGCACGGGTCTTGCCCGTGCCGGCTCCCGCGAGCACGCATAGCGGCCCCGACAGGGTGCTGGCCACCGTCCGCTGTTCGTCGTCGAGTCCCTCGAGGATGCTGTCCTCGAGCAGTAGTCCTGACACTAGGGACGCGCCTCCGACGGCTCCTCGTCCAGCGGCCCGCCGTACCATCGCTCGATCATGGCCCGGGCGATGGACACGCCGCCCGCCACGACGATCTTCTCGTCGCGCACGTCGGCGAAGAGCTGCTCCCGCGTGAACCACCGCAGCGACCGCATCTCCTCGCGGTCGGGCACGGCGTCGGTGTTCACGGCCCGCGCGGTGAAGCCGAGCATCAGGGACGCCGGGAACGGCCAGGGCTGCGAGCCCAGGTACTCCGGGGACCGGACCTCGATCCCGGATTCCTCGCCGACCTCACGGATGACGGCGGCCTCGAGGGACTCGCCGGGTTCGACGAAGCCGGCGAGCGTCGAATAGCGGTCCTCGGGCCAGGCGACGGCGGAGCCGAGCAGGATCCGGTCGTCGTCGTCGATGATGGAGACGATGATGGCGGGATCGGTGCGCGGGTAGTGCTCCGACCCGTCCCGCGGGCATCGGCGTACCCAGCCGGCGTGGCTCAGAACCGTGCCGGCGCCGCAGCGCGGGCAGTGGGTGTGGGTCGCGTGCCAGTTGGCGATCGCCGCCCCGGCCACGAAGAGGCCGGTGTCGCGGGCGTCGAGCGACGCCGCGATCTCACGCAGGCCGACCCACTGCCCAAGCGGTGCGACGGCGGCGTCCACCTCATCGAGGACCGCCAGGACCACCCGGCGTCCGGCGTCGGCGGATCCCTCGTCGACGCGGCCGAGGTAGACGATCACGTCCGGGCGGACCAGGTCCGCGGGAGCGAGGAGGCGGAGGGAGCCTTCGACGACCGGCGCCTTGCCGCGGGTGATCGGCAGCACCCGCGTATCCCCGGATGCCCACAGGTCGTCGAGGAAGTGCTCGCCGGTCCGGGCGTCGCCGTCCCGGTCCGTGGCGGCACGCGAGAGTGGCAGCGATCCGAGGGGAGGGAGCACGAGGGTCCGGAGTGGATCGGTCATGGTTCTACGGTACGTTCTTGCACTCCCAAAACCCATTCACCGGAACCCTGGTGGAGGAGTAGTGCGGAGCCCTACACGAGTGGTGCATCCGGCGACTCGCCGCGTTGCTGCGAGCGGCCGGAGCCGGAACGCCCTACGGTTGATCTTGTGAAACGGACACCCATGGAACTTGCAGCCATTGCCAGCGCCGCAGTACCTGGCCTCGCTCCGACCGGCGTGGCCGGCGCCCCCGACGACGCCGCGGACTTCGACTCCGCCCTGCTCGTCGATGATGCGGGGAAGCAGTGGAGGGTCCGGTCGCCCCGGCACGCGGAGGCGAGCATGCGCCTCGAGACCGAACTGCAGGCCTTGCGCGCCTTCACCCCCGCCATCAAGGCCGAGCTGCCGTTCCTCATCCCGCACATGGCCGGCAGCGTCCGCCAGGGCGAGCTCAGCACGTTCGTGTACTCGCACCTGGCCGGCACCACCCGCCCGCTCGACGGCCTCACCGCCGGCGGGCCCATGATGGCGCAGGAACTCGGCCGCGTGATCGCCGCGATCCACGCACTGCCCGCTGAGATGGTGCAGCGCGCCGACCTGCCCGGGTACGAGGCCGAGGAGTACCGTCAGCGCAAGCTGAACGAGCTGGACCAGGCCGCCACCACCGGGAAGATCCCCTCCATCCTGCTGCGCCGCTGGGAGCACGCGCTCGAGGACGTCGCCCTGTGGCGGTTCAGTCCCACCGTGGTCCACGGCGACCTCCATGAGGACCATCTCCTCGTCGCCGCCGGTCGCGTCTCGGCCGTCACCGGCTGGACCGACCTGTGCGTCGGCGACCCCGCCGAGGATTTCGCGTGGCTCGCCGCGGCCGAGGACACCGCTTTCGTCGACGCCGTGTACGCGGCCTATGCGGCCGCGAGGGCCACCACCGTCGACCCCCACCTGTCCCGGCGGGCGGCGCTTGCCGCGGAATTCGCCCTGGCACAGTGGCTGGTCCGGGGGGTGGCCCTCGACGACGCCGTCATGATCGACGAGGCGGAGGACATGCTCGCCACGCTCGAAGCGGACGTGGAGTCGATCGAACGCGAACAGCACGAAGCGGCGGAACGAGCCCGGCACGAGCACGAGCAGCGCGTTGAATGGGGTGACGACCAGGGCACGGATGCGGACGGCGTCCATCCCTCGTCGGGCGACCACGATGCACCCCATGGCGGGGAACCGAGCACCGGCGACGCAGCGCTCCCCCCGACCACCGGCGTGGGGACCGTCGATGCCGGTGACGCGGATGACGTGCAGGATGCCGGACCCGACGGTTCGGGCGGCGCGGTGGACGGGGAGCCCCACGCCGCCACCACCGCCCACGGCCGGTCCCCGGGTCATTCCGGGGGGCCGGGCGGAGACGCTGCCGCGGGTCCCGAGCGGACCGGTAGCCACGTTGTCGATCCGAAGGCGGCGGCGAACCGGGCGCACCGCCGTCCGGCGCCGACGGACGACGACGACCGGCGCCACGACCACGGGCCGTCGGGATCCTCGCTGGCGCACGCACGGCTCACGGCGGGCCGCCCGCGGCCTGCCACGACCTCCTCGAAGGTCACCCTCCTGAAAGGCAGCGAGCCCGGGGCCGGGTCCCCGGACGACGTCGCAACCTCCGCCCTGCCGATCGTCCAGATCCGCCGCTGACCCCTCCGGCCTGCCCGCCGGCCGCTGCCATCCCACCGCCCTGACGCGGGACACGGGAGCCGCGCACGGGTGCGGGCGACGGCGGCCGAAGTACGCGCTCGTCCGCGCCCCTCACTCCGGACTGCGTCCCGTCCGCGCCCGTTCGCGGCCGTCCGCGGCCGTTCGTGCTGATGATCAGGAGCCGGACGTGTCGGCCGCGCGGATGATCCTCTCGAGGTCGTCGGCGTCGGCAAGGTCGTGGGGGCGGACCACCAGGTTGTCGGCCACGTAGAAGAACGCCGCGCGCACCTTCCCGAGGGGCACCTCCTTCAGCCGTGACCAGGCGAGCCGGTAGACGGCGAGCTGGACCGCCTTGGCGGCGCGCCGGTCGGGCGACGGGGGCCTCCCGGTCTTCCAGTCGATCAGGTCCCAGCCGCCGTCGGCGTCGCGGAACACCGCGTCAACCCGGCCACGCACCACGATGCCGCCGATCTTCGTCTCGATGGGCGCCTCGATCGCTGCGGGCTCCCGGAGTGCCCATTCGGACTGCTCGAAGATCGCCGCCATGTCCGTCAGCCCCAGCGTCTCGTCGACGTGCGCGTCCGCACCGCCGGGGTACTCGCCGAGATCGAGCATCCCGCCGGCACCGTAGAACTCCTCGACCCAGGCATGGAACGCGGTGCCCTTGCGGGCGGCCGACCCCGGCCGCCGGGGCAGCGGCCGCCGCAGTTGCTGCATGACCGCTGCGGCGTCCTCGCGCAGTTCCACCAGGGTCGAGGCGGAGATGTGCGACGGCAGGGCAAGGGGCGTCCGTTCCCGTTCCCGCGCCTGCCGTGCCAGGGCGAGCCGGACCTCCCGGCCCCAGCGGCCCGCGTCCGGTTCGACCGGTGGTGACGCTGCGGCGGCCTGCTCGAGGACGGCCTGGGCTGCGCGCTCCATGGACGGCCGCCGGGCGCCGAGCGGATCGAACGGCCAGAGCGCCCGCTCGGGGCTCGCGTTCGCCGGATTCGCATCGCCCTCCTCGCCCTCCGGGAGCCAGTGCGGCAGGACGACGCCGGCCGTCCCGGACTCGGCGAGGGCGACGAGGTCCGTCAGGTAGGACGACGGCGCCGACGGCTTCGACCGCCCGCCACCCCATGCCGAGGACGTGCACACCAGCGCGTGCTTCGCGCGGGTGAAGGCCACATAGGCGAGCCGCCGTTCCTCGCGTTCCGCGTGTGCCCGGGCCTCGTCGGTGAACTCCTTCTCACTGGCGAGCCATTCCTTCTGGTCCTCCTGCTCCCAATCCCACTGCGGGAGTTCGGGCGCGTCGCCACGCAGGGGCCAGGGGATGGCGGAGTCACCGCTGCTCCAGCGCGAGTCCCTGCCGCTCGGGAACGAACCGTCGTTGAGGCCGGGCACGAAGACGACGTCCCATTCCAGGCCCTTCGACGCGTGCACCGTCAGGAGCTGGACCGCGTCCCGGCTCGCTTCGAGCTGCGTCACCGGCAGTCCGTCCTCCTCCTGGTCAGCAGCCTCGAGCCAGGCGAGGAACGCCGGGAGGTCGACGCGCTCCGCCGTGGACACGAAACCGGCGACGGCCTCGGTGAAGGCGTCGAGGTTGCGGCGCGCCTCATGGATGCTCACGCCCGGTTTCGCGGCCACCTCGATGTCCAGCAGGATCGTGCGCTCGACCTCGCCGATCATGCTCCCCAGGTCGTCCCCCATGAAGCTCCGGAGTCCGCGGAGTTCGTGGCGCAGCAGCTCGAGGCGCTGCCGGGCGGTGTCGCTCAGCATCCTGCCGGCGGACGACACCCAGTCACGGGGCGGGAGGTAGTCGACGGCCTCGACCAGGCTTCCCGCCTCGGCCAGGTCGGGGGCCACGACGGCGTCCCGGCCCTGCTCGCGGTCGAGCTCCCCGTCGGGCTCCCCGACGGACGGGCCGCCCCTGCGGAACATGGCCTCGCGCGTGCGGGCGAGCTGGCGGGACCAGTCCCCGAGGGCCATCAGGTCCGCAGGGCCGAGCCGCCACCGTGCACCGGAGAGCAACCGCAGCATCGAGTCGGAGCGGTCCGGGTCACCGAGGACCCTCAGGGTGGCCAGCAGGTCGACGATCTCGGGGGTGCGCAGCAGTCCGCCGAGACCGACGACCTGCACCGGGATCCCGGCGCGCTCCAGCTCGCGCCGGATCGGTTCGAACTGCTTGCGGCCACGACACAGCACGGCCATGGTCGGTCGGAGCGGCGATCCGTCGTCGTCGGTCTCGAAACTGCGCCGACGCTGCCGCAGGACCTCACGGGCGACGGCCTCCGCTTCGCTGAGCGCCGGCAGCGGACCGGCCGGCGGCCGCCCGTCGGCTCCTGCGGGGATGGCGGGAGCGTTCGGCGCGTGAGGCGCGTCCGGCGCGCCGGACCCGACCGTGGCCGCCTGCCCGTCCCGGTTGGTCGCGGGCGCATCCGTGAGGAAGCGACCGAGCAGGACCCCGCCGAGGGGCGCCCCGGGCCGTGCCACGAGCCCGGGGACCTGCTGGATGGTGGTGTTACGGAGCCACGGCGCCGGCACGTTGAGGGGCGCGGAGACCGTGTTCGCGGCCTCGAGGATGGAGGTCGCGTTCCGCCAGGCCACCGACAGGTGGGCCACCTCGGAGGGGGCCCGGCCCTCGGTGGTCACCCTCGGGAACGCGGTGCGGAAGGTGCCGAGCTGCCCTGCGGACGCACCCCGGAATCCGTAGATGGACTGGTGGGGATCACCGACGGCGGTGACGGACCGCCCGTCGGCGAACAGCCGCGAGAACAGGACCATCTGGGCGTGCGAGGTGTCCTGGAACTCGTCGAGCAGCACCACCCGGTACTTCTCGCGCTCCATCGCCCCGGCTTCCGGGATGTCGCGGGCGATCCTCGCTGCGAGCGAGACGAGGTCGCCGAAGTCGAGCTGCCGGCGCGCGAGCTTCGCGGCGGCGTAGTTCTCGGCCAGCTCGGTGACGGTGATACGGGTGCGCAGCTTGTCCAGCATCTCCTGGACCTTCTGCGTCGCTGCCTTGCCCGACCCTGCGACGTACGGCCGGGCGGCCACGTGCTCGATGTGGCGGCGGAGGTCGTCCCGGACCGTCGCCGGGCTGACCAGGTGTTCGGCGCACTCCCCCGCCATGTCGAGCACCGCCTTCACCAGCGTGCTCTTCGCGGCCGTGAAGTGCTCCCAGTCGCCGTCGTAGGCCTCGACGACGGCGTGCGCGAGCTGCCAGGACTGGGCGGTCCCGAGCATCACCGAGTCACGCTCCACACCGATCCGCAGCCCGTAGTCCTGGACGATCCCGTTCGCGAAGGAGTGGTAGGTGGAGATGGCGGGGTCGAGCCGGTCCAACGCGTCCCCGCCGACCGGCGCGGGCGCATCCTGTGCGAGCGCGGCGTAGAGCTGGGCCAGCCGTTGCCGGACCCTCGAGGCCAGCTCCCCGGCGGCCTTGCGCGTGAAGGTGACGCCGAGGACCTGCTCGGGGCGCACGAGGTCGTTGGCCACGAGCCAGACGACCCTGTCCGCCATGGTCTTGGTCTTGCCCGAGCCCGCGCCCGCGATGACCAGCAGGGGCTCCAGGGGCGCCTCGATGACGCGCGCCTGATCGTCGGTCGGGTACTGGACGGGGGCATCCGGGTCCGTGTGCAGCAGCTCCGCCAGTCGCCGGGCCGAATACCGCGCCGCCGGCCGTGCAGCGGCCACTACTGGGTCACCTGCTTGCCTTCTTCGCACAGGGGGCAGACTTCGGGCAGCCTGCACCCGCTGCCGCCGAACCCCGATCGGCGGGGGTCATGGATGGTGTCGAACGTGGCGGCCGACATCAGCGCGGCGGCGTCCTCGATCATGGTCCTCGCCCAAGTGTCCTCCGGACCCACCGGGGGCTGCACCTGGACCGCGACCCCCTTGGCTTTCGTGCCCAGCTGGACGAGTGCCGCACCCCCCGGCGCGGTGCTCCCCGCCTCCGTGGCATGTCCGGGCGCCGGCTGCGCAGCATCCGAGGGGTCGTCGGCGTCCTGGCCGCCGAGCTGCGCGCCCGAGGCGAGGGCCGTCTGGTAGGCGGCCAGCTGCGGGTGGCGTGGGATGTCCGCCCCGACGGGCGAACTCTTGCCCGTCTTGAGGTCGACGACGACGAAGCGACCCTCCGCGTCGACCTCCAGCCGGTCGATCTGCCCGCGCAGGCGCACGAGCCGCTCGGCGTCCCCCAGGCGGAGCTCGAGGTCGACCGCGAAGTCGACCTCCGTGGCCAGCAGGCTCCGTCCGTCCTTCCGCATGGAGAGCACATAGGCGGCGAGCTTCCGCACCATGGTCTCGGCACGCCGGAAATCGGACCGCCCTTCCCAGGTGTCCTTGATGCCCAGCTGCGGCCAGCGCCGCTCGAGCTCCTTCACGTACTCGTTCCCGGTGGCCTCCGGCAGGTCCTGGGCGATCTGGTGGACGAGCGTACCGAGGGACCGGGCGAAGTCGGTGGTCCGCTCCCCGCCCGCAGCGGAGACGAACCAGCTCAGCGGTGAGGCGAGCACGGACTCGACCTTGGACGGCGAGACCGGGATCGGCTGGTCCGCGGAGACCACCGGGTCCTCGCTGGTCAGGCCGAGCACACCCCACCACTGGGCGGGGTGTGCTCCCGGCACCGGCGGCTCCAGCACCGCCATCCGGCCGAGGTGCTGGGCCGCCTCGAGGGACAGGGCGGGGCTCGCCTGCGGGTCCTGCGCGAACTTCCGCAGCTCGGCGACGAGCGCGCGGAGGGTGACGGGGCGCAGGACCTCGGTCCGCGGCCGCAGCGCGGTTCCGGGCGGCAGGGGGTCGAGCACGTCGAGGAAGGGGGAGGGCTGCTCGTCCTGGGAGGAGACGGCACAGCACACCAGCTCCCGCGTGGCCCGGGAGACGGCGAGCGAGAAGGTCCGCAACTCGTCGAACCGGATGTCCTGCAGCAGGGACACCGGGTCGCGGTTGCTGCGGAACGATTCTCCGTAGTCGAGCAGCGCACGCAGTTCGCCCGATCCGAGGAGTTCCCCGCGCAGGCGGAGGTTCGGCCAGACGCCGTCCTGCACGCCCGCCACGATCACGAGGGGCCAGTGCCTGCCGGCGGCGCTCGCCGGCGTGAGCACCGACACCGACGCCTGGCGTGCGATGCGCGTCGTCAGCGTGTCCATGGGGATGTCCTGGCTGAGGATGTAGTCCAGGAACAGCTCCGGGTCGGCGCCGGGCATCTGTTCCACGAATCGCTCGGCGGTGTGGAAGAGGGCCATCATCGCGTCGAGGTCCCGATCGGCGCGGGTCGAGGACGGGCCCTCGGACAGGGCCGCACCCGACCACTGCTGCGCGAGCCCCGACGCGGACCAGAGCGCCCACAGGACGGTCTCGGGATCGCGTCCGGGGTCGGCGGCCGCGGACCGTCCCGCATCCAGCATGCGGGCCAGGCGCCGGACCGGCGCCCCCTCGGACGGCAGGGCGGCGATCTGCTCCGGCGCGGAGAACAGGGCCGTGAGGAGTTCGTCGCTCGTCCGCCCCCCGCCCTCCTGCAGTTCGGTCCGCCGGAGGATCTGGCGCAGGCGCCGGAGGTCCAGGCTGCCCGCCCCGCCGATCCGCGACGTGAGCAGGGAGATGCACAGCTCCGTGTCGAGTTCCGCGCGGCCCACGACGACGGCGAAGAGGTCGAGCAGGGGGCGCACGGCCGGCTCCTCCCGGATGGCGGTCTCCGCCGCGGGGACATTAACGGCGATGCCCTGGGCGGTGAGGAACCGCTGCACCGCGGACACTTGCGTCCCGTTGCGGACGATCACGGCGATGTCGTCGAGGCTGCGTTCACCGAACAGGTGCGCCTCGAGCACGCGCTGGGTGATGAAGCGCTGTTCATGGAACGCGCTGTCGAGGACATGGGCGGACACGGCCGGCCCGTCCGTCGTCGTGCCGTCCGCTCGACCGGCCTCCGGCAGGGCGTCCTGCGTGCCGGGCCCGGGCAGGACCGGATCGCCGTCCAGGTTCCTGTAGGCCGTGCTGATGCCCGTGGTCGCGATGCGGGCGGCGACGTTGCTCCACGCTGCGGCGAGCGGGCCATGGAGGGTCAGCGATCCGGGGAGTGCCACCGTCGTCAGGCCGCCGCCGCGGCGGAAGAGGGTGGACAGGCGTCCGGTGAGCTCCGGACGCGCTCCCCGGAAGCCCTGCGCGACCGTGTCGGGGCAGGAGGTGACCACGACGTCGTTGCCCGCTCCGATGAGCCCGAGGAGGGCGTGGATGGCGGGGTTCGCCTCCTGGTAGTCGTCGACGAGGATCAGCTCGAGGCGCCCCCGCTCCTGGTCGAGGAAGTCGCGGTCCGTCTCGAGGATCTCGCGTGCGGCGGTGAGGATCCCGGCCGGGTCGAAGGCCTCGGGCATGCGGAGGTCGAGGACGTCGCGGTATTCACGGTAGAGCGCGGCCGCAGAGACCCAGTCCGGGCGGTCGAACCGCTCGCCCCAGGCCGAGAGCTCCTCGGCGGACACCCCGTACTCGCTCACGCGGTCGAAGAGGTCACGGATCTCCTGCCGGAAGCCGCGCGTCGGCAGTGCGAGGGCGAGGCCCGAGGGCCAGTCGAGGTCCGGAGCGCCGTCGCGGCCGTGTCCGGAGAGGAGCTCCTTGATGATGAGGTCCTGTTCGGCGCCGGACAGCAGTCGGGGTGCACGCGTGATGGCGGGGGTGCGTCCCTCGGCCTTCGCCCGGCGGATGAGGTCGAAGGCGTAGGACGCCCATGTGCGCGCGGGAGCCGTGCTGATGCTGCGGTCCAGCTTGGCGGTCAATTCGTCGCGGAGCCGTGTCGAGGCCGCGCGGGTGGGCCCCAGGAGCAGCAACCCTTCCGGCGCCACGGATCCCGTGGCGATACGGGAGACGGCGAGGTCCGCGAGCAGGGAGGACTTGCCGCTGCCCGGCGCTCCGAGGACCAGCACCTGGCCGGTCACGCCGGCCAGCGACCGGAGCACGGCGTCGTAGCGTTCCGCGGGGGTCGCAGTGGCCGTGGCCGTGCCGGCGCCGGGGGCTGCCGCCAGGGCGTCAGGGAGAGTGCTGGTCATGGCTCAAGACCATCACACGCCACGGACAAACAGCGGCAACGCAACGGGCCCCGACGCTAGGAGCCGGCGCGTCGCAGGGACGCGCCGACGTCGTCGATGAGGACCTGTTCCTCGTCCGTGGGCCACCAGCGGGCGGAGCACAGATCCACGCGGTACTCGCCGGGGTCGGTACTCCCCCGTGACGCGGAGAGCGGCGTGCCCTCGACGTCGTAGTGCGCGCGGGCACGCAGGGCCAGGCCCCGCGGCGGGTGGCCGCCGGCGCGCAGGACGCGCCACCAGGGGACGTCCCGGGTGCTGCGGGAGAGGGCCCTGCCGACCTGTCGGGGACCTCCGCGGTCGAGGAGTTCGGCGATGTCCCCGTAGGTCAGCACCCGGCCGGCGGGGATCAGCCCGGCGACGGCGAGGACCGCGTCGCCGTAGTCGTCCGGATCGGTGTGTGGAGCGACGTCGGTGCCGGGGTCGACGGCGGGCGCAGCTCCGGGGTCCGGGTGGGCCCGGCGCCCGCCGAGGTCCTCGCCGTCGGGTGCTCGTCGATCCATGCCCTCCACCCTAGCCCGGCGGGCCCGGCGGGGCTGTCCGCCTGTTTGGTCGGAGCCCGCCCGTACGGTGGTGCCATGACGAGCTGGCATGAGGGTCCCAGGGCCGGGTTCGACCTCGAGACGACGGGGCGGGATCCGCTGACCGCGCGTATCGTCACCGCGACGATCGTCCTCGTCGACGGCGACGGCGATGTGCTCGAACATCATGAGTGGCTGGCCGATCCCGGCGTCGACATCCCCGAGGGCGCTGCGGCGATCCACGGCATCACCACCGCCCACGCGCAGGCGCACGGCCTGCCCGCCGCGGAGGTCGTCCACGGGATCTCGGCCGTGCTGACGCGCCTCTTCGCGGACGGCGTCCCCGTGCTGGCCTTCAACGCCAGGTACGACTTCACGGTGCTGGCGCAGGAGGGGCGCCGCCACGCCGCCCGGGTCCCGGTGCCCTCGCCCGTGATCGACCCGTACATCATGGACAAGCAGGCGGACCGGTACCGGCGCGGCAAGCGGACCCTGACGGCGATGTGCGAGCACTACGCCGTCCCGTTCGAGAACGCGCACACCTCCGCCGCCGACGTCCTCGCGACGCTCCGGGTGGGGGCGGTCCTCGCCGAGCGGTTCGCGTTCCTCCGGTGTCCCGCCGCGGACCTGCACGCGTCGCTCATCGTGTGGGCCGACCGGCAGGCGGCGAACTTCGAGGAGTACCTCCGCCGGACCGAGCCCGACGCCGTCATCGAGCGGGCCTGGCCCGTCGTCGGCAGCACCGCCGACCGGCCGGCCGACCGTACAGCCGGGCGACCGGGACAACGGGTCGGCCAGTACAGCTAGTCGACCCGTACAGCTAGTCCACCGGCACGGCCGCCGCCGCCCGTGCTGCCGCCGGGAGGGCGGCGTGGATGCGCTCCATCGCGGCGTCGTCGTGCGCCGCGGAGAGGAACCAGGCCTCGTACACGGACGGCGGGAGGTACACGCCCGAGTCGAGCATGGAGTGGAAGAAGGGCCCGTAGCGGAACGCCTCCTGGGCCTGCGCGTCGGCGTAGTTCCGGACGCCGTGCTCGGCGGTGCCGAACGCGACGCTGAAGAGGTTCCCCGCCCGCTGGATGGAGTGGTCGACGCCGGCCTTCGCGAGCTCGGCGGTGAGGGCGTCGCTGACCTCGAGCGAGCGCGCATCGACATGCCGGTAGACGTCGTCCGTCGCGGCCGTCAGGGTCGCGACACCCGCCGCCATGGCGATCGGGTTCCCCGACAGCGTGCCGGCCTGGTAGACCGGTCCGATCGGCGCGAGGTAGTTCATCACATCGGCGCGGCCACCCAGGGCAGCCGCCGGGATCCCGCCGCCGATGACCTTCCCGAAGGTCAGGAGGTCGGGCGTCCACGGGTGCTCGGCGTCGTCGGCGCCGCCCGTGAGCTTCCAGTACCCGCCCGGGTGGGTGCGGAACCCGGTCATGACCTCGTCCACGATGAACAGCGCGCCGTGCGCGGCGGTGATGCGGCTGAGGAAGGCGTTGAAGCCCGGCGCGGGGGTCACGACCCCCATGTTCGCGGGCGCGGCTTCCGTGATGACGGCGGCGATGTGCCCGCCGTGCGTGCGGAAGGCCTCCTCGACGGCCTCGACGTCGTTGTACGGCAGCACGAGGGTCTCCGCCGTCGTCGCCTCCGTGACGCCGGCGGAGCCGGGCAGCGCCAGGGTGGCGACACCGGATCCGGCGGCCGCGAGGAGGCTGTCCACATGGCCGTGGTAGCAGCCGGCGAACTTGACGATCAGGTTCCGCGACGTGAAGCCCCGGGCGAGGCGGACCGCGGTCATGGTCGCCTCGGTCCCGGTGGACACCATGCGCAGCAGCTCGACGGCGGGGACGCGCTCCTTGACGAGCTGCGCGAGGTCGGCCTCGGCCGGCGTCGACGCACCGAAGGTCAGCCCGTGGTCGACGGCGCGGTGCACGGCGGCGATGACGTCCGGGTGCGAGTGGCCGAGCAGTGCCGGGCCCCACGAGCAGACGAGGTCCACGTACTGGTTGCCGTCGGCGTCGGTGACGTATGCGCCGTGCGCGTCGACGAGGAAGCGCGGGGTCCCGCCGACCGAGCCGAAGGCGCGGACGGGCGAGTTGACGCCCCCGGGCATGAGGGCGCGGGCACGTTCGTAGAGGTGCTCGGACGTGCTGGCTGGTGGTGTCGCTGGGGTCGTCATCGGTGCGGTTCCTTCGCTGTGGGGGGGGGGGGGGCGTCAGTTGGCGGGCTCGTCGAGCCAGAGCGCGAGCTCCGACGCCCAGTAGGTCAGGATCATCTGGGCGCCGGCGCGCTTGATCCCGAGGACGGATTCCTCGATGGCGCGGCGTCGATCGATCCAGCCGTTCGCGGCCGCGGCCTCGATCATCGCGTACTCCCCGGAGATCTGGTACGCCGCGACGGGGACGGGCGACATGGCGGCGACGTCGGCGAGGACGTCCAGGTAGCTCATGGCCGGCTTGACCATCACCATGTCGGCGCCCTCCTCGATGTCGAGTTCGACCTCGAGGATCGCTTCGCGGCGGTTCGCCGCGTCCATCTGGTAGGTCCGGCGGTCACCGACGAGCTGGGAGTCGACGGCCTCGCGGAAGGGGCCGTAGAACGCGGAGGCGTACTTGGCGGCGTAGGCGAGCACCACGGTGTCCTGGTGTCCGGCCTCGTCCAGCGCCTGCCGGATGACGGCGACCTGGCCGTCCATCATCCCGGAGGGGCCGAGGACGTGTGCGCCGGCCCGGGCCTGCTCGACGGCCATCTGCCCGTACAGCTCCAGCGTCGCATCGTTGTCCACGGAGCCGTCGGCGGCGAGGACGCCGCAGTGCCCGTGGTCGGTGAACTCGTCGAGGCAGACGTCGCTCATGACGACGAGGGAGTCTCCCACCTCGGCGCGGACGTCGGCGATCGCGCGGTTGAGGACGCCGTCCGGGTCGATGCCCGCACTGCCGGTCGCGTCGCGGTGCTCGGGGATGCCGAACAGCATGATGCCGCCGACGCCACGCTCGACCGCTTCCGCTGCCGCCCGCTTCAGGGAATCCGTGGTGTGCTGCACCACGCCGGGCATGGAGAGGATGGGCGAGGGTTCGCTGAGGCCCTCGCGGATGAACGCGGGCAGGATCAGTTCGGACGGGTGGACGCGGTACTCGGCCACCATCCGCCGCAGGGCAGGGGTCGAACGCAACCTGCGGGGCCGGTGCTGGGGGAAACTCATGGCTGATCTCCGTTCGATGGTACGAGCTGCGAAATGGGTGCGTCGTGCTGCGCGAAGGCGGCCGCGGCCGCGCGGGCGATTCCCTGCGGCGTGGGGTCGGCGGCCGTCGCTGCCGGCGCCCATCCCTCGGACACCAGTGCCCTGGCCGTCGTGCGGCCGATGGCGATGGCCCTGAAGGACAGCGGGCCGACGTCCAGCCTGTCACGGAACTGCCGGACCGCGCTCGGGGCGGTGAAGACGACCGCGGGATGGACACCGCCCGACGCCAGGCTCCGGACGTCGCTGGGGGACAGCACGGGTGGCCTCGGCCCGTCCTCCTCGACGCCCGGGACACGGCGCGCGGAGGACGCCGGGTAGGGCACCGTACGGTAGGCCTCGATGCGGTGGACGGCCCGGCCGGCGGCCGCGAGTCCTGCACGGAGGTCGTCCGGGGCGAGGTCCGCCTGGGGCAGGAGGACCGCGCCGCGGCCGGACGGGAACGCCGTCAGGAGACCGGCCGAGGACGCCTCCCCCGGCACCAGGTCGACGACGAGACCCGCCGCGGCGAGGGTCCGCGCGGTCGCGGTGCCGACCGCGGCGACGCGCGCTCCCCCGCGGCCGACCAGGGCGGCGAGCGACGCACCGTCCGCTGCCGCGAGCATCCCGAGGGCCTGGACGGCGTTGGCACTGGTCACGACCAGCCATTCGTACCCGCCCTGCCCGAGGGTCGCCAGCGCGCGGGTGACGGCGTCGGCATCGGCGGGCAGCTCCGTGTCCGTGAGCGGCAGGGCGTAGGCCGTCATGCCGCCGGCGCGGAGGGCGTCGGCGATCCGGACCGCCCGTGCCGGGTGCCGGAGGACGACCACCGGCCGTCCCCCTGAACGGCTGACCACGTGGGCCTAGCTGTTCAGGGGCGCGACGTCCGCTGCACCGGCGGCGAGGAGTTCCTCGGCGAGTGCGAGACCGAGCCGGGCGGCAGCCACCGCATCGGTGGCCGGCGCCGAGCGGGTCAGGCGGATCATCGATCGGCCGTCCGGGCTGCACACCACGGCCTCGAGGGCGAGGTCGTCGCCCTGCAGCCGCGCGAGGGCGCCGATGGGTGCCGCGCAGCCTGCCTCGAGCTGCAGGAGGACGGCGCGCTCGGCCGTGACCGCGAGCCGTGTGGGCAGGTGGTCGTAGGCGGCCAGGGCTTCGCGCACCCCGGGGGTCGCCTCGCTCTCGCGGCACTCGACCGCGAGGGCGCCCTGCCCCGCGGCGGGCAGCATGACGTCCGTGTCGATCAGTTCGGTGATGGCCTCCTCGCGCCCGAGCCGCCGAAGACCCGCCGCGGCGAGGACGACGGCGTCGAGGTCGCCGGGTGCCCCGGGGACGAGACCGGCGACCCGCCCGAGCCGGGTGTCCACGTTGCCTCGGATGTCCACGACCTCGAGCCCGGGGCGCGCGGACCGGAGCTGCGCAGCCCGTCGCGGGGACCCGGTGCCCACGCGGGCACCGTCGGGGAGCGTGGCCAGGGTGAGGCCGTCCCGGGCGCAGAGGGCGTCACGGACGTCCTCGCGCTCGGGCACGGACGCCACCGTCAGCCCCGGGGCGGGCAGCGTGGGCAGGTCCTTGAGCGAGTGCACCGCGACGTCGCACCGCTCCTCGAGGAGGGCGTCACGGAGGGCCGCGACGAACACCCCGGTGCCGCCGATCTGCGAGAGCGAGCCCTTGAGGACATCCCCCTCGGTCCGGACCCGCACGAGGTCGTAGGGCAGGTCGGCGAGCTCGGAGACGCGCTTGGCCACGGTCGTGGTCTGCGTCATCGCGAGCGCGCTGCCCCGCGTGCCGACCCTGATGCGTGTGCTCATCACGTACCGGGGTTGGGCAGGGGCGTCCCCACGGTGGAGTCGACGGCGGCGACGGTCGGCTTCTCCCCGCGGCGGTTCGCGCAGCAGTTCGGGCGGCACACGTCGAACCAGGGCCCGAGCGCCGTCGCGGACGGGCGGTCCGCGATGTTGTTGTCGACCGTGCGTTCGAGGATGAGGTCCACCAGGCCCTCCACGAACTTCCGGTGGGTACCCGGGGTCGGCACGCGGTCCGCGACGATCCCGAGCTCGCCACAGGTCTCCATGGCCTCGGTATCGAGGTCCCAGGCGACCTCCATGTGGTCGGAGACGAAGCCGAGGGGGACGATGACGACGCCGCGGGTGCCGGCCTCGTAGCGGTCGCGGAGGGCGTCGCTGATGTCCGGCTCGAGCCACGGGATGTGCGGGGCGCCCGAACGGGACTGGTAGACCAGGGACCACTCGACGCCGGCGGCCCCGGGGATGCGGTCCAGCACGGCCTGCGCGGTCGCCAGGTGCTGCGCCACGTAGGCGCCCTCCTCGTAGGCCGGCCCGCCGTCGCCGTTGCGGGGTCCGGCGGCCTCGGCGTCCCCCATCGGGATGGAGTGCGTGGAGAACATGATGTGGACGGGTGCCTCCGGGGTGCCCTGCTCGGCGAGCCCGGCCCGGACCTTGGCGAGGCCGTCGGTGACGCCCTCGACGAAGGGCTCCACGAAGCCCGGGTGGTCGAAGTACTGGCGGACCTTGTCCACTTCGAGCCGACCCTCGAGGCCGGTCTTCACGAGCGCCATCCCGAGGTCCTCGCGGTACTGGCGGCAGCTCGAGTAGCACGAGTAGGCACTCGTGGTGACTGCGAGCACCCTGCGGTGCCCGGCGTCGTACGCCTCCTGCAGGGTGTCGGAGATGAACGGCTCCCAGTTGCGGTTGCCCCAGAAGACGGGCAGGTCGATCCCACGGCGGCGGAGCTCGGCCTCCATGGCCGCGCGGAGGGCGCGGTTCTGGCTGTTGATGGGGCTCACGCCGCCGAACGCGCGGTAGTGGTGCGAGACCTCCTCGAGGCGCTCGTCGGGGATGCCGCGCCCGCGGGTCACGTTCCGCAGGAAGGGGATGACGTCGTCCTGCCCCTCCGGTCCGCCGAAGGAGGCGAGCACGACGGCGTCGTACGCCTTCGGTGCCATCCGCCCGTTCTCGTCGACTCCGTCGAGGGGGTTGAATGCCTGTGTCGTCACTGGAGCACCTCTGCAATCTCTTCGTGGCTGATCCGCCGGCCGGTGTAGAACGGCACTTCTTCGCGGACGTGGCGCCGCGCTTCGGTCTCCCGGAGGTGGCGCATGAGGTCCACGAGATCCACGAGCTCGGGAGCTTCGAGTGCCAGGATCCATTCGTAGTCGTTGAGGGCGAAGGATGACACCGTGTTGGCGATCACCTGCGGGTACTTGCGTCCCTTCAGGCCGTGGTCCACGAGCATCTCGCGGCGCTCGTCCGTGGGAAGGATGTACCACTCGTAGGAGCGCACGAACGGGTAGACGCAGACCCATTCGGCCGGCGCGACCCCGCGCGAGAACGCCGGGCTGTGGGACTTGGAGAACTCGGCGTCGCGGTGGACGCCCATCGCCGACCACGCCACCGTGGTCGCGGCGAAGGCGTCGGTGCGGCGCAGCTTGCGGACGGCGGCCTGAAGGGCTTCCGGGCGGGGCCCGTGCAGCCAGACCATCACGTCGGCCTCGGCGCGCAGGCCCGAGACGTCGTAGAACCCGCGGAGGACGACGCCGTCCTGCTCGAGGGTGGAGAGGACGTCCGTCAGGGAGTGCGCACCCGAGTCCGTGGTCGCGGCCTCCCGCTTGAAGACGGTCCAGAGGGTGTAGAACAGCTCTCCGGGGGCTTCGGCGCCCTCTCCGGTCGGCTGTGGAGCGTGGGCGGGCGTGCTACCGGTGAGCTCAGTCATGGTACTAGTCTGCCCCCGCCCGCAGGCGAACCGAAATCGTTTTGTTCTACGACGCGTAGAAGAGACGAAGGTCACACGACGGGGGTCCGACCGCCCCCGGTCAGGGCGTCCGCGAGCGCGTCGGCGCGGGCCCGGGCGTCGTCGATCACGGCGACCAGTCCCGTCCCGGCGAGCCATCCACCGGTCACGGCGAGTGACGCCGACTGCCCCGCGACGAGGGCACGGATGCGCGCGACCCGCTCACGGTGTCCCACGGACGCGTGCGGGAGGGCGCCGGCCCAGCGCACCACGTCCCAGTCGAGCACGTCGGCCTCCCCGATGGGCACACCGAGCAGGGTCGAGGCGTCGGCGAGGGCGTGGCGGTAGAGGACGCCGTCGGGCGTCGCGAGCCCGACGGCGGTGGGCTCGTCCCCGACGCGGCCGAAGGACAGCCGGAGGACGTGCGAGCCGGGCCCGGCCTGGTCCCGCAACCACGCCCACTTGGCCGTGGCGTGGGTGAGCGCCTTCGCCGCGACCCCCGCGACCCCGCGGGCGACGAGCACCCCGGTGCCCCGCGGCCGGGCGTCGAGCTCCGGGACGTCGACGACCAGGGTGACGAGGGCGACGCCGGGCACCGCGTCGGGGCGCTCTCCCGCCAGGGCGGGAAGAGACGGGACGAGGAGATCGACGGCACTCCTGCCCTCGGTGGCCAGGAGCACGGCGTCGGCCGGGAGGCGTCGTGTGAGGGCCGAATGGTCCGTCGTCACGATCCAGCCGGCACCCGCGCGGGCAAGGCCACTGACATGCTCGTTCGTCCGCAGGTCCGCCCCGTCCTCCCGGAGCCGCTGCACGAGGGCGTCGCGGAGCTGGGCGATGCCGCCGGCGAGGCCGCCCACGGCGGCACCCGCGGGAGCGGCCCGGCGCAGGGCGCCCGCCGCGGCACCGAGCGAGCCCACACGGCCCATGGTCGCGCGCAGTCCCGGCGCCACGGAGTCGACGTCGAGGTCGTCAGGATCGGCGGAGAAGACCCCACCCGCGACGGGCGCCACGAGGCGGGTGAGGACGTCCTCGCCCATCCTCGTCCGCACCAGTTCGCCGAGGCTGACCCCGGGGCGGGTGGCGAGGGAGCCGACCGGGAGGACCGTGTCCTGGGCTGCCCGGAGGGAGCCCGCGCGGCCGAGGATCGCGCCGATCGAGGGGTCGGAGGGGTCTGCGGGGATGCCGAGGACGCCGGAGTTCGGCAGCGGCTGCGCGGCTGCCTGGAGGTCCTTGCCGGGCAGCTGCACCCAGGCACCCGAGGCGTCGGGGGTGACGATGCGCCCGCCCAGCCCGAGCTCGTCCGCGAGCGCGGGAACGGTGACGGACCGAGTGGAGAAGGATTCGGCGCCGCTGTCGAGCTGGAAGCCTCCGAGCACGCGGCTGTCCACCGTGCCGCCGAACCGGTCCGATTTCTCGAGGACGGTGACGCGCAGCCCCCGCTGCACGAGCGTCCGCGCCGCGACGAGTCCCGCCATGCCCCCGCCGACCACGACGACCGTCCGTGGGCGGGCGCGCTCGGGCGTCGCGGGCGTCCCCTCCGGTTCCGCCGGGACTCCGTCCGGCCGCGCCGCCCTCGTCACGGCTACGGCTCCACGGAGTGGATGAGTTCGACGACGCGCGTCAGGACCTCCGGATCCGTCTCGGGCGGGACGCCGTGCCCGAGGTTCACCACGTGTCCCGGAGCGGACGCCCCGGCGGCGAGGACGTCCCGGACATGCTGCTCGAGGACGGGCCAGGGGGCGGGCAGCAGGGCCGGGTCGATGTTGCCCTGGAGGGGTACCGTCCCGCCGAGGCGACGGTTCGCCTCGTCCAGCGGCAGCCGGTAGTCGACGCCGATGACGTCGACCCCGACGTCGTGCATCGCCACGAGCAGCTCCGAGGTGCCGGTCCCGAAGTGGATCAGCGGCGCGCCGAGGCCCCGGACGTGGTCGAGGGCCCTCCGGGAGGCCGGCGCCACATGGCGCCGGTAGTCCGCGAGGCCGAGGGAGCCGGCCCACGAGTCGAACAGCTGGGCGGCACTGGCACCGGCCTCCAGCTGGGCGCGCAGGAACATGCCGGAGGCGTCCGCCGCCCACTCGGTCAGGGCACGCCACGCGTCCGGGTCGGCGTGCATCATGGTGCGGGGACCGAGGTGGTCCCTGGAGGGTTTGCCCTCGACCATGTAGGCCGCCAGCGTGAACGGGGCGCCCGCGAAACCGATCAGTGGAGTGGATCCCAGCTGGGCCACCGTCAGCGCCACGGCCCGGCGGATCGGCTCCAGCGCCTCGTCCGTCAGCGTGGGCAGCGCGGCGACATCGGCGGCGGAACGGATGGGAGCACCGAGGACGGGCCCCACCCCCGGCACGATGTCGACGTCCACCCCGGCCAGCTTGAGCGGGATCACGATGTCGGAGAAGAAGATGCCGGCGTCCACGTCGTGCCGGCGCACGGGCTGGAGTGTGATCTCCGACGCCATCTCGGGATCGAGGCAGGACTCGAGCATGTTGGTGCCTTCGCGCAGGGCGCGGTACTCAGGCAGCGACCGTCCGGCCTGCCGCATGAACCAGACGGGGCGCCGATGCGGAGCCTGGCCCCGGTAGGCGGAGATGAGGGCCGATCCGGACGTGCGTCCGTCGACCAGCGGGTGCGATGCTCCAAGGTCCATACCGCCGATTCTGCCGAAGTTCCTCCCGGATGGATAACCGGAAGCGCCCGGGCGGGCCTGGCGTGGCCAACATCACCCTGTCGGCGAGGGGCAATAATCCGCGGGAGCCCGCGGAAAGCAAGCGTCGGGTAAGCCTTGCCTATTCGGTGGAGGGACCCTGTCCTCGATATGATCGGAGCGCTGTGGTACTTCTATCGCTTGTCGCGACCCATTCGAACGTGGACCTGGAAACCGTCGCCCGACTCAGTGTCGGGGCCCCCCAGGTCCCTTCCGTCGCGCTTGCCGGAGACCGGTCCGTCACGGGCGCCGTGGTCCTCGCGACCTGCAACCGCTTCGAGATCTACGCCGAGGCCCCGTCCGAGGAGGACGTCGAGGCCGCCCGCTCCGCGATCGTGGCGACCATCAGCGAGTATTCAGGGATCCCCGAGCAGTCCGTCTCCTCGTCGTTCGAGACGCATACCGGCCAGGACGTGGCCGAACACCTCTTCGCCGTCGGAGCCGGTCTCGATTCCGCGGTCATCGGCGAACGGGAGATCGCCGGCCAGGTCCGGCGGGCGCTCATCGAGGCCCAGGGCTCCGGTGCCGCCAGCGGCGGCCTCGTCCGCCTCTTCCAGGCCGCATCCCGGACGGCGAAGGACGTCGGTGCGCAGACGGCGCTCGGCAGCCGGGGACGGTCCATCGTGTCCGTCGCCCTCGAACTGGCCGGTGACCTCTCCGAGGATCCCGACTGGGCGGCCAAGACAGTGGTGCTGTTCGGGACGGGAGCCTATGCGGGCGCCACGATGGCGACCCTGAAGGACAAGGGCTGCACCGACATCTCGGTCTTCTCCTCCTCCGGCCGGGCCGAGGCGTTCGTCGCCACCCGCGCAGGAACCGCGCTCGCCGCCTCGGACCTGCCGGGTGCCATGCGCCGGGCGGACGTGGTCATCGGCTGCAGCGGCAGCGACGCCCGCATCGACGCCGCCGATATCGAGAAGGTGCGCGAGGGCAGCGACCACCCGCTCGTCATCATCGACCTCGCCCTGAGCCACGACTTCGACCCTGCCGTCGCGAACCTCGACGACGTCGAGCTCATCACGCTCGAGTCCGTCCGCGCTGCCGCCCCCGAGGAGCAGGCCGACGCCCTCTCACAGGCCGGCGACCTCGTCCGCGAGGCCGCCCGCTCCTTCGAGGAACAGCAGGCCACGCGGGCGATGAACGCGGCCATCGTGGCCCTCCGCCAGCACACGCAGACCGTCCTCGACGCCGAGATGGAGCGCGTCCGCGCCCAGCACGGCTGTACGGCCGCCGCAGAGGAGGTCGAGTTCGCCCTTCGCCGCATGGTGCGCCAGCTCCTGCACGTCCCCACCGTGCGGGCCCGCGAGCTTGCCGCCGAGGGGCGCCAGGACGAGTACACCGCGGCCCTCGAGGCCCTCTACGGCATCGATGTGATGCCCGCTCCGTCGGTCGCACCCGCCGCCCCGGTCACGGGAGCGCCCACCGGCGGTCCGCACGCAGACCACGTGCATCCCGAGGGTGCCGTGTGTCCCGTCGACCACCAGCGGCCCGCGCAAAGCGCCTGACCGCCCGAGTCGTGCGGTCCCCGAACCTCGGGTGCCGGTGGGTCCTGACGGCTCCTAGTACGTCATCTTCCGCGGTTCGATGGCCCGCACCCACTCGATGATGCCTCCGTCCACCGACCACACGTCCTGGTGGCCCCTGCTGCGCAGATGGCGGACGACCTCGGCGGAACGGACGCCGGACTTGCAGTGCACGTAGACCGTCCGGGTACTGTCCACGGCCGCTGCGCCGTCGAGGATCAGGTGTGTCGGCACCAGCACCGCGCCGTCGATGCTCACGATCGCGTACTCCTCGGGGTTCCGGACGTCCAGCAGGTCGAAATCCGCGGCACCCGCCGACCGCGCGGCGAGCAGCTCCGCGAGCTCCTCGACGGACACGGTGGGCACCTCTCCCGGATCCTGTTCCGTCTGCTCCCCCGTCGCCGCGGACGCGGACGACAGTCCGCAGAACTCCTCGTAGTCGACCAGCTCGGTGATCCGCGGAGCCGTCGGGTCCGGCCTCACGCGCACCTCCCGCCAGCTCATGTCGAGGGCGTCGAACACCAGCACCCTGCCGAGGAGCGTCCTGCCGACACCGGTGATGAGCTTGATGGCCTCGTTCACCATCACGGATCCGATCTGCGCGCACAGGACGCCCAGCACGCCGCCCTCGGCGCAAGACGGCACGGAGCCGGGCGGCGGGGCGTCCGGGTACAGATCGCGGTAGGTCGGGCCGCGGTCCTGCCAGAAGACGCTGACCTGGCCGTCGAAGCGCAGGATGGACCCCCAGACGTAGGGCTTGCCGAGGATGGCGGCAGCATCGTTGACGAGGTAGCGCGTGGCGAAGTTGTCCGTGCCGTCGACGATCAGGTCGTACCCGGCGAAGAGTTCGAGGGCGTTGGAGCGGTCGAGCCTCTCCCCGTGCAGGACCACCTCGACCAGCGGATTCAGTGCCAGGATGCTGTCGCGGGCGGATTCGGCCTTCGGCCGGCCGAGGTCCGGGACCCCGTGGATGACCTGGCGCTGCAGGTTGGAGAGTTCGACGTCGTCGTCGTCCACGATGCCGAGCATGCCGACGCCCGCCGCCGCCAGGTACAGGAGTGCGGGTGAACCCAGCCCGCCGGCACCGATCACGAGGACGCGGGCGTTCTTCAGCCGCAGCTGGGCCTCGGTGCCGAACCCGGGGATGATGAGGTGCCGCGAGTAGCGCAGCGTCTCCTCCCGCGTCAGGCTCCCGACGGCGTCGACCAGGGGCGGCAGGACCGCCGTGCTGTCGGGAGCGTGCACGGACGAAGTGGAAGCGGTCATGCCCAAGGGTATTCCGCCCCGGCGGGGCCGGGCCAGCCGGCGCGGCTGGGTAAACTGGACCGACCCCTGACCACTGAACCGAGGATCGCCCCACGTGAGTGTTGAACCGACCGCCGCAGGACGGGCCGTCCGGCTTCCGCGGGACGAGCGCCGACGCCAGCTCCTGGCGGCAGCCCAGGAGGTCTTCGTCAGCAACGGCTACCACGGGGCCGCCATGGACGACATCGCGGTGGCGGCCAGGGTGAGCAAGCCCGTGCTCTACCAGCACTTCCCGGGTAAGCGGGACCTCTATCTCGCCCTGCTGGACAGCCACCTCGCAGAATTGACGCAACTGCTCGTCGATGCGCTGCGCTCCACCGACGACAACAAGCTGCGCGTGCACGCGACCATGCGCGCCTACTTCCAGTTCATCGCCCAGGACAGCAAGGCGCACCGGCTCGTCTTCGAATCGGATATCAGCAACGAGCCCGACGTCAGCAGCAGGCTGGAGGCCTTCAACGCCCAGTTCGCAGGTGCGATCGCCGGGGTGATCGCCGGCGACACCCAGCTGTCGATGGTGGAGGCGACCCTGCTGGGCCGCGGGCTGGCCGGCATGGCGCAGATCAGCGCGCGCTACTGGCTGGAGACCGACGGCAGCCTGGACATCGATGCCGCGGCGGAGCTGATCTACCGTTTAGCTTGGCGCGGAATCAGCCGTTTCCCCAAGGAGATCTAGGGTAGGTTTCGAGACAGCAACAGGCTCACACAACAGGAGGCACGCGCCGTGGAAGTCAAGATCGGTATCCAGAACGTCAACCGGGAGATCATCCTCGAATCCTCCGAGAGTGCGGACGCCATCGCCGAGCTCGTCGGGCAGGCCCTGGGCGGCGGCACGGAGCTGCGGCTCAAGGATTCCAAGGGCCGCCTGGTGATCGTACCGACGGGCGTCCTCGGCTACGTCGAGATCGGCGCCGAAGAGACCCGCCGCGTCGGGTTCGGTGCGCTCTAGCACGGAAGCCACACCCTTGCAGGACGGCCGGCGAGGAAGAACACCGGCGACACGAAGACCCGCGGCCATCGGCCGCGGGTCTTCCCGCGTCAGGGACTTCCCGGCGTGCGGGACGTGTCGGATTGCGGGCGGGAGCTACGCCGTGAGACCCAGTGCGCTCATGCGGCGCGAATGATTGCGGGTGAGCTGGGAGAAGAGCGCCGTCGTGTGCTGCGTGTGGTCCGCCTCATCGGCGAACAGGAGGCCTGCCAGGTACTCGCGTTCGATCCCCACACGCTGCGCCTGGGTGAGCGCCTCGCCCACGAGCCGCCGGCCCCACAGTGCGAGCCGCGAGGCGAGGCGGGGATCGTCGGAGAGAGCCTCCTTCAGGCGGCGCTGCAGATGGGCAGCCCCTTCCCCGGAGTCGATGGTGCTGATGAGTTCGCGCGTCCGCGGGTCGAGGGTGTCGGCCAGGGACCGGTAGAAGTCGCCGGAGAAGGCATCGATGACATAGGCCTTCATGAGCGACTCGTACCAGTCGCCGGGGCGCGTGCGCTCGTGGAAGGCGTCGATCGAGGGCTGGAACGGTGCCATCGCCTCCTCGATCGTGACGCCGAGCTCGCCCACGAATCGTCCCACCATCTCGAAGTGCTCGAACTCCTGGACGGCGAGGCGGCCGAGGCTCGCACGGTCGCCGAGGCTCGGCGAGAAGCGTGCGTCCGAGGACAGCCGCTCGAAACCCGAGAGCTCCCCGTACGCGATGACGCCGAGCAGATCGGTGACGAACTGCGCATAGCGGGGATTCGCGAGGGCATCTTCGGCCGCACTCGCCGGAGCGGCGGGTAGGGGAGCGGCGGGTAGGGGATCGGAGGTGGTCGCTTGCACCCCCTCGGCCGCCGGCGGCGATGCCGCGGTCCGCGTCGACGGGGAGGCTGTCGCAGGGTGCTTCAGCCCCGCGGCGGGGACGGCCTTGCTGTCGGGGTAGCCGTTAGTCATTCTGCTAAGAGTACGCAATCCCGGTTTCCGGGCAAGCCGTGCGGCGGCACGCGGGACCCTCGGCCGGTCACCGCACCGCGGTGCCCCTGCCCGATGTCTGTGACGTGCATTACCGTATTGCCTGTGCCCGCACAGCATATGGACCTCAGGGATCGGGAGTCCCACCAGCGCCTCACCGAGTCGCTGCGATCCCTCCGTGAGGACCTCGGCATCCGCGAACAGTTCCCCGAGGACGTCCTGCGGGAGGCAGACGCCTCGGTGGCCGCGCATGACCTGCCGTCCGCCGACCTCCGCGCCCTGCCCTTCCTGACGATCGACCCGCCCGGCTCCACCGACCTCGATCAGGCCGTGCACCTCGCGCGTCGCCGGGGCACAGGAGTCAGCCGGGCCGGCGACGGCGACGAGGCAGCCGACGGCGAGGCCCCGGGCTACGAGGTCTGGTACGCCATCGCCGACGTACCGCTCTTCGTGAGTCCCGGTGGGGCGATCGACGCCGAGGCAAGACTCCGCGGGCAGACCCTGTATGCGCCGGACGGTCGGATCTCACTCCACCCGGAGGTCGTGTCCGAGGATGCCGCGAGCCTGCTCCCGGAACGCGACCGCCCCGCCTTCGTCTGGCATTTCCTGCTCGACGACGCGGCGACGGTCGAATCCGCGACGGTCCGCCGTGCGACGGTCCGCAGCCGCCGCCAACTCACGTACGCCCAGGTGCAGGCGGAGATCGATGCCGGTACGGCCGACCGGCAACTCGGGCTGCTGCAGGAGATCGGCCTCCTCCGGATCCGGCAGGAACTCGACCGCGGGGGCGCGAGCCTCAACCTGCCGCGGCAGGAGATCACCTACGAGGGCGGGAGCTACGGCATCGTCACGGAACCGGCCCTGCCGTGCGAGGACTGGAACGCCCAGATCTCGCTCATGACGGGCATGGCCGCGGCGCGCATGATGATCGACGGCGGCATCGGCATCCTGCGGACCATGCCCGAGCCGGACGAGGGTGCGCTGGGCAAGTTCCGGCGCCAGTCCGAGGCGCTCGAGCACCCCTGGCCCGCGCACATGCCCTACGGCGCCTTCCTCCGCACCCTCGACGTCGCCGTCCCCCGCCAGCTCGCCCTCATGCATGCGGCCGCGTCGCTCTTCCGCGGGGCAGGGTACACGGCGTTCGACGGCGAGGTGCCGGACGCCGTCGTGCAGTCGGCCATCGCCGCACCGTACGCGCACGCCACCGCTCCCCTGCGCCGGCTCGTGGACCGCTTCGTGCTCGTGACGTGCGAGTCGCTCTGCAGGGGCAGCGAGGTACCCGCCTGGGTCCGGCAGGCGCTGCCGGAACTCAATGCCCTCATGGCGTCCTCGAACCAGACGGCGTCCCGGCTGGACTCGGGGGCCATGGACGCGGTGCAGGCCGCGCTGCTGAGCAACCGCGTCGGCGAGGCCTTCTCCGCCGTCGTCCTGCAGGGCTCACCCCCGGCGATCGAGGACGCCCCGGGGAAGCAGGCACCCCGCCTGTCCGGGACCGTGCAGGTCACCGAACCCGCACTCGAGGCGACCTGCTACGGCGAACTGGTGGCCGGGGAGCGCGTCACGGTGGTCCTGCTGGAAGCCGACATCGCGCGCCGGCGCATCCGCTTCGAGGTGAAGCCGACGGACGCGCCCGCACGCAGCGCGCGATGACGCCGCGCAGGGGGCAGGCAGGGTAGGCTTGACACGTAGTAATGGATGCCCGGTCGTTATCCCTCGATAACCCGCAGTACCTCCTCGATCCCGAGTTCCCCGCAGGCGCAGGTCTCACTCCGCAGCCCGCACGCAGTCGCAAGCCCGCGATCGGCTTCCACTGGACGCCCTGCGCCCGCCGATACGCTCCGCATCGGATGAATCCCATTCGATGCGTCGAGCCTCAGCGGCCGCTCGGCCTGAATGAACGGTAGAACGTGCAGAACACACACCACGATACGAACATAGGCGCCGGCGACACCGCGGCAGCCGACGGCCACCACCTCGTCGCGGACAACTCCCCCGACGCCATCGACGTCGAGGAGACGCTGGTCACCACCGCGGAGCCGCACGCGGCCGTGCCGGAGACCTTCGCGGACTTCAACGTCCGCCCCGACATCGTCGAGTCCCTCGCCGACGCCGGCATCATCCACCCGTTCCCGATCCAGGCGATGACCCTGTCGATCGCCCTGGGTGGCCACGACATCATCGGCCAGGCGAAAACCGGCACGGGCAAGACCCTCGGATTCGGCATCCCGGCGATCCAGCGCGTCGTCGGCCCGGAGGACGAGGGCTACGACCGGCTCCCGGTCCCCGGTGCCCCGCAGGCGCTCGTCGTCGTGCCGACCCGTGAGCTCGCGGTCCAGGTCGCGAACGACCTGATGACGGCGGCGAAGAAGCGCAACGCGCGCATCGTCACGATCTACGGCGGACGCGCGTACGAGCCCCAGATCGAGGCCATCAAGAGGGGCGTCGAGATCGTGGTCGGCACGCCCGGACGCCTGATCGACCTGTACAAGCAGAAGCTGCTCGTCCTGAAGAACGTTAAGATCGTGGTGCTGGACGAGGCCGACGAGATGCTGGACCTCGGCTTCCTGCCGGACGTCGAGACGCTCATCGCGGCGACTCCCCCGGTGCGCCAGACACTCCTGTTCTCCGCGACCATGCCCGGCCCCGTCATCGCGATGGCCCGCCGCTACATGACGCAGCCCACGCACATCCGGGCCGCGGATCCCGAGGACGAGGGCATCACCAAGAAGGACATCCGCCAAGTCATCTACCGCGCACACAACCTGGACAAGGCCGAGGTGGTCGCCCGGATCCTCCAGTCCCGCCATCGCGGACGCACGATCATCTTCTGCAAGACCAAGCGCACCGCCGCGAAGCTCTCCGAGGAGCTGATCGACCGCGGCTTCGCGGCCGGCGCCATCCACGGCGATCTCGGCCAGGGCGCCCGCGAGCAGGCGCTGCGCGCCTTCCGCGGAGACAAGATCGACGTCCTCGTCGCCACCGAGGTCGCAGCCCGCGGCATCGATGTCGAGGACATCACCCATGTGATCAACTACCAGTGCCCCGAGGACGAGAAGGCCTACCTGCACCGGGTCGGCCGCACGGGCCGCGCCGGCAAGAAGGGTACGGCGGTCACCTTCGTCGACTGGGACGACCTCCCGCGCTGGGGGCTCATCAACAAGGCTCTCGGACTGGATTCGCCCGAGCCTGTGGAGACCTACTCGTCATCACCGCACCTGTACGCCGAGCTCGACATCCCCGAGGGCACCAAGGGACGCCTCCCCCGCAAGGACCGCAGGCTCGCGGGCATCAACGCCGAAGTACTCGAGGACCTCGGTGAGACCGGCAAGCGCGGCGGTCGCCCGGATGGACGCACCGACGGCAGGAACGACAGCAGGAACGACGGCAGGAACGACGGCGGGCGTGACGGCGGACGCGGGCGTTCGCAGTCGGGCGGACGCAGTGGCCAGCGCCGCGACAGCGACGCCGGCGAAGGGTCGAGCGATGGCTCACGCGGGTCGCGCCGCGCCCGCGGGGGCAACCGGAGCCAGGACGCCGACGCACCGGCCGCGCAGAGCGCTCCGGCAGCATCGTCGTCCGTCGCGTATGGCGCCACGGACGGCGGGGGACGCCGTCGTGCCGCCGAGGGCGACGCACCGTCGGGTGACCGGCCGCGGCGCAGCCGGACCCGCCGACGCAACGGCGAGGTCGTCGCGAATCCTGCCGGCGGCGCAGACGACTAGCGCTCGGTGACCGATCTTCCCGTTCCGTCCGTGGCTCCCGACTGGAGCGCGGACGGCGCCAACCTCGTGGTGCACGCGGACAATGCGGAGTACCTCTTCTTGCTGCCCGACGCCGCCTTCACGATGATCTACGTGGATCCGCCGTTCAACACCGGGCGGGTGCAGCGCCGCCAGCAGACCACCATGGTGCGGGCGGTCGAGGGGGCCGGGGACCGCGTGGGCTTCAAGGGCATGTCCTACTCGACGGTCAAAGGAGTGCTCGCGAGCTACGACGACGCCTTCGAGGACTACTGGGACTTCCTGGCGCCACGCCTCGCCGAGGCCTGGCGGCTCCTGGCCGACGACGGAACCCTCTACCTGCATCTGGACTACCGCGAGGTGCATTACGCCAAGGTGATGCTGGACGCCCTCTTCGGGCGGGACTGCTTCCTGAATGAGATCATCTGGGCCTACGACTACGGTGCCCGGGCCAAACGCAGGTGGCCCGCGAAACACGACAACATCCTCGTGTACGTCAAGAATCCGGCGGGTTACCACTTCAACAGCGACGAGGTGGACCGCGAGCCGTACATGGCGCCGGGCCTGGTGACGGCCGAGAAGGCGGCCCTCGGCAAATTGCCGACGGATGTCTGGTGGCACACCATCGTGTCCCCCACTGGTCGGGAGAAGACGGGCTATCCCACCCAGAAACCTGAGGGCCTGCTGCGTCGTGCGGTGGCAGCGAGCAGCCGTGAGGGCGACTGGGTGCTGGACTTCTTTGCGGGGTCCGGCACGCTCGGCGCCGTCGCGGGGAAGCTCGGCCGCCGTTTCGTGTGCGTGGACAGCAATCCGCAGGCCGTCGACGTCATGCGCGCACGCCTCGCGCCCTGGACCTGACGCCTTCGGTTTCGGGCACCGGGTCCACGGCCTCCTTGGAATGTCGGCTGCGGCGGCCGACGGATAGGTCCTGATCGTGATGAGCGCCAGGGGTCCACGTTCGTCCACGGTCCCGTGCGGCGATGCGTGCGGACGTGGCTAGCGCCGATGGACCCCTCGATCGTCGGTTTGGCGGCTTGGCTGCTGATTCTTCGACGCGCGTCTGTCCTTACCAGGCACTCTCCTGGACCGCTGTTACTGCAGGCCGGGTCCGGCGAGGAGCAGTTCTGCGCGTTCAGCCCGCTGTGCCTGTCGTAGCGCTTTCATCCTGCGTCGGTCGGTCCGGCGAGGAACAGTTCTGCGCGTTCAGCCCGCTGTGCCTGTCGTAGCGCTTTCATCCTGCGTCGGTCGGTCCGGCGAGGAGCAGTTCTGCGCGTTCAGCCCGCTGTGCCTGTCGTAGCGCTTTCATCCTGCGGCGGTCGGTCCGACGCTGGTGTGCGGGTGGGTCATCGGGTGTGCTGGAACTGCTGTGGCTGGTGCCGGGGAGGGGTGGTGCTGTGGAGTGGTAGGTGTGCCCCGTTGGCGTGTGGACCTCAACGACATGCCGGGCGGTGCTGGTCACGGAATTTGGGTGCGGTCTAGCCTTCCAGCCCGGGAGTTCCTTGGTGTGATTGCAGGCCTCACACAGTCCAGCGCCGTTGGTGAGGTTCGTGGGCCCGTTGGTGTGCCAGGGGATGATGTGGTCGTAGTGGCGGATCGGCGCGTCACAGTACGGGGTCCGGCAGAGATGGTCGCGGGCCTGGATGAACCGCCGCTGCCCGGGAGTGAACAACCGTGCCCGGGAGTCGACGGCCACCAGCTCCCCACTCCCAGGAGCGGTATAGAGACGCCGGAGCCACACCTCGAACCCTTGACGGGTTGATGGATCGGACGCGTTACCTGATGCGGATCCGGCGGCCTGACCGATCAGCGGGTCGCTTGCCGGTGGGGAGGCGTGCTCGGCGTCGTCGCCGCGGTCCTGCCCGCCTGCCTGCCCGCCGGGTTGCGTCCCAGGCTGCAGGGCGGACCGCACCGATGAGCGCTGGAACGCTGGGCCGGTCGAGGGCCCGGTGGGCTCAGTCGCTGCACGCTGGAACGCGTTTCCGTCTGCGGGCCGCCCCGCCTCCCAAAGGAGGAGGTCCCTCGCCCTGCGGGCGGGGACGATGCCGTAGCCGGGCAGCCGGGCCGGTTCGCTGTCGCCCTGGAGCAGGGTCCTATCCGTCATGATCAGCTGCACCTCGACCCGGGAGAAACCACCCGGGGTGCCCGTGGTCCGCTCCACCAGCGCATCCGCCATCAACTGCCCCCGGCTGCGCTGATCGCCTTCCGCCCGGCAGGCGTCGGCGTGCCGGGAAAGCTCCGCGTGCACCGCCACCCCCTCGGCCACGGGCAGCAGGGCGGTCAGATAGGTCATGGTGTCCGGGGCCGGACGCAGACTCACATGCCGCTCCGACGCCGCGTGACTGGCCCGCTGGGTGACCGAGCGGGGATCCCGCCGATACGCCGCCGCCCGCGCCGCGGCGGCGATCTGCCGGTCCCCGGCACCCTCGAACGTCCCCGTGTCCGGCGCCAACTCCTCATCGACCGCGCACCGATCCGCCGCCGACAGGCAGCCAATCTCCCGCACCAGCAGGGTCGCCCGCCACTCGTTCAACAGTCCCGCCTCCAAAGCGGCCTGAGTGTGGGGCATCTCCGTGACCAACGCCCTCGCCATCCCCAGCAACCGCCCACCGCGAGCCGGGGACTCACGCCGGGCGAGGGCGATCTGCGCGGCCACACCCTTGCCCTGTTCGGCGACCGGGACACCGGCGGCGGCCTGGGACCGACGCTGGTCGAGGTCGAACGCGACCGCATCCCGGGCCTGCCGAGCGGCGAGCATGGACTTCAACTCCTCCAGGTCCCGAACCTCATCGATCAACCCCGAACCATCCGACGGCATCGGGAAGGAGGCCAGCGCGACGATCAGGTCCCGCACACAACCCACCCGCACGAAACCCGCCGGGACAACACCAGCGAGGCCAGCGGCGGACGGGACAGCATCAGAAGAGATCGCGGCAAAGGCGCTCCGGGTGGACGGGGCACGGTCCGACGGGACAGAGTGCGACGGGACAACAGCAGGTGCGACGCGGTCCGACGGGACAGAGGCCGACGGGACAACAGCAGGTGCGACGCGGTCCAGCGGAACAGAGGCCGACGGACCAACACCCGGTGAGACGCGGTCCGACGGGACAGAGTGCGACGGGACAACAGCAGTTGCGACGCGGTCCGGCGGGACAGAGGCCGGCGGGCCGTCACCCTCGTGCGCAGCACCACCGGACCCGGTAGCGCTGAACTGATGAATCAATTCGCGCAGCTGCCGGATGAGTTCAGCACGCCCCGGGCCCATCGGAAGGGACGCCACCAGGTCGATCAGATCCTGCACAGAGTCACCGGGAAGCATCGCCGCCGGGACAACGACGGATGGGACAGCAATCGACTGGATCAGATCGGACGAGGCGCCGGCCCGCCGCGATAGCCCACCCGTATCGGTGGTGTCGAGTGGAGCATTCCTGCTGCTGTCCATACTGAATTCTCCCCGCCGCCACCGACATTATGAGGTCGCTACGAGTACTCACGGGAGACATGATTCATCGATGCTCAGGGTCTCCAGGATCCGGATTCTTCGATGGCACCATGGCGCGTCAGATGTGGGGAAAGGACGCCGAAGCGGGCGTGCAGCGCGTCGAGACCCTCATCGGAGGACCACCGCACCTACTGCCGAACCGGGCCTTAGGCGACCGACGCACCCGTGGCGAGGGCCTGGATGGCGTCGAGGGTCTCGGCCGTGGTGGTGTTCTCGCCGAGCAGGTTCGGCTTCCCGAGCCCGTGGTAGTCGCTCGAGCCGGTCATGAGGAGCCCGCGGTCCCGCGCGATCGCCCGCAGCTTCACGCGCGCGCTCTCCGGGTTGTCCCGGTGCTCCACCTCGAGGCCCAGCAGGCCGGCGTCGATCATCTCGTCGAGGACGGCCCCACCCGCCACGGCCCCGCGGGTGAAGGCCGACGGGTGGGCGAAGACAGGGACGCCCCCGGCGTCGCGGATGAGGGCGACGGCGAGCGCGGGATGCGGTGCGTAGTGGCTGACCCAGTAGGGCGAGCGCGCGGTCAGGATGCGCTCGAAGGCCTCGGAACGCGTGGTGACGATGCCGAGCGAGATCAGCGCATCGGCGATGTGGGGCCGCCCCACGGTAGCGCCCTCCGTCACATGCTGCTCCACGAGCTCCCAGGTGATCGGGAAGTCCTCCGCCATCAGTTCGACCATGCGGCGTGCACGCGTCAGGCGAGCCGTCCGTGATTTCCCGATCTCCGTGAGCAGCCCGGTGTGCAGCGGGTCATGCAGGTAGGAGAGCACATGCACGCTGATGCCCGTGTCCGTCTGGCAGGACACCTCCATTCCCGGGATGAAGGCGATCCCGCGGGACGCGGCTGCGGCCAGGGCCCGGTCCCAGCCGGCAGTCGAATCGTGATCGGTCAGCGCGACGGCGTCGAGGCCCGCGGCTGCCGCCGACGCGATGAGGACCTCCGGGTCCTCGGTGCCGTCCGAGACGTTGGAATGCGTGTGCAGATCGATTCTCACCGGACCAATCTACGCTGGAACTCCTCCGCCCCGGCGCGCGCCGCATCGAACGGCGTGACGATCAGTGCCAGTGCATCGAGCGGAGCGAAGCCGACGGTCCCGCTCGGACTTTCCCGTGGCGCAGTCGCGGTGGGAGGATGACGGGGTGAGCTCTGACGACACCGCCCCCGCATCCCTGAATCCCACCGACTCCCCCGAAGGCCAGCCCCTGTCGGACCGGAACGACAACCGGTCCCAGCGGCCCGACTCCGAGGCCTTCAAGGCCTTCATGGCGAGCAACTGGGCACCGGCTGAAGAGCAGCTTCCGGGCGCCTCGCCTGTCGCCCCGCACGCGGCACGTCGCCGTCGCGCCATCTCCGACCGCTTCCCCGGCGAGCGCGTCGTCGTCCCCGCGGGCCCCTTCAAGGTCCGCTCGAACGACACGGACTACCGCTACCGCCCGCACTCCGGCTTCGCACACCTGACCGGCCTCGGCCTGGACCACGAGCCCGACGCCGTGCTCGTCCTCGAGCCCGTGGAGCAGGGAGCGGGCGACGACGGCGGCAACCACACCGCCACGCTGTACTTCCGCGAACCCGCCGGGCGCGACAGCGACGAGTTCTACGCGAACGCGCGCTACGGCGAGTTCTGGATCGGTCAGCGCCTGTCGATGGCGCAGATCGAGGCCCAGCTCGCGCTGCGGACCGCCGATCTCGCCGGGCTCGAGGTGGCCATCACGAAGGACGCCGGCGTGGTCGAGATCGGCGGCGTCGGCATCCGGCTGCTCCGCGAGGTCGACTTCAACGCCGACGCCCTCGTGGACACCTCGCGCATCAACACCGGGGTGGACCTCGAGAAGGCCGACGCCCTCGACGCAGTGCTGGCCGAGGTGCTCTCCGAGCTGCGTCTCGTCAAGGACGCCTGGGAGATCGAGCAGATGGAGGCGGCGGTCGCCGCAACCGTGGAGGGCTTCCACGAGGTGGTCCGGACCCTCCCTCGCGCGATCACCCACCCCCGGGGCGAGCGCGTCATCGAAGGCGCCTTCTTCACCCGCGCCCGTGAGGAGGGCAACGATCTCGGATACGACACCATCGCCGCCTCCGGCAACAACGCCACCACGCTGCACTGGATCCGCAACACCGGGCACGTCCGGGCCGGCGAGCTGATCCTGCTGGACGCCGGCGTCGAGGCCGAGAGCCTCTACACCGCCGACATCACCCGCACCCTGCCGGTGAACGGGCGCTACACCGAGGTGCAGCGCAGGATCTACCAGGCGGTGCTCGACGCCGCCGACGCCGGTTTCGCGGCCGCCCGGCCCGGCCGGAAGTTCCGGGAGATCCACCTCGCCGCGGTCACCGTGCTCGCCGAGAACCTCGACAGCTGGGGGCTTCTGCCCGTCACGCTCGAGGAGGCACTGGCACCCGAGGGCCAGCACCACCGGCGGTGGATGCCGCACGGCACGAGCCACCACCTCGGCATGGACGTCCACGACTGCGCACAGGCGAAGCGTGAGCTCTACCTCGACGGGGTCCTCACCGAGGGCATGGTGTTCACCATCGAACCGGGCCTCTACTTCAAGGCCGAGGACCTCGCGGTGCCCGAGGAGTACCGCGGGATCGGCGTGCGCATCGAGGACGACATCCTCATGACGGCCGACGGCCCGGTCAACCTCAGCGCGGCCCTGCCGCGCACCCCCGGGGACGTCGAGGACTGGATGGGCGGCATCTGGGGCAGCACCGGCGAGTAGCCACCCGACCCACGGCCGGACAGGACGAAGGCAGGGACCCGGACCGGGTCCCTGCCTTCGTCCTGTCCCCGCGACAGGCGCCGTCGCTGGTGCCGACGTCCGCCGTCGCCCGAGGATCTAGCGCTGTCCGCCCGCCGCGCTCGAGCCGTGCCCGCCGTCGTCGTCCGCGCGGGGTCCGGGCTCTCCGGTGGAGGGGTTTCCGCTCGGCGCCGAGGGTTCTCCGGGCTGCTGGCCCTCCAGCCGTACGCCGTACTGCGGCCGTCCATCCGGAAGGTCGGGGAACTGTCCGCGCCGGGGGCCGGTGGTACCGGGTCCGGCGGTCTGGCTCTCGTCGGTGACGGGCTGCTGCTGCTGAGGCTGCGGCTGCTGGGGCTGCTGGGGCTGCGGCTGCTGCGGGCCCGCGTAGGGGTCGTTCCACGAAGCGGGGCGCTGCGGCGGCTGCTGGCCCGGCGCCTGCCCCCAGCCCGACGGGTTGGCGCCCGGGTGCTGTGCCTGGCCGTTCATGGGCAGCTGCTGCAGGAGCCTGCGGGCTTCCGCGGCGAGCTCCGGTTCCACGATCACGTCATAGCTCGTGGCGATCACCTGGCTGGTCGAGGTGAAGTCGCGCTTGCCCCGCTGGAACGCATAGGTGATGACACCGAAGAGCAGCCAGAAGATGGCACCGAGGGCGATCGACGAGAAGATCGTGATCCCCGACTCGCTGTCCGCGAACAGGCTCAGGATCAGTCCCACGAAGAGCCCGAACCAGGCTCCGGTCGCCGCACTGCCGAGCGCCACCCGGGGGTAGCTGAGGCGTCCGGTCACACGCTCCACGGTCTTCAGGTCGTTGCCGATGATCGCTACCCGCTGCACGGCGAACTTGTTGTCGGCGAGGTAGTCGACGGCCTTCTGGGCGTCGAGATAGCTGGTGTACCGGCCGATCGGCTCGCCCGTGGGAAGTACCCGGCCGAGGTCGCGAGAGGCGGTGGTTCCAAGTGGTGGTGTCGACATACCCCCCATTCTTGCCTAACGCCCCCGCCGATGGGAGGCATATCGCCGGGAGAGAACTGCCAGTCCGCTGATGGTGCGCTGACCGCCGGCTGGACGGCCGCCGCCCCGATCGATCCTGATGCCCCCGTGTCGTGCCACGCCCGATAGCCTAGGGAGGTGACTACCAACTCGACCCGCGTCTTCGTCGCCCGGCTCCTGGGCCTCGATGTCTTCGATCCGCTCGGCGACCGTCTCGGCCGCCTGCGGGACGCCGTCGTGCTCGATCGCGGTCCGGCCAAACCGCCGCAGGTCATCGGCCTCGTCGTCGAGGTCCCCGGCAAGAAGCGCGTCTTCGTGCCCATGACGCGCATCACCTCCATGGACCCGTCACAGATCATCTGCACCGGCCTCGTCAACCTGCGCCGCTTCGAGCAGCGCGGCGCGGAGATGCTCATGGTCGCCGAACTCTTCGACCGCCGCCTGACCCTGCGCGACGGGAGCGGGAACGCCGTCGTCGAGGACGTCGCGATGGAGCGCAACCGTACGGGCGACTGGCACGTGTCGCAGCTCTTCGTGCGCCGCGGCGGCTCGTCGGCCCTGCGCGGGCTGCGCCGCGGCGGCGAACGGCTCATCATCGACTGGCTCGACGCCTTCCACGGCACCACGGACGAACCGCAGGGAGCCACCCAGTTCGTCGCGCAGCACGACGACCTCAAGGCTGCCGACTTCGCGGACGCGCTGCACGAGATGACCGACAAGCGGCGCATCGAGGTGGCGGGCGAACTGCAGGACGACCGGCTCGCCGACGTGCTGCAGGAACTGCCCGACGACGACCAGGTCCAGATCCTGACGTCGCTGACGCGCGAGCGGGCGGCCGACGTCCTCGAGGAGATGGACCCCGACGACGCCGCCGATCTCCTCAACGAGCTCCCAGAGGCGCAGAAGGAAGAGCTGCTCCAGCTCATGGAGCCCGACGACGCCGAGGACGTGCGCCGCCTGCTCGAGTACGAGGAGGACACCGCGGGTTCCCTCATGACCACCGTGCCGGTGATCCTGTCTCCGGAGGCGACCGTCGCCGAGGCCCTCGCCCATGTGCGGCGCGAAGAGCTGACCCCCGCGCTCGCGTCCTCGATCTTCGTGTGCCGCCCGCCCCTCGAGACGCCGACCGGCCGCTACCTGGGGGTCGTGCACATCCAGCAGCTGCTGCGCTATCCCCCGCCGGAGCCGCTCGGCAACATCATCGACACCGATCTCGAGGCGATCGGTGACCAGTCGAATGTCAGCGAGGTGTCGCGCATCCTCGCGACCTACAACCTCAACTCGCTGCCCGTCGTCAACACGGAGGGCCGGCTCGTCGGCGCCGTGACCGTCGACGACGTGCTGGACCACCTGCTGCCCGACGACTGGCGGGCGCAGGACGACGCACCGGGACAGAAGCGAGGCGACCGCCGTGGTTGAGAAGATCAGGTCGAGTTCGCGTGGACTGGACACGCCCCGGGTGGTGCGGAAGCGCTTCCTCCTGAGGCCGCGGCCCAACCCCGACCGCTTCGGCAGCGCGACCGAGAACTTCGCCCGCTTCATGGGCACGCCCCAGTTCCTGCTGTACATGACCGTGTTCTGCATCCTCTGGCTGTGCTGGAACAGCTTCGCGCCGGAGGACGTCCGCTTCGACAACGCGGCGCTCGGGTTCACCGCGCTCACGCTGATGCTGTCCCTGCAGGCCTCCTACGCTGCACCCCTGCTGCTGCTCGCACAGAACCGTCAGGACGACCGCGACCGGGTCTCGCTGCGGCAGGACCGCCAGCGGGCCGAACGGAACCTGTCCGACACCGAGTACCTGACCCGGGAGATCGCGGAGCTCCGTATCGCGCTGCGCGAGGTCGCCACGCGCGACTATGTGCGCTCGGAGCTCCGCTCCATCCTCGAGGAACTGCTCGAGACGACGGACGGGCAGGAACTCACGCTGCAGAAGAGGAAGCCGCGGAAGCCGTCCGAGGCCACGGTCGCCCTGCCGAAGGTCCAGTCCGCCGGGAGGAAATCGTCCCGGTGAGCCGCGACCTGCCCACCGAGGAGGCCGTGCGCTCGGCCCTGGCCACGGTCATCGATCCCGAACTCCGCCGCCCCATCACCGAGCTCGGCATGCTCGAGTCCGTGGAGATCGTCGGACGGACCGTGCGCATCCGCGTCCTGCTGACCATCGCGGGCTGCCCGCTGCGCGACACCATCACGCACGACGCCGAGGCTGCACTCTCCGCCGTCGACGGCGTGGACGCCGTCGAGGTGGCTCTCGGGGTCATGGACCAGGGACAGCGCGATACGTTGAAGGAGCAGCTGAAGGGTGCGGGTGGCCGGCGCGGCATCCCCTTCAACGATCCGGAATCGCTCACGAGGGTCTACGCGGTGGCGAGCGGCAAGGGCGGCGTCGGCAAGTCGAGCGTCACGGTCAACCTCGCCGTCGCCATGGCCGCGCAGGGACTGCGCGTGGGCATCGTGGACGCCGACGTCTACGGGTTCTCCGTCCCCGCCCTCATGGGCATCACGCAGCAGCCCACGCGGGTGGACGAGCTCATCCTGCCGCCTGTCGCCCACGGCGTGAAGGTCATCTCCATCGGTATGTTCGTCGAGGGCAACCAGCCCATCTCCTGGCGCGGACCGATGCTGCACCGCGCCCTCGAGCAGTTCCTCACGGATGTGTACTTCGGCGACCTCGACGCACTCTTCCTGGATCTCCCCCCGGGCACCGGTGACATCGCGATCTCCGTCGCGCAACTGCTCCCGTCCTCCGAACTCCTGGTCGTCACGACACCGCAGAGCGCTGCCGCTGACGTCGCCGAACGGGCCGGCGCCATGGCGGCGCAGACCGGGCAGGGTGTCGCGGGTGTCATCGAGAACATGTCCTGGCTCGAACTGCCCGACGGGACGCGGCTGGAGCTGTTCGGTGCCGGTGGTGGCAGTGCTGTCGCAGCGCGGCTGTCGACGACGCTCGACTCCACGATCCCGCTGCTCGGCAGCATCCCGCTCGATGTGGCCCTCCGCGAGGGCGGCGACGCCGGTACGCCGCTCGTCCTGCAGGAGCACGACTCGGCGGCCGGCGCGGAACTGAGGTCCATCGCGTCCGCCCTCGCCCGGCGGCCGCGCGGCCTGGCGGGACTGAGACTTCCGGTCAGCGTCCACTGACGCCTGCGGGGCAGGTGTCGGGAACGGCCCTAGGTGGCCTCGAGGTCGTACGGTGCGGGCTGGCCCGCCGAGAGCCGGGGGCCGAGCGGAGCGGAGAGGGCCGGGCGGACGGCGGCGGACGCCGCAGCCGGCGGAACAGCCCTGGGGGCGCCGTCGCTCAGGGGTTTGAAGGCGTCCTCGACGTCGTCGAGCAGCGCTTCCTTGATGATGCGGCGGGGGTCGTACTGACGCGGATCGAGCTTCCGCCAGTCCACCTCGTCGAGTTCGGGGCCCACTTCCTCACGGAGCTGCTCCCGAGCCCCACTCGCCATGCGGCGGAGCCCCTTCACGAGGCGGGCGAGCTGGGCAGCGTACTCCGGAAGGCGCTCCGGCCCGAGCACCATCACGGCGATCAGGGCCAGGACCACGAGTTCGAGACCGTTGATTCCCAACACGTGAAAAGACTACCTTCCCGTCCCGTGCCGGACCTATCCGACGTCGTCCTGGGGGTCGGTGATCATCGACAGGCCTCGGATGATGCGTTCCACCATCGAGTCCTCCTGCGCCTGCGGGGCGAGGGATAGCTGCGCGTGCTCCGTGGTGACCAGCTGGATGAGAGTCTTCGGCATGGCGGCCGGGGGGAGGTCCGAGACCACCGTGTACGTGACCGACGGCGAATCGAGGACCGCCTGCCAGGGGGCGCCGGCACGGACCCAGACATCCCGGTCCGCACCACCGATGTGCTCGAAGCCGTCCGACGCCACGCTGTTGCCGGTCACGGCGTTGACGGGCGCCGGGGCAGCCCGCCGGTCCACACTCGTGCCGCCGACCTTCCGCTGCTCGTAGACGGTCACCGTGTCGCCGTCGTTCTCGAGGACCAGTTCGAGGGTGGGCCGTCCGCCTACGGTGATGCCCTCCGCGCTCTGCAGCGTGAATCCGAGGGCCTCGAGTTCCGGGCAGTACCAGCCGCCGGCCCGCAGCGTCTCGAGCTGGTCCGTGTCGAGATAGGTGGGCGTCTGGGGCGCGACCGATTCCCAGCCCGACTGCAACGCCGCCGTCCCGCTCGAGGGGGCCGCCGCCACCGGTCGGGCCTCTGCGCCCACCACGTAGGCTGAGGCGAGGATGGCGACGGCGACCACGGCGGAGCCGCCGGCGGCGGCGAGGACCGGGTGACGGCGTCGACGGGGGTCGGCGCGCTCGTGGTGGTCACGCACGAAGACCGCACTCGAGCCCGCAGGGAGGGTGCGGGGCTCCGGGGAGCGTCCGGCTCCGGACGAGAGCAGACTGCGCTGGAAGTCCGGGTGCGGGTGCGGACGGTTCAGGCCGAGCAGCGTGCTCTTCAGTCCGCGGATCCGCACGAGGGCGGCCGCGCAGGACGAACAGCGGGAGACGTGCCGTTCCACGGCGATGCGCCGTCGATCGGTCAGCTCACCGTCCACGAGGTCCTGGAGGGAACGATGGGGATGGAGCATCGCTTTCAGCCCAGGCCCGCGATCCGTGGGACCCCCAGGGCGGAACCGCTCTTGCCTGCCGTGCGGGGGTCCATGTGGGCGAGCTTCTCCCGCAGCATCGTCCTGCCCCGATGGATGCGCGAGCGGACGGTGCCGAGCTTGACCCCGAGCACCCGGGCCACCTCGTCGTACGCCAGGCCTTCGAGATCACAGAGCACCACGGCCGCGCGGAAGTCCGGCGGCAGTTCCTCCAGGGCAGCCTGCACGTCGATGTCGAGGTTGTTGAACTCGAAGCTGCGCTCGGGGCCCGGGTGCTTGCTGGGCAGGCGGCTCTCCGCTTCCTCCGTCAGGCCGTCGAAGCGGATGCGCGTCTTGCGGCGCGCCTGGTCGAGGAACAGGTTCGTGGTGATGCGGTGCAGCCACCCGTCCAGCGTGCCCGGCTTGAAGTTCGCGAGTGACCGGAAGACCCTGACGAAGACCTCCTGGGTGAGGTCCTCGGCGTCGAACCTGTTGCCGGTGAGCCGGTAGGCCAACCGGTAGACCTTGGGCGAGTAGTTGGTGACGACTTCTTCCCACGACGGCGCAACCCAGGGGTTGCCATGCTCGTCGAGGATCGGCGCCTCCGCCGCGGGGATGGCCTCCCCGGCTGCCTGGGCCGCCTTCACACTGGACATCTTGTTCCCCTCTTCGCCTCGACTTCCGGACCTGCGCCGCCCGGAGCCGTGGGGCTCGAACGGTGGTGTCAGGGATTCGAGACTGTGCTCGCGCCGGATGTCCCGAGGAAAAAGTCTTTCCCACCAAGCTGGGAACTCGCTGGCAGGGCGGCGCCGGGGCGGCGCCCTACCCGGTCCCGGCATGGAAGTGCGCCCGCGCCGCACAGTAGTGTTGGGGCGGGGCTCCGGCCTGCCGATGGCCCCCTCAATCTCCCGCGCTCACAGAATGGATGTCCATGGCCGCCGACAAACACAGCAGTTGGTCCTACACCGAAGGACTCCCGGAGGAGGACGACACCCTGCTCAGGGCGCGCGACCGGTCGCACGAGCTCGGCGTGACCCCGGTGACGCCGGCCGTCGGGGCGGCACTCACCGTCCTCGCAGCCGCGTCCAAGGCCACGACGGCCGTCGAGGTCGGCGCAGGCGCGGGTGTCTCCGGAGTCTGCCTGCTGCGCGGCCTGGGCCGGAACGCCGTCCTGACGACCATCGACTCCGACGTGGACCACCTCCGTGCCGCGCGGGAGGCTTACGCGGAGGCGGGCATCCCCTCGAACCGCACGCGGACCATCTCGGGCCGCGCAGCGGACGTACTCCCCCGCCTCACCGATGCGGCCTACGACCTGGTGTTCATCGACGCCGACAAGCCGGGCCTCCCCGCGTACGTGGAGCAGGCCACACGCCTCCTGAAGGACGGCGGCATCATGATCGTCAATGACGCGCTGGACCAGGACCGCGTGGCGGAGCCCGCCGTGCGCGAGCAGTCGACCAACACCCTGCGTCAGGTCGGCCGGATGGTCCGCGAGAACGATGCCCTCGTGTCGGCGCTCCTGCCCACCGGCAGCGGACTCCTCCTGGCGGTCAAGCAACGCGCCTGACGGCGCGGGCCCGGTACCTAGCGCGCGAGCTGGTTCGTGACGTCGAGCAGGCAGTCCTTGAGGCGGCTTGCCTCCTCGGCGTTGAGTTCGACCACGAGGCGTCCGCCGCCGTCGATCGGCACCCGCATGATGAGGCTGCGCCCCTCCTTGGTGACTTCCATCGGTCCATCGCCGGTACGCGGTTTCATGGCAGCCATGGGGGTGTCCCTTTCAACAGGGCGCGACCGCGATCAGCGGCAGCGCAACAGTAAACGGTGCTCCACCGCAGCGACCTGTACAGGGCCCCGATGTGCACGTCATCACCTTTATTATTCAGCACAAGTCCTGCACCTGCTAATTCAGGTGCGGCGTGGATCACACTCAGGGTGGATAATCCCCGTCCGGGCGGGTCGGGGTCCACGCCCACAGCCAGTCCACCCACAGGAACTGGAGCACCACGCACACCGGCAGGAGCACCCAGAGGAGGCGCCCCCTGCGCAGAGTCGCGACAGCGAGCGCCAGGGGGAACAGTGGCAGCAGGATGCGCCAGGTGCTCGACTGCGGGTCCCAGAACGCGGCGAGGTAAAGCAGGTATCCGGCGCACCAGGCGCCGGGCACGAGACCGATCGAGCGCACGGACGGAGCCAGGAACATCCCGATCGCCCCGATGACGAGGGCGGCAACCACGAGCGCCCCCGCCGCGGGCCCGACGACGGCGGCCGGAGCCTCGAACCAGGGCACGAACGGCACCAAGGTCTCGCCCCGCCAGGCCGTCTCCGTCGCGACGTAGGCCGTGTACTGGCCCGTCGCAGCCCAGGCGATGAGCGGCCAGGCGACCGCCGCGACGGACGAGACCACGCCGAGCAGGAACAGCGGGAGCATGCGTCCCGCCGCGTCGCTGCGTACGCCCGGATCACCCGCCCGGCGCGCAGTCCACAGCGCGTGGAGGAACAGGATCCCCGTCGCGATCGCGAAGGGCACCCCCGCAGGGCGTGCCAGGCCCATGAGCACGACGACGGGCATGGCTGCGTAGTACCGGCCGCTCGAGACGAGGTACAGCGCCGAGGCCAGCAGCAGCAGGTGGAGCGACTCCGCATACGGCACCTGCAGGATGGCCGCGACGGGGGCGAAGGACACGACGGCGACCCCCGCGAGCGCCGTCCGATGGTCCGACCGCAGCCTGAACAGGCGGTAGATGACGAGCGACGCCGCCGCCGCCGCGACCACCGAGACCACCGGGGCGAGGGTCCCCCACCCCAGGCCGGTGACCGCAGCCAGGCCGCGGACCAGTCCCGGGTAGAGCGGGTGGAACGCCCACTGGTTGTGGCTGACGACGCCCAGTGCATCCCGCGGCAGTTCGGACGGATAGCCCTCCAGGAAGATGCGTTCGTACCAGCCGCTGTCCCAGAAGCTGATGAACGCGCCGTACCCGGGTGCAGGGCCGGACCACGGGCTGGGACCCTGGCGTGTCGCGGCGAGCAGGAAGATCGCGGTCGACACGAGGCGACCGGCGCAGAAGACCGCCAGCACCTGCAGGACCCAGTGGACCTGCAGCCGGACCGGCCGCGCGGTGGCGGCGGTCGCGGCGGACCTCGTCCGGCTCACGCGGCGCCGTCGTCGGACGCAGTCCTGACATCCACGCCGGCGTCCGCGGCCGGCCCCGCCTCGATGGTCTCTCCCGCGGAGGCGCGGATCCAGCAGTCCTGCAGGTGGTCGTCGACGTACCCCGTGGCCTGCAGCATGGCGTACGCCGTCGTCGGGCCGACGAAGCGGAAGCCGAGGCCGCGGAGGTCGCGGGCCAGTGCCGTGCTCTCGGTCGTGATCGCCGGGACGTCGGCGAGGGTGGCGGGGGCAGGGCCCGGCCCGGGGCGGTGACGCCCGAGGACCGCGCCGAGCGTGGTGCCCTCCGGGAGTGCGAGCAGGGCCCTGGCATTGGCGATCGTCGCATCGATCTTCTGCCGGTTCCGGACGATCCCGGCGTCGGCCATGAGCCGCTCGACGTCGTGCTCGTCGAACGCCGCCACCGCCTCGGGGAGGAAGTGGGCGAAGGCGCTGCGGAACGCGTCCCGTTTCCGCAGGATGGTGATCCAGCTGAGGCCGGACTGGAAGGCCTCGAGGCTCAGCCGTTCGAAGAGTCCGGCCTCGTCCCGGACGGGGCGGCCCCATTCGAGGTCGTGGTACCGCTCGTAGTCGACGCTGGAGACCGCCCAGCCGCACCGCAGCCGGCCGTCGGAGCCGGGGACCGCCCCGCTCATCGTCGGGCGTCCTGCGCCGCGAGCTGCGAGCGCAGCGCTCCGATGAGGGCGTCCCGCTCGGCGAGGGCCGCCGCCAGCCGGTCGAGCACCTCGTCCACCTGGTCCATGCGGTAGCCGCGGAGGCCGAGGCCGAACCGCACGGCGTCGACGTCCGGCGCGGAGGGGTACTCGGGCAGCAGGACGGGGGGCAGGCTCGCCACCGGCTCGACCAGCCCGAGGCCGTCCTGCCGGGACGGTGCGTCCCTGCCGCCGTCGTCGCCCGGCTGCCCGTCGGCCGGGTGGGCACCCGAGCCCGTCCGGGCAACGGCGCCGAACCGCCGGAGCGGCGCCGGAAGCGGGCGCCCCGACGCGAGGATTGCGGTTCCTCCCACGAGCAGGACGGCGAGGATCACCAGGAAGATAGTCACACCGTAATGGTGCCAGAGTCGCCTCTCAGCGGTGCCCGGACGCAGCACTCGGGGTTCGGTCGTGCCCCGACGAGGCCGCGACGATCCGCACGGCCTCCTCGGCCGTGTCGACGAGCTGCAGCAGCGAGAGGTCCTTCTCCGAGATGGTCCCCTCGGCGAGCAGGGTGCCCTCCACCCAGTCGAGGAGCCCGCGCCAGTAGTCGACGCCGATGAGCACGATCGGGAAGGAGGTGACCTTGCCGGTCTGGACGAGGGTCATCGCCTCGAACAGCTCGTCGAGGGTGCCGAAACCACCCGGCAGCACGATGAACCCGTTGGCGTACTTGACGAACATCGTCTTGCGCGCGAAGAAGTACCGGAAGTTGATCCCGAGATCCACCCACTCGTTCATGCCCTGCTCGAAGGGCAGTTCGATGCCGAGACCCACCGATACCCCGCCCGCCTCGCACGCACCCTTGTTCGCGGCCTCCATGGCGCCGGGCCCTCCCCCGGTGATGACGGCGTACCCGGAGTCCGCGAGTCGCCGACCCACCTCCTGGCCGATCGCGTAGAAAGGCGAGTCCCGCGGCGTGCGCGCCGACCCGAACACGCTGATGGCCGGGCCGAGATCGGCCAGCGTGCCGAATCCCTCGACGAATTCGCTCTGGATGCGCAGCACGCGCCACGGATCCGTGCGGGTGAAGCCGCCGCCGGGATCGGAGTCCAGCAGCATGTTGTCGGACTGCGGAGCGGCCGCCTGGCCCCGCCGCAGTTCCACCGGACCCTTGCGGCGGGCAGGCCGGGCAGGTGCGCCGTTCGCGCGCGCACGGGCTGTGCCGTCCGGGGCCTGCGCGGCGGGACCGGCGTGCGCCGCCTGCACCGCGCCGTCGTCCGCGATGGAGGGCCCGGGGTGAGCACCGGCCGGGGGCTGCTGGGAGTGAGACATTGTCCTAGGCTAACCAATGCTCCGGGCAGTCAGGGGAGGCCCGCAGCAATATCCCGAGGCAACATACAGGGCACTGATTGCACTTGAATCACAATCATCCCCATTACACCCGGGTGTATTGCTGGAGAGGAATAGTTCGCTACATTTCTCCCATGACAAGTGAACCGCAACCGACTACGCCCGCGTCCTCGGGAAGCCCCCTCGTCTCGCTCAAGAACGTGAACAAGCACTTCGGGGATCTCCACGTCCTGCGCGACATCAACCTCGAGGTCGGCCGCGGAGAGGTCGTGGTGGTCATCGGGCCCTCCGGGTCCGGGAAGTCGACCCTGTGCCGCGCCATCAACCGCCTCGAGACCATCGACGACGGCGAGATCGCCATCGACGGCAAGGTGCTCCCCGCGGAGGGCAAGGCCCTCGCGCACCTGCGCGCCGACGTCGGCATGGTGTTCCAGTCGTTCAACCTCTTCGCGCACAAGTCGATCCTCGAGAACGTGACCCTCGGTCCGATCAAGGTCCGGGGCATGAAGGGCGGCGAGGCCAAGGAGCTCGCGATGTCGCTGCTGAAGCGCGTCGGCGTCGACAACCAGGCGCAGAAGCTCCCCGCCCAGCTGTCCGGCGGCCAGCAGCAGCGCGTGGCCATCGCACGGGCCCTCGCCATGAAACCGAAGGTGATGCTGTTCGACGAACCGACCTCCGCCCTCGACCCGGAGATGATCAACGAGGTCCTCGACGCGATGGTCGCCCTCGCGAAGGAGGGGATGACCATGATCGTCGTGACCCACGAGATGGGCTTCGCCCGCCGCGCCGCCGACCGCGTGATCTTCATGGCCGACGGCCAGATCATGGAAGAGGCCACGCCCGAGGAGTTCTTCACGAATCCGCAGAGCGATCGTGCCAAGGACTTCCTAGGCAAGATCCTCTCGCACTGACCCCCGCACCGCCAGAACCCACGAGGGCCTTCCGAGGCCGCGACGCAAGGAGAACCAATGCGAAACACCCGATACGCAGCAGCCGCGGTGGCTGCGATTGCCGCACTCACACTGTCCGCCTGTGGCGGCGGCGAGAGCGCCGAGACCGAGGGCGGCGGTGAGAGCGGCGGCGGCGAGAGCCTCCGCATCGGCATCAAGTTCGACCAGCCGGGCCTCGGCTACGACGAGGGCGGCTCCTACTCCGGCTTCGACGTCGACGTCGCGAAGTACGTGGCGGGCGAGCTCGGGGTGTCCGAGGAGAACATCGAGTTCGTCGAGGCGCCGTCCGCGAACCGCGAGAACCTGCTGTCCAACAACCAGGTGGACATGATCTTCGCGACGTACTCGATCACCGACACCCGCAAGGAGACCGTGGACTTCGCGGGACCCTACTTCGTCGCCGGCCAGGACCTCCTCGTCCCGACGGACAGCGACATCATGGGCCCCGAGGACCTGGAGGGCAAGAACCTCTGCTCGGTCACGGGCTCGACGTCGGCCCAGAAGATCAAGGACCAGTACCCGGGCGTGCAGCTCGTCGAGCAGCCCGGCTACGCCGAGTGCGTCACGGCGATGGGCGGCGGCCAGATCGACGCCGTCACCACCGACGACATCATCCTCGCCGGCCTCGCCGCGCAGGAGTCCAACGCCGGCAAGTTCAAGGTCGTCGGCAACACGTTCTCCGAGGAGAAGTACGGGGTCGGCCTGCCCAAGGGCAGCGACAGGTGCGAGGACATCAACGCGGCGATCACGAAGATGATCGACGACGGCGCCTGGGAAGAGGCGATCACCAGCAACACCGAGGGTGCCGACTACACCTTCAACGCGGAGCTGAACCCGCCCACGCCGGAGCCCTGCGCCTAGCATCGCCCCCATTGGCGGGGTGGTCCCCCGGACCACCCCGCCAATGCCATGTCCCCACCAGGAAAGAGGTGAACCGTGGAGGACTACCTGTCGCTGTTCGAGACCTATGACGTGCTCGCCGCGTTCTGGGTCAACATCCAACTGTCGTTCTGGGCCGCCATCTGGGCGCTCGCCATCGGCACGGTGCTGGCCCTGTTCCGCATCTCCCCCATCCCGAGCCTGCAGTGGTTCGGCGCGGCGTACGTGAACATCTTCCGCAACACGCCGCTGACCATCATCCTGGCCTTCGGCTTCCTCGGACTGTTCTCCGTCATGCAGATCAGCCTCGCGGCCGACCTGAACGCCAGCCTGTTCCGCATCGCCATCGTGGGCCTGTCCGTGTACCACGCGGCCTTCGTGTGCGAAGCGATCCGCAGCGGCGTCAACACCGTCCCGCTCGGACAGGCCGAGGCCGCACGGGCCATCGGCCTGAGCTTCCTCCCGGCGGCGCGCCTCATCATCCTCCCCCAGGCCTTCCGCGGGGCCATCGCGCCTCTCGGGAACGTGCTGATCGCCCTCATCAAGAATTCGACGGTCGCCGCAGCGGGCTCGGTGGCCACCGAGGCCTCAGGCCTCATGAAGACCATGATCGAGTTCCGCTCGGACCTGGTGATCCCCATCTTCTTCACCTTCGCCCTCGGTTTCGTGGTCCTGGTGATCCCGATCGGACTGCTGACCACCTGGGCCTCACGGAAACTGGCGGTGGCACGATGAGCGCGCAGCAGGTCCTCTTCGACGCCCCGGGTCCCCGCGCACGCCGGAACATCCTGATCGGCAACATCGTGGGCGTGCTGGTCGGTCTCGGCATCCTCGCCTGGATCGTCTCGACGCTGGCGGAGAAGGGTCAGCTCGAGGCGAGCATGTGGACACCCTTCCTCGAGTCCAGGACCTGGGAGTTCTTCATCCTCCCGGGGCTCGCCAACACGCTGAAGGCCGCTGCGATCGCCATCGTCACCTCGGTGGTGTTCGGCCTGATCTTCGGCGTGGGCCGGCTCTCGCACCTGACACCCGTCCGGTGGGTCGCCGGCGTCGTCGTCGAGTTCCTGCGTGCCGTCCCCGTGCTGCTGATGATGATCTTCTTCTGGCTGGCACTCGGCAGTTCGGGTGCGGTACAGCCCGAGAATGCGCCGCTCATCGCGGTGGTCATCGCCCTGACGCTCTACAACGGCTCCGTGATCGCGGAACTGGTCCGGTCGGGGGTCGAGGGACTGCCGAGTGGACAGCGCGAGGCGGGCATGGCCATCGGCCTCACGGCCAACCAGTCGCTGCGCAGCATCGAGGTGCCGCAGGCCCTCATCGCCATGCTGCCCGCCCTGATCAGCCAGTTCGTGGTGATCCTGAAGGACTCGGCGCTCGGCTTCATCATCACGTACCCCGAACTCCTGCAGTACATGCGCCGGCTAGGGGTCGGCGAGGGCAACATCATCCCTTCGCTGATGGTCGCCGCCACGATCTTCATCATCATCAACTTCGGGCTGTCCACCCTCGCGACCCGGCTCTCCGTGCTCCTGAGCTTCAGGACCAAGGGCCGCAAGCCCGTCGCGGAGGGGGCGATCGCCCTGGACGCGGCCTCCACCTGAGCCGTCCCAGCAGCAGCAACGACGAAGGACCCGGCGGATGCCGGGTCCTTCGTCGTCGGCGGACCGGGCGGTACGCCGGGGCGACGCGGGTCCGGACGGACAGCCAGGACGGAGGGTCAGGACGGCCGGGTCAGGACAGCCAGGTCATCAGGGCGCCCAGGCATGCGCGGATGGCGTCGGCGTGGACGTGCTCGTCGTCCGTGTGCGCGAGGAGGGCATCGCCGGGCCCGAAGTTGACCGCCGGCACCCCGAGCGCGCTGAACCGCGCGACGTCGGTCCAGCCGTACTTCGGCTTCGGGTCCGCGCCGACGGCCGCGACGAACGCGGCCGCAGCGGGGTGCTGCAGGCCCGGCCGCGCCCCGGCCGCCACATCGGTCCGTTCGACGTCTAACCCCTCGAGCAGCGCCCTGACGTACTCCTCGGCCTGCTCCGGCGTCTTGTCCGGGGCGAAGCGGTAGTTCACCTCGATCACCGCGCTGTCCGGGATGACGTTGCCGGCCGTGCCACCGGTGACCATCACCGCGTTGAGGCTCTCCCTGTAGTCCAGGCCGTCCACGTGGACGGTGGCCGGCGCGTGGTCCCGCAGACGGACGAGGACCTCGGCGGCACCGTGGATCGCGTTGACACCCCGCCAGGCGCGCGCCGAGTGCGCCGCCTTGCCGGTGACCCGGACGTCGAAGCGCGCGGTGCCGTTGCAGCCGCCCTCCACGGTGCCGTCCGTCGGTTCCAGGAGCACCGCGAAGTCCGCCGCCAGCCACCCGGGGTAGGACGCCGCCACCCGGCCGAGTCCGCTGAGGGACGCCTCGACCTCCTCGTGGTCGTAGAAGATGAACGTGATGTCCCGCGTGGGCTCGGTGAGGGCTGCCGCGAGCGCGAGCTGGACGGCGATGCCGCCCTTCATGTCGGTGGCTCCCCGTCCGTACAGGACATCGCCGTCCCAGGCGGACGGCACCGTCCCCCGCGAGCCGGGAGCCGTGGGGAGGGGCACGGTGTCGATGTGCCCGGCGAGGATGACCCGCTCGGACCGTCCGAGGCTGGTCCTCGCCATGACGCAGTCGCCGTCGCGCACCACCTCCAGGTGGTCCAGGCGCCGCAGGGCCTGCTCGATGGCGTCCGCGATGCCCGCCTCGTTGCCGGAGACACTCTCGACGTCGAGCAGTCGCGCGGTCAGGAGGGCTACGTCGGAGGTCGGATCGAGGGCCGTGGAGGGGGTGGGCATCATGCTGCAACACTATCGCTCGGTAGACTTGCACCCATGACTGCTCCTACGCCCAGCCCGTCCATGTCCGCTTCCCGGCGGCCGGCCGGAGGCCTCGGCCTCGCCACCGTCGCCACCGACGGGACCGTCCTGGACACCTGGTACCCCGCACCCTGGATCGGCGAGCCCGGAATGGACGACGCCGCGGCTGCCGACCTGCGGGACACGCTGGAGGCGCTGGCGGAGTCCGGCGTGGACGACGCCCGGCACGTCACGCAGCGGGTCGTCGACCTGACCGTGGACCTCGACGTCGCCCCCGCCGGGACCGAGGACGCGTACCTGAGGCTCCACCTCCTCTCCCACCGGCTCGTGCAGCCGAACACCATCTCCCTCGACGGCATCTTCGGGCTGCTGGCGAACGTGGTGTGGACCAACTACGGGCCGGTCCCCGTGGACGGATTCGAGACGGTCCGGGCCGCGCTGCGTGCCCGGGGTCCCGTGGCCGTCCACGGCGTCGACAAGTTCCCGCGCATGGTCGACTACGTGGTCCCGGCAGGCGTGCGGATCGCCGATGCCGACCGTGTCCGCCTCGGCGCCCACCTCGCCGACGGCACCACCGTGATGCACGAGGGCTTCGTGAACTTCAATGCGGGGACCCTCGGCCACTCGATGGTCGAGGGCCGGATCTCGGCAGGGGTCGTCGTGGGGGACGGCTCGGACATCGGCGGAGGAGCCTCGATCATGGGGACGCTCTCGGGCGGCGGGAAGGAACGCATCACCATCGGCGAGCGGTGCCTGCTGGGCGCCGAGTCCGGCGTCGGGATCTCCCTCGGGGACGACTGCGTCGTCGAGGCCGGGCTCTACCTCACGGCGGGCACCAAGGTGACGCTGCAGGACGGGACGCTCGTCAAGGCCACGACGCTCTCCGGGGAGCCCGGCATCCTCTTCCTGCGCAACTCCGCCACCGGAGCCGTCGAAGCCCGTCCCCGCAGCGGCGAGGGCATCGCCCTCAACCCTGCCCTGCACGCCAACTAGCGCATGGCCCCGCGGACCCCGTCGGCCGCCGTCCGGCGCCGACGGCGGCGGCTCCGTACCGGTGCCATGCTCGCCGGACTCGCCGTCGTCGTCGTCGGCGGTACCGCCATCGCCGTCCACCAACTGGACGAGAGCGAGGTCCTGGTCCGGGAGCGGTGCAGCGCGACCGTGGGAGCGGACACCTTCGAACTCACCCCGGAGCAGACCGGCAACGCCGCCCTCATCTCGGCGGTCGCCGTGAGCCGGGGGCTGCCGGCCCGCGCGGCGTCGATCGCCATCGCGACGGCGATCCAGGAGTCCCGGCTGGAGAACATCGACTACGGGGACGACGCCGGACCGGACTCCCGGGGACTGTTCCAGCAGCGCCCCTCGCAGGGCTGGGGGACGGAGGAGCAGATCATGACCCCCGTCTACGCCGCGGGCGCCTTCTACGACGCCCTGGTCAGGATCCCGGGGTACGAGACGCTGCCGATCACCGAGGCCGCCCAGACGGTCCAGCGCTCCGCCTACCCGACGGCGTACGCCGACCACGAGCCGGAAGGCCGCGCGTTCGCCTCCGCGCTGACCGGTCACTCACCCGCAGCCCTGGACTGCACACTCCGCGAGCCCTCCGCCGCCGGCGACCCGCTCGCCGTCCCGATCGCGGCCGAGGAGGTCTTCGGTCCGCTCGGCGGGACGGTGGACGGGACCCGCCTCACGCTGGACGCCGCGGACACCACGGGCTGGGCCGTCGCGCAGTGGGCGGTCGCGAACGCATCCGCCCTGCAGATCACCTCGGTCGCGTTCTCCGGGCTCGAGTGGGTCCGGGCGGACGGCGGCTGGTCGTCGACCACGACGGAAGCCGGGACGGTGAGCATCACCGTCGCGGGGGCGACACCCTGATCCACGGCGCGAGGCGTCCCGGACTCAGGCGAGCACCCTGATGATCGGCTCCACGTAGCTGCGGAAGGAGTGCTCGTCGTCGAACAGGTCCTGGCACGTCAGGAGCTTGTCCGGTTCCACCCACCAGGCCCGCCGGCCACCGAGCGGCAGTTCGACGACCTCGAGCGTGAAGGGGCGGGCCGGCCGCCCCAGTTCGAACTCGCGTTCCTGGATGATCCGCGCGAGCAGGTGATCCATGCTGTCCGCACCCCTGGCCCCGGCGCGGAGGGCGTACTCGGCGCATCGCTCCGCCGCCCAGTCCATCGCGGTCCCGAAGTGCGCCCGCAGCAGGGCCTTCAGCGCCGCCATGCCGTCCAGCGCCTCGAACAGCGGAGGAAGCGGCAACTCCGCGTCCGTCACGCGGTGCTGGAGCAGGCTGTGCCACCAGGCCTCCCACTCGACGCGCAGCGTCGCCCGTCCACCCACCGGCCGGGTCAGGCGCCGTGTCTCGACCCTCCGCACGGTGGGGAGCAGGGGCGGAAGGGCCGGTCGGCCGGTACCCTGCAGCCCCGCACAATCCCTGAGGTACAGCGCCACGAGCAGCACTTCCGAGGTGTCCACCGTGAAGTACGCGCTGTAGCCGGATTCGGCGTGCGACATGGGCCTCCTTCGGAGCCGGTCGGGTTCACTTCTACAGTAAGCCCAAGATCCCGGCTGCTCCAGAGGCATCGGTGGCAGGCCCGGGCCCGGGCCCGGCGGACGGACCCTCCGCTGCAGGCACCGGACCGAGTGTCGCCGCCCGAAGAACGGGTAGTCCGAGCTGGTCCGGCCGGTACGGGGGCGACGTAGAGTGGGCCGTCTCGCGCCCCTGAAGCTCCCCCCACCGGCGGCGGGCAGGTTGTCCGAACCGCTGATCCCGCACGACGCGAGGCCGGAAGCCCCCGTTCGGAAAAGAGCCAGATGCCATGACACCCTCATCAGGATCCATGTCCACGCCCAGCCGGCGGCCCCGCCGGACGTCCTGGGCCAGGCGGGCGGCCACGGGCCTGCTGGCTCTGGCCATGGCGGTCACGGGCGCGGGCATCGTCTCCGCGCCGGCCGCTCAGGCGGCCGGACCCACCGTGGTCAGCCTGACGTTCGACGACGGCAACGCCGACCAGCTCATCGCGGCCCAGACCCTGAACAGGTACGGACTCAAGGGGACGTTCTACGTCAACTCGGGGACCATCGACACGGCGGGCTTCCTGTCGCTGTCCGACCTCCGGACGCTGGCCGCCGCGGGACACGAGATCGGCGGCCACACCGTGACCCATCCCGACCTGGTCACCCTGCCGTCCGCCGAGGCGACCCGCCAGATCTGCAACGACCGCGTCAACCTCACCACCTGGGGCTTCCGCACCACGAGCTTCGCCTATCCGTTCGCCTCGAGCACCCCTGCGGTCGAGACGATCGCGAAGAACTGCGGGTACAACAGTGCCCGCGGGCTCGGGGACATCCAGACGCGGTTCAGTTGCGCCGGCTGCCCCCTGGCCGAGCGGATCCCCCCGGCGAACCCATGGAACACCGCCGCCCCGGACCAGGTCGAGAACACCTGGACGCTCGCGGACCTGCAGAACGCCGTGACGCGGGCCGAATCGGTGGGCGGCTGGATGCAGCTCACCTTCCACCGCTTCGCGAGTCCCGCCACCGATCCGCTGGCGGTCACCCCGGCCCTGTTCGACCAGTTCGCCGCGTGGCTGAAGACCAGGCCGTCGACCACGACCGTGAGGACCGTGGACCAGGTCATCGGTGGAACGGTCAAGCCGGCGGTCGCCGGTCCGGCCGTCCCCCCTCCGCCGGTGGGAGGGAACCTCGTGAAGAACCCGGGACTCGAGACGCTCACCAACGGTGTGCCGCAGTGCTGGAACGAGGGGGGCTACGGGACCAACACCCGCACCTTCTCCGTCGTCGCCGGCCGCACCGGCGCCAGGGCGGAACGACTGGTGGTGAGCGGATACGTGGACGGCGACGCGAAGCTGCTGCCGGCGCTGGACCTCGGCGGGTGTTCACCGTCGGCCACGGCGGGACGTACCTACAACCTCGGCGCCTGGTACAAATCCACCGCGAACACCCAGTTCGCCCTCTACTACCGCACCGGGGTCGGGTCCTGGAAGTACTGGACCTCCAGCCCCTGGTTCGCGCCGTCCAGCACCTTCCAGAAGGCCACCTGGACGACGCCCCCGTTGCCTGCGGGCGCCAACGGGCTCAGCTTCGGCCTGAACCTGTTCAGCAACGGCACCCTGACCACCGACGACTACGAGATGTTCGACGTCGCCAGCGTCCCGACCCCGCCGCCCCCGGCGGCCGGAACCAACCTCGTCCAGAACCCGAGCCTCGAGACCGCCGGGTCGGGCACCTTCCCCCAGTGCTGGCAGGCGGCCGGATTCGGCACCAACACCCCGGTGTTCAGTACCGTGCCCGCCGCACGCACGGGTACCAAGGCCGAGAAGCTCACGATCACGAACTACGCCAGCGGGGACGCGAAGCTGATGCCCCTGCTGGATACCGGGACGTGCGCGCCGAAGGCCGTCGCCGGCCGGACCTACTCGGTGCGCGCCTGGTACACCTCCAGCGCCGTCACCCAGCTGGCGCTCTACTACCGCAACTCCGCCGGCACGTGGGTGTACTGGACCTCCGGACCCTGGCTGGCCCCGGCCGGCACCTACACCCAGGCGAGTCTCACCACACCGGGCCTGCCCGCCGGCGCCACAGCGATCAGTTTCGGGATGAGCCTGTTCGGCAACGGGACCGTCACCACGGACGACTACGCCATGTACGACACCGTCGGGGCGCCGCCGCTCTAGGCTCGTCGCAGCGCGTTCCACCCACAGGGAAGCACCTAGGATGGGAGCGTGAAAATACTCGTTACCGGAGGCAGCGGCTACATCGGCTCGCACACCGTCCTGACCCTGCTCGACCACGGCCACGACGTCGTCGTCGTCGACAACCTGCTGAACTCCACGGAGACCTCGCTCGAACGCGTCGCAGCCCTCGCCGGGCGCACACCGACCTTCCACCGGGCCGACCTCCTCGACGAACCCCGGCTGCGTGCCATCTTCGCCGAGGAGAAGGTCGACGCCGTCATCCACTTCGCGGGCCTGAAGGCGGTCGGCGAGTCGGTGGAGAAGCCGCTGTACTACTACCACAACAACGTCGGCGGCACCCTGAACCTGCTGCGGGTCATGGACGACGCCGACGTGCGCACCCTGGTCTTCAGTTCGTCGGCGACGGTCTACGGCGCCTCCGAGGAGGTGCCCCTGACCGAGAAGCTCCCCCTCGACGCGGTGAACCCCTACGGACGCACGAAGGAGCAGATCGAGGACATCCTGACGGACCTCGGTGCCGCGGACCCCCGCTGGAACATCGCGCTGCTGCGGTACTTCAACCCCGTCGGCGCACACTCCTCGGGCACCATCGGCGAGGACCCCACGGGCATCCCCAACAACCTCCTGCCGTTCGTGGCCCAGGTGGCGGTGGGCCGCCGCGAGAAGGTCATGGTCTTCGGCAACGACTACCCCACGCCGGACGGCACCGGGGTGCGCGACTACATCCACGTAGTGGACCTGGCCCAGGGCCACCTCGCCGCCCTCGACTACCTCGTCGCCCGCGGCGGGGTGCACACCTGGAATCTCGGCACGGGCAACGGCTCCTCGGTCCTCGAGGTCCTCGGGGCGTTCTCCGCGGCGGCGGGCCGCGACATCCCCTACGAGTTCGCTCCCCGCCGGCCGGGCGACTCCGCGGTCAGCTACGCCGACCCGTCGTCGGCCCTCGCCGACCTCGGCTGGTCGGCGACCCGGACCCTCGCGGAGATGTGCGAGGACCACTGGCGCTGGCAGAAGAACAACCCGCAGGGCTACGCCTCCGCCGGCGGGAACTGACCCGCCCCTGCACCGACGTCGACGGCCGCCCACCTCATGGAGGTGGGCGGCCGTCGTTCAGCCGGGCGGGACCGGTGCGGGTCAGCTCGCGGGGTAGTGGCGCTCGCCCTCACCCGTGTACAGCTGGCGCGGACGGCCGATCTTCGTCTGCGGGTCCTGCATCATCTCGCGCCACTGGGCGATCCAGCCCGGGAGGCGACCGATCGCGAAGAGGACGGTGAACATCTTCTCCGGGAAGCCCATGGCCTTATAGATCAGGCCCGTGTAGAAGTCCACGTTCGGGTAGAGCTTCCGCTCGATGAAGTAGTCATCGGCGAGGGCCTTCTCCTCGAGCCGCATCGCGATGTCGAGCAGCTCGTCGTTGCCGCCGAGCTTGCTGAGGATGTCGTGGGCCGTGGCCTTGACGATCTTCGCGCGCGGATCGTAGTTCTTGTAGACGCGGTGCCCGAAGCCCATGAGCTTCACGCCGTCTTCCTTCTTCTTGACCTTCTCCATGAAGGCCTCGGGCTGCATGCCCTGGGCCTTGATGTCGCGGAGCATGTTCAGCACGGCCTCGTTGGCGCCGCCGTGCAGCGGGCCGAAGAGCGCGTTGATCCCGGCGGACACGGAGGCGAACATGTTCGCGTTGGAGCTGCCCACGAGGCGCACGGTCGACGTCGAGCAGTTCTGCTCGTGGTCGGCGTGCAGGATGAGCAGGAGATCCAGCGCCTTCACCATCATGGGGTCGAGGTCGTACGGCTCGGCGGGCAGGCCGAAGGAGAGCCGCAGGAAGTTCTCGACCAGGTTCATGGAGTTGTCCGGGTACAGCATCGGCTGGCCGATCGACTTCTTGTGCGCGTAGGCGGCGATGACGGGCAGCTTCGCCATGAGGCGGAAGGTCGAGAGCTCCACCTGCTCGTCGTCGAACGGATCGAGCGAGTCCTGGTAGAAGGTGGACAGCGCCGAGACGGCGGAGGACAGCACGGGCATCGGGTGGGCGTCCCGCGGGAAGCCTCCGAAGAAGCCCTTGAGCTCCTCGTGCAGCAGGGTGTGCCGGCGGATGCGTCCGTCGAAGCCCGTCAGCTCCTCCGGCGTCGGCAGGTTCCCGTAGATCAGGAGGTAGGAGACCTCGAGGAAGCTGGAGTTCTTCGCGAGTTCTTCGATCGGGTACCCGCGGTGGCGCAGGATCCCCGCGTCGCCGTCGATGTAGGTGATCGCCGAGGTCGTGGCCGCGGTGTTCATGAAGCCGGGGTCGAAGGTGACCTGGCCCGTCTGCTTCAGCAGTTTCGACACGTCGTAGCCGTGGTTGCCCTCGGCTGCGCGTACGAGCGGCAGGCTGAGTTCGCCGCCATCGTAGTGCAGTGAGGCATTCTGCTCGGTCATTGATTCTCCTTCAGGAGCTGGAGCGCGGTCATCGCCACAAATCATCGCTTCCCACGGGGGCGGAGATCGCCTCGGGGTCAGCACATTCCCGCCAAACGCTACCGTCAGCGGCCCCCCGATCACTAATCCTGCGGCCCTCCGGCGGTCGACGGCAAGGACGAAGGCGGCGGCTCAGCGCGGAGCGTCCGCGAGACGCGTGACCGCGGCCCGGATCCGCTCGTCGCTCCCCGTGAGCGCCATCCGGATGAACCCCTCCCCGGCGTCGCCGTAGAACGTCCCCGGACCCGCGAGGATCCCGAGCCCGGCAAGCCAGTCGATGGTGTCCCAGGTGGGCTTCCCGTTCGACGCCCAGAGATACAGGCCCGCCACCGAACCGCCGATCGTGAAGCCTGCGGCCTCGAGCGCCGGGACCAGCAGGGCGCGACGACGACGGTACAGGTCCTTCTGGGCGGCCACATGGGCGTCGTCCCCGAGGGCCACCCGCATGGCCTCCTGGACGGGGTACGGCACGATCATGCCGGCGTGCTTGCGGGAGTTGACGAGATTCGCGATGATCACCGGGTCCCCGGCCGTGAACGCGGCCCGGTAGCCGGCCAGGTTGGACTGCTTGCTCAGGGAGTAGACGGCCAACAGGTTCTCGTGGGATCCGCCGCAGACCCGCGGGTCGAGGACGCTGGGCACGGGCTCGCCGCCCTCCGCGGGATCCCAGCGCCCCCAGCCCAGCTCGCCGTAGCATTCGTCGGACGCCACGACCGCGCCGAGCGAGCGGGCGTCCTCGACGATGGTCCGCAGGCCCTCGACGTCGAGCACCTCACCCGTCGGATTTCCGGGCGAGTTGATCCAGACCAGGCGGACCCGGGCCCGTACGTCCGCGGGAAGGTCCGCGAGGGAGTCTGCGGCGACCGCGGTGGCACCTGCGAGGTGGGCGCCGACGTCGTAGGTGGGGTAGGCGACGGAGGGCCGGACGACGACGTCGCCCTCGCCCAGTCCCAGCAGCAGGGGAAGCCACGCGACGAGCTCCTTGGAGCCGACGGTCGGCAGGATGTCCGCCGGGTCGAGTCCGGGCACTCCCCTGCGCCGCGCGAACCAGGTGCTGATCGCCTCACGGAGCGCCGGCGTGCCGTGGGTGGTCGGGTATCCGTGCGCGTCGGCAGCGGTGGCCAGCGCCGCCTGGATGAGTTCCGGGGTCGGGTCCACCGGCGTACCGATGGACAGATCCACCACGCCCCCGGGGTGGCGGGACGCAGTCTCCCGGTACGGCACGAGGGCGTCCCACGGGTAGTCGGGCAGGTGCAGGCCGAACGGCTTCGGCTCCCCGGCCCCCACCTAGGCCGGCTGGTTCTGGGGCGGCAGGACCGCGATGATGGGGTGGTCGAAGCCCGTGTTGCCGACCTTCGCCGCGCCGCCGGGCGACCCGAGGTCGTCGAAGAACTCGACATTGGCCTTGTAGTACTCGGCCCACTGCTCGGGGGTGTCGTCCTCGTAGTAGATCGCCTCGACCGGGCACACGGGCTCGCACGCGCCGCAGTCCACGCACTCGTCGGGGTGGATGTAGAGCGACCGCTCGCCCTCATAGATGCAGTCGACAGGGCACTCCTCGATACAGGCCTTGTCCTTGACATCCACGCATGGCTGCGCGATTACGTAGGTCACTTCCCACGCCTTTCCTGGTGACTGGGGTCGGGCTGACGCACCCGGGGTGCGGGTTCCAGCTTAACGCAACGGCCCGCCCCGGCAGGACCAGGGCTGCCCGGGGCCGGCCACCGCGACGGTGAGCCGCCAGGGCCTACCCTTGAGGCGTGCAGACACCCGCCGCCCTCCTCGCGTCGCTCCCCCTCGAGACGAGGGTCGTCGTCCGCCGTCGCGTCGACACCGGGTTCACGGATTCTCTCGGCGACCTCGTCGCCATCGACGGGACCACCTGCACGGTGCGCACCCGCAGGGGCGACGACGTCGTGCTCCTCGCCGACGTCACGGCGGCCCGACCGGTACCGCCGCCACCCCCGCGCCGTGCGCCCCGCAGGTCCTCGCGGTGAGGTGAGCCTTGGGACCCCGGTCCTGTCAGTGCCCCGACTCCCGGCGGAGGGCGTCCGAAGCCGCCGATGCGAGGGCTTCGGCGTGGCGCATCACCAGCGCCGCGCCCACGAGGGCGGCGGAGAACGGGAGGAGGACCGAGGGGATGATCGACACCAGCACCGTCGCCGCCGTCGAGACCGGCGACGCCCCCTCGAGGGTCGTCGTCCCGACGTTGGCGACGATCACCGGGCTCAGCACGAGGAGTGCTACCGCGACCACCCCGAGGATGATCCCCCATCGCACGACGACTTCCCACGTCCTGACACCGGCCATACCGTCCCCCTGGAGCTCTCGAAGTGTGCTCAGGCTACGGAAACACCGATCGGCGGGGATGACAAGGACCGCGGGCGCCTGCCGCCGGCCGTGTCCTGGCGCCACCCCAGTGATTGGGACCTGTCAATCCCGCGGGCGATCTCCCGTACAATCGGCGCATGGACTCAGACGAGGATCTCCAGGCCCGCGGCCGGGCGCTCAGCGCTCCCGTCAGGCTCCGCATCCTGCGATTGTGCCTGCACAAGGCCAGGACCAACAAGGAGATCGCGGAGGCCCTGGACCTCAATCCGGCGACGACGCTCCACCACGTCCGGACCCTGCTCACCACGGGGTTCCTCGCCGCCGAGGACGCCCGTGCCGGCAACCGCGGGGCGAAGGAGATCCCGTACCGCGCCACCGGGCTGTCATGGAACAGCCGTGTACCGAATGCCGCGCCCGTGCTGGTGGAGACGTTCCTGCAGGAGATCGAGGGCCTGCAGCCGTCCGAGATCGATGTCTGGCGCGTCGGGGTCCGGCTCAACGACGAGCATCGCGCCGAGATGATGGGGCGCATCCGCGCGGTCCTCGAGGACTACGCGCTCCGCGGACCCGACGAGGACGGCACGGCGACCTCCATCATGCTGGCCCACCACCTCGACCGCACCGCCGACTGACGCCACGCCGCCCGCCCGGTGCCTCCGGGACCTAGCGCCGCTTCCGCGGCCGCAGCACGGCGACGCCCCGCACCACCGCGGCCAGCGTCACGACGAGCACGCCGAAGAGCCAGAGATTCCCCGCGAGCGCCGTGCCCGGGGCGACCGTCGACGAACCGGTGAGGATGAGCGTGCTCGACGACGTCGAGAGCAGCGCCACCATCCCGTACGCGACCGCGCCCGCCACCGCCGTCATCATCACGTTCCGCGCCCAGAGCCCGCACAGCAGGAACAGGCTGCCCGCCAGGAGCAGGGCGGCCAGCGCGCCGACGGGAAGGGCTGCCCCGCCCACGAAGAGCAGGTGTGCGTGCAGGGCCGTCCCGAAGACCGCCGCCGCCACCCCTGCCGCCACGGCACCCGCGATCGCGGCGGGGCGCCGCGGGCCGGCGAGAGAGGGTGCCGGGAACGGCGGACGCCGGCCCCTCCCGGCAGGGGAGGGACCGGCGTCGTCGTGGGTCACGGTGCTGACGGAGCCGTCGGGACTAGGCCCGGGCGCGCGAACGCGAGGCGCGCATGCGCTCGTTGGCATCGAGGATGACCTTGCGGATGCGGATGGTCTCCGGGGTGACCTCGACGCACTCGTCCTCGCGGGCGAACTCGAGGGATTCCTCGAGGGTGAGGTTGCGCGGAGGGGTCAGGTTCTCGAAGGTGTCGGAGGAGGCCGCACGCATGTTGGTGAGCTTCTTCTCCTTCGTGATGTTGACGTCCATGTCGTCGGCGCGGGAGTTCTCTCCGACGATCATGCCCTCGTAGACCTCGGAGGTGGCCTGCACGAAGAAGGAGCCTCGTTCCTGCAGGTTGATCATCGCGAACGGGGTGACGACGCCGGAGCGGTCGGCGATCATGGAGCCGTTGGTGCGGTACTCGATGTCACCGGCCCATGGCTCGTAGCCCTCGGAGATCGACGCCGCGATGCCGGCGCCGCGCGTGTCGGTCAGGAAGCGGGTGCGGAAGCCGATCAGGCCGCGCGCGGGGACGATGAACTCCATGCGGACCCAGCCGGTGCCGTGGTTCGCCATGTTGGTCATGCGGCCCTTGCGGGCGGCCATGAGCTGGGTGACGCCGCCGAGGTACTCCTCGGGGACGTCGATGGTCATGTGCTCCATCGGCTCGTGGATCTTGCCGTCGACGGTCTTGGTGACCACCTGCGGCTTGCCGACGGTGAGCTCGAAGCCCTCGCGGCGCATCTGCTCCACCAGGATGGCGAGCGCCAGCTCGCCACGGCCCTGGACTTCCCAGGCGTCGGGGCGGGCCGTGGGCAGGACGCGGAGCGAGACGTTGCCGATGAGCTCCTTGTCGAGGCGGTCCTTGACCTGGCGTGCGGTGACCTTGGCGCCCTTGACCTTGCCGGCGAGCGGCGAGGTGTTGATGCCGATGGTGACGGAGATCGCGGGGTCGTCGACGGTGATCAGCGGCAGCGGCTGCGGGTTGTCGACGTCGGTGAGCGTCTCACCGATGGTGATGCCCTCGATACCGGCGACGGCGACGATCTCGCCAGGGCCGGCGGAATCGGTGGGGACGCGGTCCAGCGCCTTGGTGGCGAGGAGCTCGGTGATCTTGACGGTCTTGAGCTCACCGTTCTGGCGGGCCCACGCGACGGTCTGGCCCTTGCGCAGCGTGCCGTTGAAGATGCGCAGCAGCGCGAGGCGGCCCAGGAACGGCGAGGCGTCGAGGTTGGTGACGTGCGCCTGCAGGACGCCGTTGGGGTTGTAGCGGGGCGCGGGGATGTGCTCGATGATCGTCTGGAACAGGGGCTCCAGGTTGTCATTGGCGGGCGCGCTGCCGTTGGCCGGCTGCTCGATCGACGCGGCACCGACGCGGGCCGCGGCGTACACGACGGGCACGTTCAGGATCAGGTCGAGGTCGAGGTCGGGGACCTCGTCCGCGAGGTCCGACGCGAGGCCGAGGAGGAGGTCCATCGATTCGCTGACGACCTCCTCGATGCGGGAGTCGGGGCGGTCCGTCTTGTTGACCAGCAGGATCACGGGGAGCTTGGCCGCGAGGGCCTTGCGGAGCACGAAGCGCGTCTGGGGCAGCGGGCCCTCGGACGCGTCGACGAGGAGGACGACGCCGTCCACCATGGAGAGGCCGCGCTCCACCTCGCCGCCGAAGTCGGCGTGGCCCGGGGTGTCGATGACGTTGATCGTGATGGTCTCGCCCTTGGCCGAGGGTCCGTCGTAGAACACCGTGGTGTTCTTCGCGAGGATGGTGATGCCCTTCTCGCGCTCGAGGTCGCCCGAGTCCATGACGCGGTCGGCGACGTCGCCGTGCGCAGCGAACGAGTTGGTCTGCTTCAGCATGGCGTCGACCAGGGTGGTTTTTCCGTGGTCAACGTGGGCCACGATGGCTACGTTGCGGAGGTCGCTGCGAACAGCGGTGTTGCCTGTGGTTTCAGACATGCGTTATTACTCAATTCGGTATCTACTGCAGGGAAATTGGCGGCGGCTGCACTGCACGCCCTCTTACCAGTCTAGGCGCTGGGCAAAAACAGACCTAATGCGGCCTGTCAAACGGCGTCCGGGGGCGCTGTGGACGGACGACGGCGGCGGTCCTCCCGGGGAAGGACCGCCGCCGTCGTGGGTGTGGCGCGGGGTGCGCGGCTACGGCCGGCGGGGCCGCCGAAACCGCGGAGCCGCACCCTGGCCGGCGCCCCGGACGGCGTCGGTAGAGCCGTCCGACGGCAGGTCCGAAGGCAGGTCCGACGGCGTGTCCGCCGCGTGATCGGCGAGGTGTTCCTGCACCTGCCGCTCCACCTGCCCGGACATCGACTCGTGGACCTGATCGGTCACGCGGTCCGCCATGGCCGTCGCGGCGACCCGTCGCTGGGTCTCCTGCCAGGCGCGGTGCTCCCCGTGGAACGCCTTCGCCGTGGCGACGCACATGGCGAGCATCACCACGCTGAAGGGGAGGGCCGTGAGGATCGCCGCCGTCTGGATGGAGCTCAGCCCGGTGTCACCCACCAGGAGCAGGGCGATGGCGACCAACGCTGCGAGGACTGCCCAGAAGATCCGGATCCAGTGCCGGGGATTCGGGTCGCCCCCGGTGGAGATCATGCTCATCACCAGGGCGCCCGAGTCGGCGGACGTGATGAAGAAGATCGCGATCAGGAGGATGGCACCGATGAGCAGCGCGGGCCCGCCGGGCAGTCCTGCCAGGAGGCCGAACAGCGCGTTCTCGGTGTCCACCGAGCCGTCCTCGGCGATCAGGCCGCCCTGGCCGAAGATCTCGCGGTAGATGGCCGAGCCTCCGAGCACGGAGAACCACAGGAACCCCAGCGTGGTGGGGACGAGGAGGACACCGGCCACGAACTCGCGGACGGTGCGTCCCTTCGAGATCCGGGCGATGAAGATCCCGACGAAGGGTGCCCAGGACATCCACCAGCCCCAGTAGAACGTGGTCCAGGCCGCCTGCCAGGCCTCGCCCTCCGCGCCGGAGAACGCCAGCGTGTTGAAGGTCAGGCCGACGACGTTCTGGAAGTAGTTGCCGATGGACTGGACGAACTCGCGCAGGAGGAAGAGCGTGGGCCCGGCGAAGAGCACCACGAGCAGGAGTACCCCGGCGAGGACGAGGTTGATGTTCGAGAGCCATTTCATGCCCTTGCCGACACCGGAGATCACGGACACGATGGTCAGCGCGGTGATGCAGAGGATGAGCCCTACCTGCGTGGCTTCCGTGGCGGCGAGGATGTTGGCGCTGTCGAGCCCCGAGGAGATCTGCAGCACGCCGAGGCCGAGCGAGGTGGCGACACCGAACAGCGTGCCCACGAGCGCGACGACGTCGATGGCGTGGCCCCAGGCCCCCTTGACGCGGTCCCCCAGCAGGGGCTCGAGGGTCCAGCGGATGGAGATGGGACGGCCGCGCCGGTGCACGGCGTAGGCGATCGAGAGGCCGACGACGACGTAGATGCTCCAGGCGTGCAGCCCCCAGTGGAGGAAGGTCTGGGTGATGGCCTGCTGCCCGATCTGCACCTCGGTGCCGGTGACGCCGGGTCGGGGGCTGGCGAAGTGGTTCAGCGGCTCGGCCACACCCCAGAACACCAGTCCGATGCCCATGCCGGCGGCGAAGAGCAGGGCGAACCAGGACATGGTCGAGAACTCGGGCGTGTCGTCGTCCTTGCCGAGGCGGATGTCGCCGTAGCGGCTGAATCCCACCCACAGCGAGAACACCACGAAGAATGCCACGATGGCCACGTAGTACCAGCCGAAGGCTCCGATCACGTTCTCCTGGATGCCCGCGAACAGCACGGACGCGGTATCCGGCGAAACGAGGGCGAACGCGACGAAGAGCACGATCAGGACCGAGGCCGGCACGAACACCGGCAGGGCCAATCGAGCTCTGTGTCCCGTGCCCGTTCCATCCGCGCGGTCCTGCGGCCTGGGCGGGCCGGTCACAGCCTCTTCCCCGTGCTTGATACTCATGTACCTTCTCCTTCGATGTCGCGACGTGACGCGCCGCGGAGGCGACGGGTCACAGGGCAGCTGCCAACCCTACCGATGGCCGTCCCGTCAAGAGGCGGAAGACAGGAGTCCGACGGCGGTTCCGGCGTCGTGCGCTGCTCCGTCGGAACCCGTCGGATCGGCGCCAGGACAGGGCTCCCGGGCGGTCGTCACCCCGTGGGCGCGCGGCCACGCATCGTGAACGCATCGTTATCTTCGTGCCTGGTCCCACCCCCCCTGCACAGCAGGCGGCCCCCGGATCGGGGACCGCCTGCTGGGGCCACCCGGCCTGCGCGACGACGCGCGCCCGTCCGGGACTCAGGCGACCTCGGGAGGCAGGACCAGTCCCGCACCCGGGATCGCCGCGAGCAGTGCCTGCGTGTAGGCGGTCCGGGGGTTGTCGAACACCTCGTCGGTGGTGCCCTGCTCCACGAGCCTGCCCTTCTCCATGACGGCCACGTGGTCGGCGATCTGCCGGACCACCGCGAGGTCGTGGGTGATGAACAGGTAGCTGAGGCCGAGTTCCGACTGCAGATCGGCGAGCAGGTTGAGGATCTGGGCCTGCACCAGCACATCGAGCGCCGAGACGGCCTCGTCGCAGATGACCACCTCGGGGTCGAGTGCCAGCGCACGTGCGATCGCCACGCGCTGCCGCTGCCCGCCCGAGAGCTCGTTCGGGAAGCGCTGCATCATCGCGGACGGCAGCGCCACCTGGTCGAGCAGCGTACGGACCTTCTTCTCCCGGCTCCTCGCGTCCCCGATGCCGTGGACGCGGAGCGGCTCCTCGATGGTCCGGTAGATGTTGTACATCGGGTCGAGCGAGCCGTACGGGTCCTGGAAGATCGGCTGCACGCGGCGGCGGAAGTCGAACATCTCCTTCCGACCGAGCGTGGTGATGTCCACGCCGTCGAACCGGATGCTGCCCGACGTCGCGTCCTCCAGTCCGAGGACCATCTTCGCCACGGTCGACTTGCCGGACCCGGACTCCCCCACCACCGCGGTGGTGGTGCCACGGGCGATGGAGAAGGACACCTTGTCCACCGCGGTGAAGTCGGTGGACCTGCCCCAGCTACCGCGGATCCTGAAGACCTTCGTCAGGTCCTCGACCTCGATCACCTTGTCCGGGACGGCGCCCGTCGGTGCTGCCGGCGCGAGGAGGTCGCCCGTCACGACACCGGCCTTCTTGGCGGACTCGATGCGGCGCGAGGCGATCGACGGCGCGGACGCCACGAGCTTCTGCGTGTAGGGGTGGCGCGGATCGGTGAGCAGTTCGAGGGCCGGTCCGGCCTCCACGATCTGCCCCCTGTACATGACGATCACCTTGTGCGCGCGCTCGGCGGCGAGGCCGAGGTCGTGGGTGATGAGGAGCACGGCGGTGCCGAGCTCCTCGGTCATGGTGTCGAGGTGGTCCAGGATCTGCCGCTGGACCGTGACGTCCAGGGCGGACGTCGGCTCGTCGGCGATGAGCAGGCGCGGACGGCAGGACAGCCCGATCGCGATGAGTGCGCGCTGGCGCATACCCCCGGAGAACTCGTGGGGGTACTGGTTCGCGCGCGCCGCGGCGTCGGGCAGGCCCGCCTCCGACAGCACCTTCGCGACGTCCTGTGGACCGCTGGGCAGCCCGTTCGCCTTCAGCGTCTCCCGGACCTGGAACCCGATCTTCCAGACGGGGTTCAGGTTGGACATCGGGTCCTGGGGCACCATGCCGATCGAGGACCCGCGGAGTTCGACGATGCGCCGCTCCGGGGCGTGGGTGATGTCCTCGCCGTCGAAGATGATGCTGCCGTTGGACACCCGGCCGTTGGCGGGGAGCAGCCCGATGGCGGCGAGCGCCGTCGTCGACTTGCCCGAGCCCGACTCCCCCACGATCGCGACGGTCTCGCCGGGCATCACGGTCAGGTGCGCGTTGCGCACCGCCGGGACGTCCCCGTTCGACGTCGAGAAGGTGATGGCGAGGTCCCGGAGCTCGAGCAGCGGACGGGGCGCACCCGTGCCGTCCGGGGCTGCCGGGCGCGCACTCGTCACGGTGTCTGTGCTGTGGCTCATCGTTTGCGTGCCTTCGGGTCGAGAGCGTCACGCAGGGCGTCGCCCAGCATGATGAAGCTCAGAACGGTGATCGACAGGGCGAGGCCCGGCCAGAAGATCGCCATGGGGTTGCTGCGCAGCGACGGTTTCGCCGAGAAGATGTCATTACCCCAGGACATGACGTCCGGCGGGAGCCCGATGCCGAGGAAGGACAGCGTCGACTCCGCCACGATGAACGTGCCGAGCGAGATCGTCGCGATGACGATGACCGGCGCGAGCGCATTCGGGATGACGTGCTTGACGAGTGCTCCCAGCGGGGAGACACCCAGCGAGCGTGCCGCGGTGACGAAGTCCGCGTTGCGTACCTCCATCACGGCCGCACGCGTGATGCGGGCGATCTGCGGCCAGCCGAACGCCACGAGGATGACGACGAGCGTCCATACGTTCCGGTTCTGCTGGAACACGGGCAGCTGCACCACGACGATGGCTCCGAGGATCAGCGGGAGGGCGAAGAAGATGTCGCCCACCCGGGCGAGGATCGCATCGACCCAGCCGCCGAAGAAACCGGCCAGTGCGCCGATGAGGCCGCCGATCAGCACGACGCCGAGCGTGGCGAACAGGCCGACGGTCAGCGAGGACTGCGTGCCGTGCACCACGCGGGAGAGGATGTCGCAGCCCTGCACGGTGAAGCCGAGCGGGTGGCCGGGGGCCGGTCCGCCGTCGGAGTTCTCGAGCAGGCAGTTCTCGTTGGGCGGCTCGCTCGTGAAGAGGCCGGGGAACAGCGCCACGAAGATGACCGCGAGGATCAGGATCGCGCTGATGATGAACAGCGGCTGCTTCCGCAGGCTGCGCCACGCCTCACCCCACAGGCTGCGGGGGGCGGCGTCGGACACCGCGCTGTCCGTGGCCCGGACCGGCGTCTCGTCGAGGTCGGCGACGAAGTGCTCGATCGGGTAGGCGGAGGTCTTGGTGCGTGCCACGGGCGCGGGGTCCACGGTGAGGGCCCCGGCGGTGGCGGAGGAAGATGTTGGTTCAGGCATATCGAATCCTTGGGTCCAGCCACGCGTACAGGAGATCCACCAGCAGGTTCGCGAGGCAGAAGATGAGGATCAGGAACGTGACGATCGAGACGACCATCGGTCCGTCACCGTTCAGCACGGCGCGGTACAGGGTGTTGCCGACGCCGTTCACGTTGAAGATGCCCTCGGTCACGATCGCGCCGCCCATCAGGGCTCCGAGGTCGGCGCCGAGGAAGGTCACGACGGGGATCAGGGAGTTCCGGAGGACATGCACGACGACGACGCGCCGGCGGCTGAGGCCCTTGGCGGTCGCGGTGCGCACGTAGTCGGCGTTGACGTTCTCGATGATGCTGGTCCGGGTCAGGCGCAGCACGTACGCGAAGGACACCAGTCCGAGGACCACGGCCGGGAGCAGGAGCTCCGTGAAGGTGGCGTCGCCGCTCACGGTCGGGTTGGTCCACTGGAGCTTGACGCCGATCAGGAACTGCATCAGGAAGCCGAGCACGAAGATGGGGACGGCGATGACGATCAGGGACAGGACGAGGACCGACGAGTCGAAGATCCGGCCCTTGCGGAGACCGGCGATGAGGCCGAAGACGATGCCGAAGACGGCCTCGATGACCAGGGCCATGATCGCGAGCTTCGCGGTGGTCGGGAACACCTCGGCGATGATCGTAGCGATCGGGCGCCCGGAGAAGTTCGTGCCGAGATCGAAGGTCAGCACGCCCTTGAGGTACAGGAGGTACTGGATCCAGAACGGCTGGTCGAGGTTGTACTGCTCGCGCAGTCCGGCGACGACGGCGGGCGTGCAGCCGCGCTCGCCGCAGATGGCGGCGGTGGCGTCACCCGGGAGGCTGAAGACGAGGAAGTACACCAGCAGGGTCGCGCCGAGGAAGACGGGGATCAGCTGCAGGAAGCGTCGGACGATGTACCAGGCCATCAGTGCGCACCTCCCGGTGCGGCGTGCATCCGGACGGGATGCGGGTGGGGGTAGCTCATGGGGTGTCGGACCTTTTCGTTGGAGCACGGAAAAGGGGCCTGCCCTGTGCCGGGCAGGCCCCGAGACCGTGACGGGTTACTTGCCGGTGATGGCGTAGTAGAGCGGGACGCCGTTCCAGCCGAACTCGACGTTGTCCACGTTGTTGCTCCAGCCGCCCTGGGCGACCTGGTACCACAGCGGGATGGCCGGGAGGTCTTCCAGGAGCTGTTCCTGGGCCTTGTTCATGGCCTCGTTGCCCTCTTCGACGGAGCCGGCGGCGAGACCGTCGGTCAGCTGCTCGTCGAATTCGGGGTTGCTGTAGCGGGCATCGTTGGACCCGGCGCCGGTGGCGTAGATGGGTCCGAGGAAGTTGTACAGCGACGGGTAGTCGGCCTGCCAGCCGGCGCGGAGGGCGCCCGTGAGCGTCTCGTCCGTCGCCTCGGTGCGGGCTTCCTTGAAGGTCGCGTAGGGCTTGCCCGCGACCTCGATGCCGAGGTTGTTCTTGATGTTGTTCACCACGGCCTCGACCCACGTCTTGTGGTCGCCCTTGTCGGCGTTGTAGCCGATGGTCAGGGGCTGCGACTCGTCGTACGGCGAGATCTTCTCGGCGTCGGCCCAGAGCTTCTTGGCCTGGTCCGGGTTGTACTCGAGGTTCTCGCTGCCCGTGAGTTCCTCGCTGAAGCCCTCGAGGACGGGAGCCGTGAAGTCCTTCGCCGGTTCGCGGCCGCCGTTGAAGATGACCTCGGTGATCTCCTCGCGGTTGATGGCCATCGACAGCGCCTGGCGGCGCAGCTTGCCGGCCTCGCCCTCCCAGTTCGGGAGGTAGTACGGCACGGCGATCGTCTGGTTGCCCGCGTACGGCGACTCGATGGAACGCTCGCCGAGATCGCTCTTGAAGTTCTTGATGTCGCTCGTCGGGATGGTCTTCAGGACGTCGAGGTTGTCCGAGATCAGGTCCTGGTAGGCCGTCGTGTCGTTCTGGTAGATCTTGAACGTCACGCCGCCGTTCCGGGCGGCCTGGGGGCCCTCGTACTCGTCGTTGGGCACGAGCTCGATCTGCTGGTTGTGCTGCCAGGCACCCTCGGAGGCGAACTTGTAGGGTCCGTTGCCCACCGGGTTCTCACCGAACGTGGCGGGGTCCTCGAGCGCGGCGGCGGGCAGCGGGAAGAACGCGCTGTACCCCAGGCGCAGCGGCCAGTCGGATTCGGGCTGGGACAGCGCCACGGTGAACGTCCGGTCGTCGACGACCTTCAGTCCGCTCATGGTCTCCACGGTGGAGCCCTCGGCACTGGCCTCGTCATAGCCTTCGATGCTCTCGAAGAAGTAGCTCGAGAGCTGGGCGTTCTTCGCGGCGGCACCGTAGTTCCAGGCGTCGACGAAGGAGCTCGCGGTGACGGGGTCGCCGTTGGTGAAGGTCTCGCCCTCCTTGAGCGTGATCGTGTAGTTCTGGGCGTCCTCGGTCTCGATGGACTCGGCCATCTCGTTCTGGGCCTTGCCGTCGGCGTCGTAGCTGACGAGGCCCGCGAAGATGAGGTCGAGGATCGCTCCGCCGCCCACCTCGTTGGTGCTGGTGGGGATCAGCGGGTTCTGGGGCTCGGAGCCGTCCACCACGATGACGGCTTCGGCGTTGTCACCCTCGGTGCCGGCTTCGGTGTCTCCGCCGCCGCATGCGCTGAGCGACAGCGCGGCGATGGCCGCGACGCTGAGCATTCTGGAAGTGCGCGTGAAACGCATTCCGCCTCCTAAAGATCGGTTCGTACCGGCCCGGATCTGGCCGGTTCAGTGGCCCCGCAGAGAGCGAGAGCCAACTCACACCGAGAAATCATATGCCCGTTTTGTTGCTTCTCTGAACATCAGGGGGGGTCGGGTATCCGGCGACGCCCCCGCTCCGGCGGCGGACCGCACTGTTCGCACACGGGAAAGCCCGCTCTGCGACGGCAGGGCGGGCTGTTCCGTGCGTCCGGGCGCGGGGCGGATCCGTCCGTCGGTCAGTCGGTGGTGGCCAGCAGCTTGGCGCGGAGCTCGCGGCGTTCCCGCTGCTTCTCGGGATCGGGCAAGGGGACCGCAGCGAGCAGTCGCTGCGTATACGGGTCCTGTGGGTTGCGCAGGATCTGGTCCCGCGGCCCCTGCTCCACGATCCGGCCGCGCTGCATCACGCAGATGTAGTCGGCGAGGACGTCCACGACCGCCAGGTCGTGGGTGACGAACAGGCAGGCGAAGCCGAGCTCGCGCTGCAGATTCTGGAACAGTTCCAGGACCCTGGCCTGCACGGAGACGTCGAGGGCCGACGTCGGCTCGTCCGCGACCATCAGCTTCGGCTTGAGCGACAGCGCGCGGGCGATCCCCACCCGCTGCTTCTGACCGCCCGAGAGCTCGTGCGGATACCTGTTGCGGTAGGAGCGCGGCAGCTCCACCTGGTCGAGGAGCGCCTCGATGCGATTCTGCAGCTCGCTGCCCTTCGCCTCGCCGGCGAGGTACATGGGCTCGCCGATGCTCTCGCCGATGGGCAACCGCGGGTTCAGGGACGACGACGGGTCCTGGAACACCATGCCGACGTGGCGGCGGACCTTGGCGAGCTCCTTGGAGGTGGGGCGGAATCCCGAGATGTCCGTGCCGACGACCTTCATGGACCCCGCAGCGACGGGCAGCAGCCCGACCGCGGCCCGGCCGATCGTCGTCTTCCCCGAACCCGACTCCCCGACGAGGCCGATGACCTGGCCGGGGTAGACCGTCAGGTTCGCACCCTCGACGGCACGGAACGCGGGGACACGCCCCTGCTTCGGATACTCGATGGCGACGTCGATCAGCTCCAGGACGGGCTCGACGCCGGGCGTCCGGTGCTCGGCCGCCTGCTGCGCACCGGCGAGCTGAGCGAGCACCTCCTGGGCGCGCCGCTCCAGCTCGTCGTGATCGACCGTCTGGAGATCCGTGTGGGTCGCCGCCGCGAGCGCCGCGGTGACGTCGACGTCGTCGTTCCCGTCCCCCTGCCCGAGGTGGGGCACCGCGGCGAGAAGCGCCTTGGTGTACTCGTGCTGCGGGTTTTTGAAGATCTGCTCCGCCGTGCCGGTCTCCACGATGCGGCCCTGGCGCATCACGGCGATGCGGTCGGCGAGGTCCGCGACCACGCCCATGTCGTGGGTGATCAGGACGATCGCGCTGTTGAGCTGGGTCCTGAGGTTGCGCATGAGGTCGAGGATCTCGGCCTGCACCGTCACGTCGAGGGCCGTGGTGGGCTCGTCGGCGATGAGGAGTTTCGGGTCGCAGGACAGGGACTGGGCGATCATGGCGCGCTGGCGCTGACCGCCGGAGAGCTGGTGCGGGTAGGACCGGAACGCCTTGTCCGGATCCGGCAGCTCGACCATCTGCAGGAGGCGCAGGGCACGCTGTTTCGCCTCGTCGGGCGAGATCTCGTTGTGCAGGCGCAGCGTCTCGACGATCTGGAACCCGACGGTGTAGACGGGGTTCAGGGCCGTCATGGGTTCCTGGAAGATGACGGCGACGTCGTTGCCGCGGATCTGGCGCAGCTTGGCGGGGGACATCGTGAGCACCGACTTGCCGTTGAGCAGCACCTCGCCCGTGACCCGGCTGTTCGAGGGCAGCAGCCCGAGCAGCGACATCGAACTCGCGCTCTTGCCGGAGCCGGACTCCCCCACGATCGCGAGCACCTCGCCGGCCCTGACCTCGTAGTTGAGGTCGATGGCCGCGGGGACCCACTTCTTGTCGACGCCGAAATCCACGCTGAGGTTCCGGACCTCGAGCACGGGGCCCTGGGGTGCCGGCAGGCCCGCTCCGGTGTCTCCGGTGCCGCCGATGACCTGGGTACTCATGAGGGGTCCTCCTTCGTGATGGAGGCTCCGCGGGATCGCGGCCCCTCCTGGATTGCCGCGAGCGGCTGCCGTGCTGGGATCATTGAGCCATGAAGAGCTCGAGGGTGGCCGGGGCCACCGTGTTCAGGCCGCGGACCAGTTTCTGGTTCACGGGCGTCGCCGTACTGGTCGCGCTCGGCGGACTGGCGACCGTCGTCGCCGAGCAGGGCCCCGCCGGCCTGCTCGCCGGCTGGCCGCTGATCGGCGTCGCCTACGCGGGCTGGTGGCTGTTCTGGTACCCCGCGGTGGTGTTCGCCGAGGACGCCGTCACGCTCCGCAACCCCCTGGCGACCATCCGGGTCCCGTGGTCCGCGCTGATCGACGTCGACACCAAGTACGCCTTGAAGCTCGTCACGCCGTCGGGGGCGTACACCGCCTGGGCCGCGCCGGCTCCCGGGGTGTGGGGAACCCATGCCGGCAAACCCGAGCATGTCACGAACCTGCCCTCGACGAGCTACGGTCCCGGCGGCTCCATCCGCCCCGGCGACCTGAAGAACACCGACTCGGGGTACGCCGCCTACGAGGTGCGCACGCGCTGGCAGGCCCTCGTGGAGAGCGGCGGGATCGACGTCGACCACCCGGGCGGCGTCCGACGTCACTGGAACTGGCCCTGCATCGCCGGTGCGGTCCTGCTGGTGGTGGCCGGCGCCGTCTCGTTGAACCTTGGCTCCTAGGGACCTGTTCACGCGCTTGCAGGCTTCCCTGATTCCTTGGCCCGGCTCGCGCTGAACTTCTTCTGCCGCGGGTCGAAGGCGTCGCGGAGGCCGTCGCCGATGAAGTTGATGCACAGGCAGATCAGCACGATGAACAGGCCGGGGAACCAGAACAGCCACGGCCGCGTCTGGAACGCCTCCTGGTTCTGGCTGATGATCAGGCCCAGGGAGACGTCCGGCGCTTTCACGCCGAAGCCGATGTAGCTCAGTGCGGTCTCGAGCAGGATGGCCGAGGACATGAGCAGGGTGGTGTTCACGATGATGACGCCCACGGCGTTCGGCAGGATGTGCTTGAAGATGATCCGGGTGTTCGAGGCTCCGGCGATCTTCGCCGCATCGACGAATTCGCGCTCGCGCAGCGTCAGGAACTCGCCGCGGACGAGTCGCGCGAGGCCGGTCCAGAGCACCAGCCCGAGGAAGAGCCCCAGGAGCCAGATCTGCGCGCCGGGCCCGACGACCCTGTTGACCGCCTGCCCGAGGGTCGCTGCGGCGAGGACCACGGGGATGATGATGATGACGTCGGTGAAACGCATCAGCACGGCCTCGGGCCAGCCGCGGAAGTACCCGGAGCAGGCGCCGATGATGACCCCGACCAGGCCCGCGAGGGCCCCGATGATGAACATGATGATGATCGAGTTCTGGGTACCGCGCATCGTCATGGCGAAGTAGTCGCGGCCGATCGAATCCTGGCCGAACGGGTGTTCCCCCCAGCTGAAGGGGCCGGTGACGGTCGGGGCGCCCCCGTTGAGCAGGGGGAGGAATTCGGTGTGGTTGTACTTCCACCATCCGGGGATGCCGGCGAACCCGACGGACGTGAACGCGAGGACGAACACGATGGCGAAGACGACGAGGCTGATGATCGCCGCGGTGTTGTCGAAGAACTTCTTCCGGACGATCTGGCCCTGCGACAGGCCCTTCGCCTCGGGTTCGGCCTCCGGGCGCTCGGGTCCGGTGACGGTTGCCGTCTCACTGTTGGGAAAATCGGAGGGGGTCTGGATGCTCATGCTTTTACCCTTACGCGAGGATCGAGGACCGAGTACGCGATGTCGGCGACGAGGTTGAAGACCAGTGCCAGGATGCCGGCCACCAGGAAGAAGCCCATGATGGGGTCGGGGTCCGTGCGCTGGAGGGCCTGGACGAAGAGCTGGCCCATGCCCGAGAAGGCGAACACCTGTTCGGTGATGATGGCGCCGCCGATCAGCGCTCCGATGTCGAAGGCCACGAGCGTCGCGAGCGGGATCAGCGCGTTGCGGAACGCGTGCCGCATGACGACCGTCCGCTCACTGAGGCCCTTGGCCCGGGCGGTGCGGATGTAGTCCATGTTCATGATCTCGAGCATGGACGCGCGCGAGTAGCGGCTGTAGCTGGCGAGGGACGCGAGCAGCAGCGCGAGGGTGGGGAGCAGCAGGTGCGTGAAGGTGTCCAGGCCGTTGATCCAGAACGTCCCGTCCAGCCCGGGGGTCTCGGCGCCGACCGTGGCGATCGGCCTTCCGCGGACGCGCGGGTTGCTCACGTAGGACGGCCACGTGACCATGAAGCGGTCCACGACGATCAGGAACCCCATGAGCACTCCGGTGAGGGCCGCGGCGCGCATGCTCTGGCTGCGGTCGTAGCCGCCCATGGCGTAGCCGACGCCCATGCCGACGAGCACCGTGGTGACCGCGAGGATGATGATCATCCAGATGGTCGCGGCGTTGAGGATCGGGTTGACCACGTAGTAGGCGACGAGGCCCAGGGCCACCATGATCAGCGAGGAGTACAGGGCCTTGCGGTTGCGGAGGCCCGCCGTGAGCAGGACGATGCCGAAGGCGATACCGACCCCGGTGACGAGGATGACGATCGGCCCGAGGCCGGGATTCGCGAACCAGCCCACGAGGTCGAGGATGGAGAGCAGGGCCGCGGCGACGGCGGCGCCCAGGAGGAACGCGACCCCCTTCCGTTTCCAGGACGTGCTGGCGAAGAGCGCCCAGATCAGTCCGCTCGCGATGGCGACGACGGCGATGGTGGACGCCGGTATGTCGGGGTCGTCGAGGAAGTTGTTGAACCCGATGGCACCGAATTCCTTGAGGAGGACGGCCAGCCAGAAGATCGGGAGGGAGAAGAACAGGAAGGACATGAACGTCACGCCGTAGTCGAGGCCGCTGTACTGGCGCAGTGCGGTGATGATGCCCAGCGAGATCCCGATGATGATCGCGAGCACCGTGGCGGTGGCGACGAGCGTGATGGTGTTGCCCATCGCGCGGCCGAGCGAGGTGGTGACGGCTTCACCCTGGATGCTGGCCCCGAGGTCGCACGTCGCGGCGAAGGGGATGATGCACTTCGCAGCCCCGGCGAGCCAGCCGAAGTACCGCAGGGGCGCCGGCGTATTGAGATCCAGCAGCTCGGTGCGCGCCTGGATCAGCTGGTCCCGGTTCGGGGCGTTGCTCGCGCGCAGGTCCTCGAGGGGATCACCGGACAGGGCGGTGAGCTGGTACACGACGAACGATGCGCCGAACAGGATGAGGACGGCAGTCACCAGACGCCGAACGATGTAGGTCACCATAGGTCTCAGGCCTCAAGATTGGATCGGGTAGGGGGTTCCCGTAATAACGCAGATTCTAGTTCAGTGGCATAGAAGAAGGCGCCGGGACGGGCGAGTCCCCCGTCCCGGCGCCTTCCTTCTACGGTCGAGCGTGTTCCGACGTCGGAACTACTGGACGACCTGCCAGTCCCAGAAGTTCCACCAGACACCGGTCTGGTTCGGCATGTACTCGATGCCGGTGACGTTGTCGCTGAAGGCGTCGACGCCGGGCACCTGGAACAGCGGCAGTCCGTACTTCGAGTCCCAGATCAGCTTGTCGATCTGGATCTGGATCTTGTCCTGCTCGGCCGGATCCGTGGTCACGATGAGCTCGTCCATCAGCTTGTCCGCCTCGGGGCTCGAGAACCCGTTGAAGTTGGAGCCGTTGGCCGTCTTGAAGATCTGCGGCACACCGGACACGCCGACGCCCGAGTTGATCCAGCCGAAGATGGTGGCGTCGTAGGTCCCGTTGCCGAGCGCTGCTCCCCAGTCCGAGGATCCGAGGCCGCCGTCGACGATCTTGAACCCGGCCTGAGCGGCGGATTCAGCGATCAGCGTGTACGAGTTGAGGCGGTTCGGGTTGTCGCGGTTGTACATGATGCGGACCTCGGGGGTCGCTCCGGCAAGGAGTTCCTTCGCGCCCTCGATGTCGACCTCTCCGTAGGCTTCCGACCCGTTGTTGGCGGCGGACTCCTCGTAGGGCTCCTGATCCGTGAGGAACAGCTGCGAGTCGAGCGGCGTGGCGTCAGGGTTGATCTTCTTGACGATCGTGTCCACGAGCTGCTGACGCGGCACGGTCTTCATGAACGCCTCGCGGACCTTCTCGTCCTCGAACACGCCACTGAAGTTGAGGTCGAGGTGGTCGTAGGAGAGCTGGTTGCCCTGCTCCACCGTGACACCCTCGAGGCCCTCGAGCTGCTCGACCGTGTCGGCCGACGCCTGCGGGGCGATGATGTCCACCTCGCCGTTCTGCAGGGCCTGCACCTGGGCGGGAGCTTCACCGATGTAGCGGACGGTGATCTCGTCGACCTTCGGGGTGGGGCCCCAGTCGTAGTCCTCATTGCGGGTCAGCGTCATCGACTGGTCCGGTGTGATGGCCGAGGCGATGAAGGGACCGTTGGAGAGGAAGAGCGACGGGTCGGTGGGAAGCGACTTGGTGTCGAAGCCCGTGTTCCAGAAGTCCGCCAGCGCCTGGACCTCGGGACGCTCCACGGGAGCCTCCGGATCACCGGCGGGCGTCGTCTTGATGATCTCGATCAGCGCATCCTCGTCGGCCAGGCCGCCCTTCTCGGCGAGCACGTGGGCGGGCGTATCGATGCCACCCTCGCTCATCAGGCCGAAGGCGACTTCGTAGTCGGCGAAGGGCTCGGAGTAGTTCAGGGTGATGGAGCGGCCGTCCTCGCCGATCTCCGGGAGTTCGGTGAGCCCGAGGCCACCGGTATCGCCCGCGTAGTCGAAGTAGGTGGCGCCGGAGACGACCTCACCCGCGTCGTCTGTCTTGGCGTCGTTGAAGTAGCCGGACTCGATGGCCCAGGCCAGCATCAGGTCTCCGCCGTCGACCGGTTCGCCATCGGACCAGTTGACACCCTCGTTGACCGTGTACTTGACGCTCAGTGGGTCCTCGGAGAGGACCTCCATCGTGCCGAAGTCCTCGTTCTTCACAACCTCGAGGTCGTTGTTGATGTAGACGAAGCCGGAGTGGGTCGCGTAGGCGATCTTTCCGTTGATGTCCACATTGCCTTCGGACGTGCTCGAGTTGAACGAGCTGAAGGCATTGACTTCGACGACGCGGATGTTTCCGCCGGTTGCTTCGCCCTCGGTGCCTTCTTCGGTGGTTTCAGTTCCCGTGTTGGCAGCGCAGGCGCTCAGTGCGAGTGCTGCGACAGCAGCAACTCCCACAGCTTTGGAAGTACGTCCGAAACGCATTCCGCCTCCTCTTTCATAGTGTGGTTCCAGCTTCACGCGGTGTTGCATGACAGCCGGCACGTCACCCCCAGGGGTGACGCTACTCACGTGAGCAAAAGCCTAAGTGGACATCGTTACCAACAGGTATCCGAGGGAGGGGGCAGTTAGGTGTTGTTACCGAGCTGCAACCAAAGCTTCACAGGTAGTCCCCAGGAGTTCCCCAGCAACCTGTGGTCGTCGAGCGGTACGGTCCCGGCGGAGCGCCCGGACTGCGGTCGTGTTTCCCCGGGGCCGGCGCCGCTCACGGACCGGCGCTTGATAACGCCGTCGCCGCAGTGCTTTGCTAGGGAGACGGCCGCCGGACCGATGCCCGGCGGACGCGGACCGGGTGGACCCCCGGGACCTGGCACGCGGTACGGACGAGGAGCACCATGGCCTGGCTGTTCGTGGACAAGCACGCGGCGGTCTGGGACGACGACGAGAACGTCCAGGCGGCGATCGGAGCCCTCAAGGCGCGCCTCGACGAGCACTCCGAGGTGCACCTGTCCATTCAGAGCAAGGGCCTGAAGGGACCGGTGTTCGTCATCACCCGGGACACCGTGCTCAGCTCCCCCGAACTCAGCAACCGTTTCAACGCGGACCTGTTCGCCGAGCTCACGACGCCGACGGCGCGCAACAGCCCGACGATCCACTGGTTCTCGGACGGGCGCGGCTTCGTGTCGGAGACCACCAGCCGGATGTGGTGACCCGGCCGCCAACACGACCGGGTGCGCAGGTGTGGTGGGTCCGCCAGCCGTGGACCCACGACGACTGCGCGACGGCCTCGGCGCCGTCAGCCCGTCGCGGCGCGGGCCTCATCCTGTCCGGGTGATGCCGCGGGGTCTGACGCTCCCCGAGACTCGACCCCATGACAACCGATATGCCTGCCGAGCCCCAGTTCGACCTGCGTCGGATCGCACGCGAGGGATATGCCTATTTCTATCCCCTGCTGACGATGGAGCTGACGAGACGGCAGGTGACGAACAGTCCGTTGGGCCAGGGAATGGGCCACGGGCCGAAGAACACCTTCGTCCATGTCCGTCGGTTCCCGGACGCGGAGTTCCGGGCCGTGGTCCGTCCGAACTTCGACACCCTGTACTCCTCGGCGTGGCTGGACCTCACCACCGGGCCGGTCGTCGTGACGGCACCGGTCACTGACGGACGCTACTACCTGCTGCCCATGTACGACATGTGGTCCGACGCCTTTGCTGCTCCGGGCTGGCGCACGTCCGGTACCGGTGCCGCGCACTGGGGCGTCATCCCGCCGGGCTGGACGGGAGAGCTGCCGGACGGGGTCTCGGCCATTCACGCACCGACGCCCGCAGTGTGGGTCATCGGACGGACCCAGACCAACGGGCCGGCCGACTACGACGCCGTGAGCCACGTGCAGGACGGCTTCGTCGTCACACCGCTGGACCAGTGGGGCGGCGAGCCGAAGCCGGTGACCGTCGACGTCGATCCGACCGTCGACATGGACACGGAACCGTTGCGCCAGGTCAACGCGCTGAGTGGTGCGGCCTACTTCGCGCTGGCGGCCGAACTCCTGAAGTCCCATCCGCCGCACGTGACCGACTGGTCGATGCTGGCGCGCCTGAGGCGTCTCGGCATCGTGGCGGGTGAGACGTTCGACCCGAGCCGGGTGCCCGAGGCCGTCGCCGCAGCCATCGAGGGTGTGCCCGCCGAGATGCAGGAGCGCATGACGGCGTTGTTGCCGACCCTTGCCCGTGTTGCGAACGGGTGGGGGATGAACACCGACACGATGGGCGTCTACGGCAACTTCTACCTCAAGCGCGCCATCGTCGCGATGATCGGGCTCGGTGCCAACAACGTGGACGACGCCATCTACCCGCTGCAGTTCGCCGACGCCGACGGCAACCCGACCGATGGGTCCCACAAGTACGTCCTGCACTTCGATGCCGGGCAGCATCCGCCCGTCGACGCGTTCTGGTCGGTGACGGTGTACGACCAGGAGGGGTTCCAGGTCGCCAACGCCATCGACCGGTACGCGATCGGCGACCGTGACGGCCTCCGATCCGCGGACGACGGCTCCCTCGAGATCCTCATCCAGCACGAGTCCCCCGGCCCGGAGGCCGAGACCAACTGGTTGCCGGCACCGAAGGGGCCGTTCAACCTCTGCATGCGCCTGTACGCCCCGCAACCCGCGGCACTCGACGGGAGCTGGAACCCGCCGCCGCTACGGGCCGCCCCCTAGGTGGTCGCCCTGATCTGATGGTCCGGCGGTGAGACAGAACCCCGGCACGGCGTCCGACCACGGGATATCAGCGGTGGGTCTCGCGGGAGCCTCCCGCGACAGGAGGGTTCGGCGATGAGTAGTCGCCTGGCCGCGTACCGGCGGGCGGGTCGTCCTCCGACCGTACTGCTCCTGCACGGCGTCTTCATGGATCACACCCTGTGGGACGACGTGCTGAAACTCCGATCCGACATCCGGGCCGTGATACTCGACATGCCCGGACACGGCACCAGCGACCCGGCCGGCCTGACCAGTCTCGATGCGGCGATGGACGCCGTCACAGCGACCCTGACAGCCGAGGACGCCCCGCCGGTGGTGATCGTCGGCCACAGCTGGGGCGGCATGGTGGGGCTACGCCTGGCTGTGGCCCGCCCGGATCTTGTCCGTGGTCTCGTGCTGTCCAACACGCCCCTTGTCCGAACCCATGGACCGACACGAATCGGGTTCCAGGCCCAACGGGCTCTCCTCGCCGCGGGATTCCCGCCAACCGCATACGGACGCATGGCCGCCCGATCCCTGATCGGCCCCGAGTACCTCGTGGATCATCCCGACGTGGCCGGCCGGATGGCCGCACGGGTGTCGGCCATGGGCCGGACCCGCATCCGGCAGACGCTGACCTCTGTCCTGCTGGCCCCCCGCGACGCAGTGCACCTGGTGGGAGAACTCCAGATCCCGTGGCGTGCCGTGGGCGGCGCCCGGGACTACGTCCTGGCGGGAGGCGTCGCGGACGTGATCCGCCAGAAGGGCGATCTCCTGATCGCCCCCGGCGGCCACACCAGCCCGCTTGAAGCCCCGCACGTGATCGCTGACGCTCTGGGCGCCGTCCTGGACGACATCCATCGGCCTCACGGTTGAGGATGGCCAGCTCTGGAACGACGGGAAGCCTCAGTCCTGACCAGGGGTCCGAGTGGTCGACGGTCGGCTCTGCCCCGACCCTCGGCGGTCAGCCGTCCGCCGGCCTCCACGGGCCCCACTGCTCGACGCCGGGAACATCACCGCGGGTCCACCATTGCGTCCGGTACACCTCGCCCTCGAAGATCACCCGACGGCCCTCGGTGTAGACGCCGTCCTCGTCCCAGGCCACGGGCTCGGCGTCCGCAGCCTCCTGGGCGGACAGTGAGGCTACGCCTGCCGGCGTGGCACCCGGCGTACCCGGCGCCGCCTTCGGCGTACCGGAAGGCTGGACCGCGATCTCCGGCGTCACCCGGTCGCGGGCCGGGCCTCGGGGAGCATCGCGCAGCCGATCGGACAGCACGGCCAGGAGCGAACCGTCCCGGTTGCCCGCCAGGTCCCACCACATGCCACCGCCGAGCCCCTTCTCCAGGATGTAGTCGCTCTTGAGGCGCACGGTTTCCGGGTTGTCATAGCTCCACCACTGATCGCCGTCGAACCGCCAGGCCGCCCCGAGTGCGGGGTCGGTGAACTCCTCGCCGACCTCGCGCACTTCGTCGTAATCCTGGAGGCCGGGCTCTTCGACGCCCGGCGCGGGTGCCGTGGCTGCGCCCCAGGGCTCCGCGGAGTCGGCACCCACCCAGCCCCTGCCGAACATCGCGAGGCCGAGCCCCAGCTGGGCGGGATCGATTCCGGCATCGAGATAGGCCTTCACTGCCTGGTCCGCGGAGAATCGCTCACGGTCGGGGCGCGGATCCTGCGGATCGTCGAAGAGGTTTGCCTGATGGCCGGTGAGCCCCGGATCCCAGGTCCCCCACAGGTCGTAGCCCTGGATGTTTCCGAAGTCGAGATACTCGAACAGTTCCGGGTCGTTCCAGCCGCCGACCTCGATATCCACCGGATTCGCGGGAAGGAAGGCACTCAGGGAATAGGAAGCCCCCGTGCGGGCACCATAGGCATCGAGCTGCTCCCGGAACTCCCTCAGCAACAGCCGGAAGTTCTCGGCGTCGTTCTCGGCGTCCACGCCGTTCCCGTCGAGACCGTTGTCGCTGCCGGGCCACTCCCAGTCGATGTCGATCCCGTCGAAGATGCCGGCCGCAGCCCCGCTCCCTCCCCTGCCGTCTATCACCGGAAGATTTCCCTTGATATACAGGTCGATACAGGAGGCGACGAGCGCCTTGCGGGATTCGTCGGTGGCCGCGGCGCGCGAGAAGTTCTTCGACCAGGTCCACCCGCCGAGGGAGATCACCGCACGCAGCCCCGGGTTGGCTGCCTTCAGCTGCCGGAGCTGGTTGAAGGACCCGGCCAACGGCTGGGTGGCCGTGTCGCCGATGCCGGCAACGGAGCCGGCGGCGTCGTACGCCATGCCGTAATCCGCCCACGCATCGGAGGCGCCGTCGGAGCCGTCCGGACCGCTTCCTTGAGCCTTGTTCGCCTCGAAGCAGGTCAGCGTCTCGTGGTGGATGTTGCCGAAGGCGTAGTTGATGTGGCTCATGTTCTCGACGGCACCCGAGTCCTGGAGGGCCTTCATCGGGAATTGGCGCGCATAGATCCCCCACTGGGGGAAGTAGCCGACGTTCCGGTAGCCGTTGATACGGGCCGGGGTTGTGGCGGGAGCCTCGGAACGGGTTCCCTCCGAGGCGTCCTGAACGGCGCAGGAGGCGATGCCGGTGATTCCCAGCAGGGCCACGACGATCAGGATACCGATCAGCAGCGATCGGCGCGGGCGCACTCGTTTCATTCTTCTCCCCGGTCTGTGGGACCAGCAGCGGCCCCCTCAGGCTACGGTATGAAGCTTGGCCACGGGTGGAATCGGCGCCGAACTCGTCGAAGCAGACCGCCCCCGGCAATCAGGGTGCTTCTGTTGAATCCATCTGCTTGCGCCCTCAGGGTGCGGCACGGGCACGATACCGTTGGTGCATGGCCGAAATACCGGGTCTCGACGAGCTCCTGACCGCTTTGAACGCCGGGGAGACGATCCCCGGAGGTTCACCGCACCATGAGGCTATGCACGCCGCGAGCCAGGAGTCGCTGCGCATCACCGCCGAGCTCAATGGGCGGTACCACTCCCCCGACGAGGTGCGCGCCCTGATGAGCGAGCTGACCGGGCGCGAGGTCCCCGGGTCCTTCCAACTTTTTCCGCCGTTCAGCGCTGACTTCGGCAAGAACATCCGCTTCGGCGCGGAGGTGTTCGTCAACAGCGGCTGCCGGTTCCAGGACCAGGGCGGTATCGACATCGGTGATGGCTCCCTCATCGGCCACAATGCCGTGATCACGACCCTGAACCACGACATGTTGCCGAGCCGACGGGCCGACATGCACCCGGCCCGCGTTGTGATCGGCTCGGGCGTGTGGTTCGGTGCCAACGTGACGGTGTTGCCGGGCGTGACGATCGGCGATGGGGCCGTGGTGGGCGCCGGGGCGGTCGTCACGAAGGACGTTCCCGCAGGGGCAGTGGTCGTGGGTGTGCCAGCACGGCAGGTAGGCACCGTTCCGGAAGGGTGATCGTCCGGCCGGGACGGGAGTGTCCTGCAGATCCGACCAGACGGGCGGTGGACCCCGAACCGGCGCTCACCGAGAAAAGCGGTGGGCGGTGGTGCGCCTCGTTGCTGACTGGCCCCTCAGCGGACACCGTTATGCGGGCGCCTGAATGGGGCGGGCCACCACCAGCGATGTCGTGATTGGTGCTCAGCCCTGCGACGGGCAGTGTCCAGATAATCCTCGCGCGCCGGATCAAAGACCGACTCAGGCAGAGTCAGCGGTGCACGGCCCAACTCACGTCCTGCCAGTAGATCGCTGATTGCCCTCGGTATCAGCCGCATCCCCCCAGAACCCTTCACGGACCGCCGGAGCTGTCCGCCCTCCTCCGTGAGCCGCATCCCCCAGGATGAGTCCACCTCAGCAAGGCCGGAGCCGACCAGGATCGAGATTGCCGTCTCCATCTGTTTCCGTGAAGGGACGTCGGCCTGCAGCATGTCCCATCCCGACAGCAACCCACGTATCGATGAGGGGTGCTTCCCACGACGCAGCAGGGTCATGAGCGTCGCGGCATCATCCATGTCTCTCCGGTCCATGACGTTCAGGCTAGCGCGCTTCGAGCCCCCACCGAGGCGGGAGCAATCACCGTCACGGAAGTGAGTTGCGTTCCCATCCGCCGATGCAGCGACGACAGGAAAGCCCGGGATGCAATCAGCACCCCGGGCCTTCCTCAAGCAATTGGTCGAGACCTAGACATTGAATCTGAATTCGACCACGTCGCCGTCGGACATGACGTATTCCTTGCCCTCGATGCGCACCTTGCCCCGGGACTTGGCCTCGGCCATGGTCCGGGCAGCCATGAGGTCCTCGAAATGCACCACCTCGGCCTTGATGAACCCCCGCTGGAAATCGGAGTGGATGACGCCTGCGGCCTCCGGCGCCGTCGCACCCTTCCTGATCGTCCAGGCCCGGGTTTCCTTCGGGCCGGCGGTGAGGTAGGTCTGCAGGCCGAGCGTGTGGAAGCCGACGCGGGCGAGCTGGTCGAGGCCCGACTCGTCCTGGCCGTTCATCTCGAGCATCTCGCGGGCCTCGGCCTCGTCGAGCTCCACGAGGTCGGCTTCGAGCTTGGCGTCGAGGAAGATGGCGTCGGCGGGGGCGACGAGCTGCTGCAGCTCGGCCTGTCGGTCCTTGCTGCCGAGCACGGCGTCGTCCACATTGAACACGTAGATGAAGGGCTTGGCCGTGAGCAGGCTGAGCTCGCGGAGGTGCTCCATCTCCAGCTTGTCGCTGGTGACCGACGCGAAGATCGTGTCGCCACGTTCGAGGACGGACTGCGCGGCCTGCATGGCGGTCAGCTGCGCGGCCTCGCGCTTCTTGATCTTCACTTCCTTCTCGACGCGCGGGATGGCCTTCTCGAGCGTCTGCAGGTCGGCGAGGATCAGTTCGGTGTTGATGGTCTCCATGTCGGAGCGCGGGTCCACCTTGCCGTCGACGTGGATGACGTCGGGGTCGTCGAACACCCGGATGACCTGGGCGATCGCCTCGGCCTCGCGGATGTTCGCCAGGAACTGGTTGCCGAGGCCCTCGCCCTCGGACGCGCCCTTCACGATGCCGGCGATGTCCACGAAGGACACGGTCGCCGGCAGGATCTGCTTGGACCCGAAGACCTCGGCGAGCTGCGCCAGGCGCGGGTCGGGCAGGCTGACCACGCCGACGTTCGGCTCGATCGTCGCGAACGGGTAGTTCGCCGCCAGCACGTTGTTGCGCGTCAGCGCGTTGAAGAGGGTTGATTTGCCGACGTTGGGCAGTCCGACGATGCCGATAGTAAGAGCCACGGGAGACAAGTCTACCGGGCATCGAGCGGCAGTCCCGCGGTGTCGTCGATGGGCGATGGCGAGGAATGTCGGAGCTTCCTGCGACAGTGTGGGCATGAGCACAACCACCGTCCTCCTCGACATTCTCGCCTTCGTCCTCGGGTGCGCCGTCGGCGCCTTCCTGGTGGCACGCTCCCTCCGGGCCCGCGCCGAGGAGCTCCGTGCGGAGCTCGACGACGCGACCGCCCGCCTCGGAAGCACGACGACGGGCCTCGCGGCGGCCGCAGCGCAGCGGGACCTCCTGCAGCAGCACAACCGCGAATTGACCGGCCGGACGTCGACGGACAACGACGTCCTGCGTGCCCTCGCCCCGGTCGCCGAGAAGCTCACGCACGTCCAGCAGCAGGTGGGCCTGCTGGAGCGCGACCGCGTGGAGCAGTACGGGCAGCTCGCCCGGCAGCTCGAGGAGTCACGGGAAGCGGACGCCCTGCTGCTGTCGACGACGCACTCACTCGCGGGCGCGCTGCGCAGCAACAGTGCGCGCGGCCAGTGGGGCGAGATCCAGTTGCGGCGCGTCGTCGAGGCGGCGGGCATGCTGTCACGGGTCGATTTCCTGGAGCAGGTCTCGGTCTCGGCCGGCAGTGACGGCGAGACGGCGCGGCCCGACATGGTGGTGCAGCTTCCGGGCGACAAGCAGATCGTCATCGACGCCAAGGTGCCCCTGAGCGCCTTCCTCGCCGCCCAGGAACTGGCGGGCGCGGGCGACGCGTCCACGGACGCCGGCGCCGCTGCCGGTTTCGAGGCACGGCGCGCGGAGTTGCTGAAGCAGCACGGGAAGGCGCTCCGGGCGCACGTCGACGCCCTGGCCCGTAAGAAGTACTGGGAGGGGGCGACGAACTCCCCCGAGCTCGTCATCTGCTTCATCCCGGTCGAGTCCGTCCTGTCGGAGGCCCTCCGCGCGGATCCTGAACTGCTGGACTACGCCTTCAGTCGCAGCGTCGCCCTCGCCTCGCCGGTGTCGCTGCTCGGCATCCTCAAGGGGGCTGCCTTCAGCTGGCGCCAGGCCGTCCTCACCGATAACGCGCGGGAACTGTTCGACCTGTCCAAGCAGCTGTACGAGCGCCTCGGCACCATGGGCGGGCACGTCACCCGCCTCGGGGCGTCCCTGAAGACATCGGTGGAGCGGTACAACTCCTTCGTCGGCGCACTCGAGTCGAGGGTCCTGCCGACCGCCCGGCGCATCGGCGCCTTCGATTCGGCGTCACTCGACGTCGTCGACGCGGCGGCCGAAGGATCCGACGCCGCCGGACACAGCGCCGACGTGAGCCTGCTCGGCACCGCGCGGGCGCAGCGGGTGGGCAGTGCGGCGGCCTCCGGTGAGGCGGCCGCCTCCATCGACGCGACGCCGCGATCCCTCACCGCCCACGAACTCCTCGACGGCACGGCGGGCTAGGACCACTGCACCCGGCGCTGCGGTCGGACGGCCTGTCGCCGCTCCGCACTGCGCGGGGAGGTCAGTTCAGCGAGGTCCGGTCCGGCCCGCGTCCACCCCGGCCCTGCGACGGGTCCCCCATCGCCTTGAGGGCTGCGCGGATCTCCTTCGGCAGGGAGAAGATGATGTCCTCCTGCGCTGTCACGACTTCCTCGACCTCGCCGTAGCCGTACTCCGCGAGCAGCCGCAGGACGTCCTGCACGAGGTTCTCCGGCACGGAGGCTCCGGAGGAGATGCCGACGGTCGCCACGCCCTCGAACCAGGACTCGTCCACCTCGTTCGCGAAGTCGACGCGGTACGCAGCCTGAGCACCGTACTCGAGCGCGACCTCCACCAGGCGGACGGAGTTCGAGGAGTTGGCCGACCCCACCACGATGACGAGGTCCGTCTGCGGTGCGATCTTCTTGATGGCCGCCTGCCGGTTGGACGTGGCGTAGCAGATGTCGTCGCTCGGCGGATCCTGGAGCGTGGGGAAGCGCTCCTTGAGGAGGTTCACGGTCAGCATGGTCTCGTCGACGCTCAGCGTGGTCTGCGAGAGCCAGATGAGCCGCTCGGGGTCGCGCACCTGGACCTTGTCGACGTCCTCCGGCCCGTTCACGATCTGGATGTGGTCGGGGGCCTCGCCGGCCGTCCCCTCCACTTCCTCGTGGCCCTCGTGGCCGATCAGCAGGATGTCGAAGTCGTCCTTGGCGAAGCGCTGGGCCTCCTTGTGCACCTTCGTCACGAGGGGGCAGGTGGCATCGATGGTGCGCAACCCGCGGTCCTCCGCCGACTGCACGACCGCGGGTGAGACGCCGTGGGCCGAGAAGACGACGAGCGCCCCCTCGGGGACCTCGTCCGTCTCGTCGACGAAGATGGCACCCTTCGCCTCGAGCGTCGAGACGACGTGGAGGTTGTGCACGATCTGCTTGCGCACGTACACCGGGGGCCCGTAGTGCTCGAGGGCCTTCTCGACGGCGATGACCGCCCGGTCCACGCCTGCGCAGTACCCGCGAGGGGCTGCGAGCAGCACCTTCCTCTCCCCCGCGACAGGCGCGGCGGCGAGCACGTCCGCAGGCGTGCGGCGCCTGCGCGGGATGGTGGGCATGGGGACCTGAACGGTGGTGCTGGTCATGCGGCGATTCTACCGGCTCGGCGAGCCGGGCCCGCGTGATCCGGAGCCGGTCCGCTGTGAGCTAAGCCCGGCGCCTGCGACCGGAGGCGAGCTGCGCCACAACGCCGAGGGCGATCGCGGCGAGTCCGGCGACGACCACCGGCACGCTGTCGGCCGCGATGCCGGCGCCGACCCGGTCGGCGAGGCCGCCGAGGAACACGTCGGCGACAGCACCCGTCCCTGGTACCCGGCCCGCTGCGGTGGGGACCCAGCCCACGGCGAGGGTCCCGATGATGCCGATGACCACCACCCCGAGTCCCAGCAGGGCGAGGGTTGTTCCGCGCCGTCGCGCCACCACCAGGGCCAGCACGGCCAGCACGCCCGCACCGGCGAGGTACAGGGGCCAGGACTGCACCGTATCCACCACGACGCCGAGCGCTCCGCTGCGTTCGATGGAACCGATGGCGATGGTGGTGTCCTCGGGGACCGGGACATCGATCCCCAGGCTTCCGCCCACGCTGTCGGCCACGAGACCCGCGACCGGCGCCAGGTCGAGCGTCAGGAGAGCCGGCCCCGGTTCCGTCGGGTCCGCGGCGTGGGCCATGGTGAAGGCGTGGGAGCGGCGAAGAACCTCGGCCCAGGCTGCCGGATAGCCGGTGGACGCCGTGACCGCCGCCGTCGCGTCCCTGACGAGCGGTTCCACGAGGGTGTCGAACTGGTCCGGAAGACCGCTGCGCGTGGTGAAGTCCTCGGCGACGGAAGCCGTGAGGGCCTCCTGGAACTGGGCATCCTGACCGAGCGGTGCGGCGAGTGCGATGAACCCCGACTCCTCCACGAGGTTCCCGTCCACCCAGGCGCACGCCAGGCCGCCGGCGGTGGCGATGAGCGCGAGCAGGGCCAGCAGGGCAGAGGCGACGGTCCGCATGGATTCCTTACCGTGGGGTGAGGTCACGATTATGCCTGCTCCGACCTCACCGGGGTCCCGTGCCGGTGTCACCGTCCCGCGGGCGCACATACCCCGGCGGTCGCTGCCTCCGGGGGTGAGGGATGGTAGAGATGGACAGTGCGGACTCCACGATCAGACGCCGCAGCACCCATTCGAGGACAGGACACCCATGACGAGCGAGGGAATGCGGGCGCGGCCCGGCGGTGGCTCCGGTGACTCCGGTGACTCCGGTGGCTCCGGTGACTCCGGCGACTCCCCTGACGCCGGTGGGGCACGGGCGACGTCGACCGTCCCCGCCACGGCGGCGGAGACGTCGCCGGACTCCCCGTGGCCGCTCCACCTGCTCTCGGAGAAGCTGAAGGCGCACATCGACAGGGCCCCTGCGGCGTGGGTCGAGGGGCAGGTCATCGAGCTCAACCGCCGTGCCAGCATGTGCTACATCACCCTCCGGGACGTCGACACCGAGGTGTCGCTCTCCCTGTCGGTCTACGGCAGCGTCATGGATCGCGTGTCCTCCCCCCTGGACCGGGGTTCCCGTGTGGTGGCGCGCCTCAAGCCGGACTTCTGGGTCAAGACCGGGCGTCTGTCGATGCAGACCATCGACATCCGGCCGGTCGGGATCGGTGACCTCCTGGCCCGGATCGAACGACTGCGGCAGTCGCTGGCGGCGGAGGGCCTGTTCGCGCCGGCCCGCAAGAAGCGGTTGCCGCTGCTCCCCCACCGCATCGGACTCATCACCGGACGCGATTCGGACGCCATGAAGGACGTGATGCGGAACGCAGCGCTGCGGTGGCCCGCCGTCGAGTTCGACGTCAGGGAGGTCGCCGTCCAGGGCGTGAACAGCGTGGCGCAGGTGACCGGGGCCCTGGCGGCGCTCGACGCGGACCCGCACGTGGACGTGATCATCATCGCCCGGGGCGGCGGCGCCCTCGAGGATCTCCTGCCCTTCAGCGACGAGTCCCTGGTCAGGGCCGTCGCCATGGCCACCACGCCCGTGGTCAGCGCCATCGGGCACGAAGCGGACCGGCCCCTGCTCGACGAGGTGGCGGACCTTCGGGCCTCCACGCCCACGGACGCCGCGAAGCGCGTGGTCCCCGACGTCACGGAGGAGCTCGGGCGGATCGGCCAGGCCCGTGCGGCACTCGAGCGGTCCATCCGCGTCCTCGTGCACCGCGAGGGCGAGAGCCTCGCGAACCTGCGCTCCCGCCCCTCCCTGGCACGGCCCGAGGGGATGATCGACGTCCGGCAGGCCGACGTCGAGCGCCTGCGGTCGCGCGCCCTGCGGTCCACCACGGCCGCAGTGGAACGCGACGCCGACGCGGTCCACCACCTCCGCGAGCGCGTGCGCTCCCTTTCGCCCCAGAACACCCTCGACCGTGGGTACGCCGTCGTGCAGCGCCCGGACGGGCACGTGGTGAGGACCCCCGACGACGTGGAGCGCGGCGATGCCGTGCGGATCCGCGTCGCCGGCGGGCTGCTCGGCGCCGCCATCGGTGACCTGCCGGCGCCGCCGGAAGCGTCGTGACGCGGCGTGCAGGACGGCGCACGCCGCGGTCCTGACCGCACGCGCCGAGCCGGACCACCCCCAGACAATCCCCTGATACACACCGAGGCCCGGACACGGGCCATCCAGCAGACGAGGACCATGCCATGTCGGACAACCAGCAGCCGGACCCCAGCCCCGCCACAGTGGACACGCTGTCCTACGAACAGGCCCGGGAGGAGCTCGTCGCCGTCGTCTCCCGGCTGGAGGCCGGGGGCGTGAGTCTCGAGGAGTCCCTCGCGCTCTGGGAACGCGGCGAGGCCCTGGCCGACCGCTGCGAGGCGTGGCTCGAGGGCGCCAAGGCCAGGCTGGCCGCGGCCCGGGACAAGGCCGAGGGCAAGTAGCGCCGGGATACCGCGCGGACAATCCGAGGGCGAGGACCCGTCGGGTCGAAGGACTCACCGGCCGTGTGGTGCCTCGGGATCGGTGGGTGCTTCCGCACGGCGCTCCTGGATCAGTTCCTTCGTGCGCACGAGCCGCAGCAGGGTGACAAGGACGAGTCCGCCCAGCATGTTGAACAGCAGGGTGTAGCCGAAGAAGCCGAGCCACTGGTCGTAGCCGATGTCCGCTCCGGAGTGGATGGCGGCGAAGATCAGGAGGGAATCGAGGATCGAGTGGAAGAGCTGCAGGCCCGCGAGCAGGAACCCGCCGATCATCGTCGCCACGATCTTCGCGACATCGTTCGACGTGCCCTGCTGCATGCGGCTCATCAGGGTGATCGTGCTCCCGCCCAGGACGGCCAGGGCCACGGTCTGCAGGGAGAACGGCGCGTCGACGAAGTGGTGGGCGCTCCTGCTCACGGTCCCGGACCACTGGGGGAAGGCCTGCATGACGATCCAGACGAAGATCCACCCGCCGGCCAGGTTCGCAACGAGCGTGCCGCCCCACAGCTTCGCGAGCTGGGCGATGCTGCCCTCCTTGGCCACGACCGCGGCGACCGGCATCAGGAAATTCTCGGTGAACAGCTCGCTGTGCGCGAGGAGCAGCGCGACGAGCCCGACGCCGAAAGCGAGCCCCGCAAGGAGCTCGTTCCCGGTCTCGTGCAGCACGGCGAGATACGCCATGATGCCGAGCCCGATCTCGAACCCGCCGAACAGCCCGGTGACGATGATGTTCCTCAGGGTCCGCTGGAGCCGATCGGCACCCTCGTCCACGGTCCTGTCGAACGACTCCTTGAGTTCGTCCTCGACCGGGGCGTCCGAATCGCCGAGTTCCCGCCTGCGTGCCTCGCTCATGTGTCCTTCCGGGCTCCGTCGTTGGTCCTCACCTGCCCCCGCGCCGTCGGCCTCAGCGGGTCAGCAGGTCAGGACGAGTGCAGCCGCTGCTGCTCCGCTGCGACATCGAACGATGCCCGCGGCCAGCTCAGCTGCATGTCCTCCAGCGTCGCGGTGAGCAGGTGCTGCACGGCGAGCCTGGCGTACCACTTGCGGTCGGCGGGTACGACGTACCAGGGGGAATCCGCCGCGCTCGTCCGCTCGACGGCCACCTGGTAGGCGTCCTGGTACTGCTGCCAGAGCGCGCGGTCCTCGATGTCGTCGGGGCTGTACTTCCAGAACTTGTCCTTGCGGTCGAGGCGGTCGGCGAGCCGCGCCTTCTGCTCGTCCTCGCTGATGTGCAGCATCACCTTGACCACCCGGGTGCCTGCGCCCACCACCTGGTCCTCGAACTTCCGGATGGCCGCGTACCGCTTCTCCACCTCGGCCGCCGGCGACAGCGCACGCACGCGGTGGATCAGGACGTCCTCGTAGTGCGACCGGTCGAAGACCCCGATCATGCCCGGGGCCGGCAGCCGGCGGCGGACGCGCCAGAGGAAGCTGTGCCGCTGTTCCTCCTCCGTCGGGGCCTTGAAGGCGTGGTGCTGGACCCCCTGCGGGTGCACCTGCCCGACGACGTGGCGGACGACCCCGCCCTTGCCGGAGGTGTCCATCCCCTGCAGGATGAGCAGCACGGCGAGGTCGCTGCCGGCCCGGCTCTCGGCGAAGAGCTTCTCCTGCAGCGACGCGAGTGCGTCCGCTCCCGCGGCGAGGGCCTCGGCGCCCTGCTTCTTCCCGCCGTCGAAGCCGGGCGTGGAGCGGGGGTCGACGGCCGCGAGCGAGAAGTCCGGTCCCGCCAGCAGGAGCCGGCGCGTCTCAGCGGTGGTGTCGGTTCCTGACGGCATGGGGCCTCCTGCGGGTCGGGCGGAACTGCTCAGGGCTTGTAGGTGGACAGGAAGTCCGCGAGGCGCCCGACGGCGTCCTCGATCACCTCGACGCTCGGCAGCGTCACCATGCGGAAGTGGTCGGTGTTGACCCAGTTGAAGGCGCTGCCGTGCGAGATGAGGATCTTCTGCTGCTTGAGGAGGTCCAGGGCGAACTGCTCGTCATCCTTGATCGGGTAGACCTCCGGGTCGAGCTTGGGGAAGAGGTACAGGGCGCCCTGCGCCAGTTCGCAGCTGACGCCGGGAATCGCATTGAGCATCTGCGCGGCCTTGTCACGCTGCTGACGCAGGCGACCCCCGGGCAGGATGAGGTCGTTGATGCTCTGGTGGCCGCCGAGCGCGGTCTGGATGGCGTGCTGGGCCGGGACGTTCGCGCACAGGCGCATGTTGGCGAGGAGGTTGATGCCCTCGATGTAGTCGGCGGCGTCGCGCTTGGGCCCGGAGATGGCCATCCAGCCGCTGCGGAAACCGGCGATGCGGTACGCCTTCGAGAGTCCGCTGAAGGTCAGGCAGAGGACGTCGTCGCCCGTGACGGACGCGGCGTTGATGTGCACGGCGTCGTCGTAGAGGATCTTCTCGTAGATCTCGTCCGCGAACACGATGAGTTCGTGCTCTCGTGCCAGCCGCACGATCCCCTCGAGGATGCTCCGGGGGTACACCGCCCCGGTCGGGTTGTTCGGGTTGATGAGGACGATGCCCTTGGTGTTGGGCGTGATCTTGGACGCGATGTCCTCGAGGTCGGGCCACCAGTGGTTGTCCTCGTCGCAGAGGTAGTGGACGGGGGTGCCGCTGGCGAGGGCCACGGACGCGGTCCAGAGGGGGTAGTCCGGCGTGGGGATCAGGATCTCGTCGCCCGCGTTCAGCAGGGCCTGCATGGACAGCGTGATGAGTTCGCTGACGCCGTTGCCGAGGTACACGTCGTCGACGTGGATCGAGTTGATGCCGCGGCTCTGGTAGTACTGCACGACGGCCGTGCGCGCCGAGAAGATGCCGCGGGAGTCGCTGTAGCCCTGCGCCTCGGGAAGATTGCGGATCATGTCCACGAGGATGGCGTCGGGCGCCTCGAAACCGAACGGCGCGGGGTTGCCGATGTTGAGCTTCAGGATGCGGTGCCCCTGGGCCTCCATGGTCATGGCGTGCTCGAGCAGCGGCCCCCTGATGTCGTAGAGGACGTTCTGGAGTTTGCCGGACTGCTTGTACGTGGCCATCTCTTCAGGATGCCACAGCAGGGGCCCACTGCGCGGCTTAGCAATGCCGTACAGCGGGCCCCTGCCGGGATGGAACGGCCTGCCGGAGGACTAGCCGGCGAGGCCCTTCTCGGCGAGCCAGTCGGCCGCCGCGTCCGCGGGGTTCCGCTTCTCGTCGCCGCTGACCTCGCGGTTCAGGGACAGCAGGTCATCCGTGGTCAGCTGGGCCGACACCTCGTTGAGGACGTTCTGCGCCTCCTCGTTCACCGTGTCGGTGTTGATGAGCGGAAGGACCTGCTGCGCGATGAAGTTGTTCTCCGGGTCCTCGAGGACCACGAGATCGTTGTCGTCGATCGACGGCGTCGTCGTGTAGATGTCCGCCGCCTGCACGTCGTCGTTCAGGAGGGCCTGCAGGGTGATGTCCCCACCGCCGTCGTTGATGGCCTCGAACCCGCCGGGCTCGCAGTCGTACTTCGCCTTGAGGCCGGGCAGGCCGTAGGCGCGCTCCTGGAACGTGCTGGGCGCGCCGATGACGATCTCACCGCACACCTTCGCGAGGTCCTCGATCGAGCTGAGGCTGTACTTCTCGGCGGTCGCCGCGGTCACCACGAGGGCGTCCTTGCTCTCCGCCTCCGAGGGTTCCAGCACCGAGAGGTTCACGTCGGGCGACTTCGCGGACAGGGCGTCCGGGAGGGCGGCGAAGATGTCCTCGGCGGACTCGGCGGTCGCCTCCGGGTCGGCGAAGAGCAGCAGGTTGCCGCTGTAGTCCGGGATGATGTCGACCGACCCGTCCTCCAGTGCGGTGTAGTAGATCTCCCGCGAGCCGATGTTGAGCTTGGTCGTGGCCTCGACACCGGCGGCGTTGAGCGCTCCCGCGTAGATCTCGGCGACGATCTGGCTCTCGGGGAAGTCGGCCGAACCGACGACGACGGAGCCGCCGTCCGCAGCGGCCGTGTCCTGTGTCTCACCCTGGGGGTCGCTGTTGGCACCGCAGGCAGTCAACGCCAGCGCGGCCGTCAGGCCGCCAGCCAGTCCCATCAAAGCGCGCCGTCCGGCGCGTTGTGCTGACAGGTTCTTCATGTTGTTCCTCCTTGTGCACTGGCGACGGCCTTCTGCCGGCCAGATCCTTGAGCCCTCACCCGATCCGAGGTCCGGAGTCCGGGTGAGATGACGATTCTCTGCAGCAGTCCCATGAGCAGATCGACGGCGATCGCCAGGACCGTGATGACCACGGCGCCGCCGAAGAGACGCCCGTAGTCGGCGAGCTGTGTCCCCTCGACGAGGTAGACCCCGAGCCCGCCGAGGTTGATGAAGGCGACGACGGCGACGGTCGCGATGACCTGCAGCAGGGCCGCGCGCACTCCCCCGAGGATCACCGGGAGCCCGTTGGGCACCTCGACCCGCAGCAGGATCTGCCGTTCCCCCATGCCCATGCTCCGCGCGGCGTCCACCACCGTGCGGTCCACCGAGGAGATCCCGGCGTAGATGCCGCTGAGCAGGGGCGGTACGGCGAGCAGCACGAGCGCCCAGATGGGCGGCATGAGGCCGAGGCCGGCGAGCAGGACGAACAGGAAGACCAGGCCGAGCGTCGGCAGGGCGCGGAGGATGCCCACGCCCGAGACGATCACGATGCGTCCGCGCCCGGTATGGCCCACGTAGAGGCCGATCGGGACGGCGATCACGAGGGCGATGAGCATCGTCAGGCTGGTGTAGCCGAGGTGCTCGACGACGCGCACCGGGATGCCGCGCTCACCCTCCCAGTTGGCGGGCGCGGTCAGCCACTCCCACATCTGCACGAAGAGGTTGTCACTCGTGTAGTCCATCAGGCACCCGCAACTTTCGCCTCGAGGGCCACGATCTCCGCGTCCGGTGCACCGCCGGCCGAGACCTTCCGCGTCCACGGCGTCAGGAGCCGCTCCGCGAGCACGAGCAGGAGGTCCATCACCAGCGCGAGCAGCAGGATGATGATGATCCCGACGGCGATCTCGGTCGGGAAGGACCGGAACAGGCCGTCCGTGAACAGCGTCCCGAGGCTCGGCACGCCGATCAGCGCGCCGACGCTGACGAGCGAGATGTTGGTGACGGAGACGACGCGCAGCCCGGCGAAGAGCACGGGCAGCGAGAGCGGGAGGTCCACGGTCAGGAACCGGCGGACAGGCGTGTAGCCCACGGCGACGGCTGCCTGCCGGACGCCGTCGTCGATCGAGTTCAGCGCGTCGAGCGTGGACCGCACGAGCAGCGAGAAGGCGTAGATCGCGAGGGCCACGATGACGTTGACCGGGTCGATGACCCGGGTGCCCAGCACCACGGGCAGGAACACGAACATCGCCAGGGACGGGATCGTGTAGAGGATCGAGGACCCGGTGAGCAGGATCGATCCGACGACGGGGTTGAGCCGTGCGAGCTGCGCGAACGGCACCGCGGCGAGCAGCCCGAGGAGCAGTGGCACGATGGCCTGGAAGAGGTGCAGGCGCGTGTGCAGCCAGACGAAGTCGAGGTTTGCGAGGAACCAGTCCATGGCTAGACCGCCGTGTTGTGGTCGGCGCGGCCCCGGTCGAGCCGGGCGGCCTCGATGAGCTCGAAGACCTCGGCCGCATGGACGACGCCGACCGCACGGCCGTCGTCGTCGACCGTCACGCCCAGGCCCGACGGCGACGAGAGCGCGGCGTCGAGCGCCCGCCGCAGGGTGTCGCCGCGCGTGTAGAGGGATCCCCCGGGGACGGCGTCGGCCTGCCGGGCGATGCTGTCGCGGGTGGCCTGCGGCACCCACCCGTGCGGGCGTCCGTCGGCGTCGACCAGCAGCGTCCACGGCGAGCGCACCGACACGGTCGGATCGGCGAGCTGATCGGCCTCGATGGTCTCCACAGGATGGACGGTGACGCCCGCGCCAGGCTGGAAGGAGAGGTGGCGGAAGCCGCGGTCGCGCCCTACGAACCCGGCCACGAAGTCGTCGACGGGGGCGCGGAGGATCTCCTCGGGGGCTGCGTACTGCGCGAGGCGTCCGCCGACGGCGAAGACGGCCACCTTGTCGCCGAGGACGGTCGCCTCGTCGATGTCGTGGGTGACGAAGACGATGGTCTTGGCGAGGTCCCGCTGCAGGCGCAGCAGCTCCTCCTGCAGTTCGGCGCGGACCACGGGGTCGACGGCGCTGAAGGGCTCGTCCATGAGGAGGATGGGAGGATCGGCCGCGAGCGCCCGTGCGACGCCGACGCGCTGCTGCTGCCCGCCGGAGAGCTGCCCGGGGTACCGCCCGCCCAGCTCGGGCGCGAGGCCGACGACGGCGAGGAGCTCCTTCGCGCGTGCCCGGGCCTCGGCCTTCCGGACGCCGTTGAGGCGCGGGACCGTCGCGATGTTGTCGAGCACGGACCGGTGCGGCAGGAGGCCCGAGGACTGCATGACGTACCCCATGGAGCGCCGCAGCTCGGAGGCCTTCTGCTGGGAGACGTCCTGGCCGTCCACCAGGATCAGGCCCGACGTCGGCTCGACCATGCGGTTGATCATGCGCAGGGAGGTCGTCTTGCCGCAGCCCGAGGGTCCGACGAAGACGGTGATCTTCCCGCGCTCGATGTCCATGGTGAGGTCGTCCACCGCGGGGCGGCCGCCGTCGTACGTCTTGGTGACGCCGCGGAATTCGATCTGGTGCCGGGTGCCGGCCTGCTCGGGGGGTGTCATGGCAGCTGTGCCTTTCGTGGCAGGAGCTTCTCGGCCGGGCTGCGCCCACGGACCGCACCCATGCGGTTCCTGCTTGCCGTCTGGTAGGTCGCTGCACAAGGCGCGCAGCGGGTCAGTTCAAGCTGTCGAAGGTTCTGAGTCTAACCATGCCTTCGGAGCAGACAACACCGCGGGTTGGTGATGCCTGCGTCACACGAGGAACCGGACACCCATCACGGGGTCCTCGTCGAGGACCACGAGGTCGGTGATGCCCTCCTCCGCGAGCCGCGTCCGGAGGCGCTCCTGCAGTGCCGGCTGATGCATCGCGAGCCCGCCGCCCAGCACCACGGGTCCTGGCACCCCGATCACGGAGGCGACGTCGAGCACGAGGCGCGCGAGGTCGGTGGCCACGCGGTCGAGGATGGCCGCGGCGTCGTGGTCGCCGTCCCGTGCGGCGTCGAACACCGCACGGGACTGCGCCGCCCAGTAGGTGCGCCCGGCGCCCGAGTGGAACATGCCGATGAGTTCGGTGGGGGTGGCGACGCCGTTGAGGGCGAGCACCGCGGTGTCGAGGGCGTCGGGGGCCTGCCCGACGTCGTGCCGGTGCAGGGCCCGGCGGACCGCCTCACGGGCCACCCAGTACCCGCTGCCCTCGTCACCGAGGAGGTAGCCCCAGCCCCCGGAGCGTGCCTGCCGGCCGTCACGGGTGACGCCCCAGGCCACGGAGCCGGTACCGGCGATGACGGCGATGCCCGCGTGGGCCCCTCCCGCCGCGAGGATGAGGCGGGTGTCGTGGACCACCTCGATGACGGCGTGCGGCGCGTGGGGTGCGATCAGTGCGCGGAGGCGGTCGGCGTCCGCGGCCGTGTCCACCCCGCCGGAGCCTGCGACGACCCGCGCGATTGCGCCCGCGTCAGCGCCCTCCAGGAGTGCGTGGAACAGCTTGCCCAGGCTGCGGGCGGCGGTCTCCGTGGTGACGTTCTGGACGTTGGCACTTCCCGCCTTCGCCTCGGCGACGAGCCGCTCGCCGCGCCAGAGCGCGCCGTGCGTCTTGGAGCCACCGATGTCGAGGCCGACGACGAGCGGCGCGGAATCGGTGCCCGTGCCCGGACCCCCGCCGGTGGTGGACGGGGGCTGAACGGGTGGCGCGGGGGTCTCGGACATGCCTACAGCCTACAAACAGGCCGGGACGAGGCCGCCGGGGCCGGCAGGGTCAGTGGGGCCGGCAGGGTCAGCGCGGAGCCCTGGACCGGAGGACCAGCGAGCCCGCGGCGAGGAGGGCGCAGACCGCGCAGATCGCCAGCGCGAAGACGGTGACCGAGGCGTTCAGGCCCCAGGTGCCCGCGGCAGCGCCGAGGCCGAGGACCGGGACGGCGCTGCCGAGGTAGGTGATGACGTAGACGGCGCTGACCGTCTGCGCGTGCAGGGCCGGGTCGACCTTCACGGATACCTCGTTGAAGACCACCCGGAAGGCCATGCCCTGGCCGAACCCGGCGACGACGCACGCCCCGATGAGCAGGGGGAGGCTGCCGGTCTGCTGTGCGACGGGCAGGAGGCCCACGCCCACCGCCATCCCGGCGAGTCCCGCGGGGACCACGAACCGTCCGCGCGGCGAGACCAGCTGGCTGACGGCGGAGGAGCCGAGCACGAGCGCGGCGAGGAGGCCGATCAGCGGACGGGAGGTCGTCCCGGCGATGCCCGCGAACCAGGTGGGCGCGAGGCTGAGGGTGAACCCGAACACCGCGAAGCTCAGGAACCCGACGGACGACGCCGTCCAGAAGGAGCGGCGCGCCTCCCTCGACACGGCCGGCCTGCGCGGCCGCAGGACGGCCAGGGGCTTCCCGGCCGCTACGGGCTTGATCGCCGGGCGCGCGCGGAGCAGCACCAGCGGGATCAGGAGGCTTGCGAGCGCCACGAGGTACACGACGAACGGGGTCCTCGTGGGCGAGGGCAGGAGTGAAAGCAGTCCACCGATCACCGGGCCGGCAGCGACCCCGCCGGCCGAGGCCATGAGCGTGAACCGGGAGGCCCAGTCCGGGCGGGCCGGCAGCAGGTCGCGGAGCGCGGCAGCACTGGCGCCCGTCGCCAGGGCGACGGCCCCGCCCTGGAGCATGCGTCCGGCGGCGAGCATCGGCAGCGAGGTGGCGATGGCAAAGAGCGCGGCGCCGGCGAGCCCGAGGATGACGGCGAGGACGAGTGCGGCCCGCCGTCCGATGTGGTCCGACCAGTGGCCGGCGTGGACCAGCCCGCCGATCAGGGCCACGACGTAGGACGCGAAGGCGACCGTGACGGCGAAGGGGGACAGGCCGAGCTCGGCCTGGATGAGCGGGTAGAGCGGGGTGGCCAGGTTGGCGCCGATCAGGAGGGTCGAGATCACGGTCACGGCCAGCACGAGCCGGACAGCGAGCGACGCGTCCCACCGCCGTGCCCCGACCGCCGCCGCAGGCCTCATCCGCAGCTCGTCGATGACGCTCATCCCACCCCTTGTCCTCTCGTGCGCCCGGAGCGGGCGCTTCCTGGCACGCTCATGCACGGCCCCCTATAGGATGGGGCGGATTGACCGCGGTGCTCCGTTGCAGCTCTGATATTTGAGCGCGGTGCGCAACACAGCGGAGACCGACTGATGGGAAGTGAGCGTCGTGAGCAAGCTGGACAACCTCGATCTGCGACTGCTGCTCGAGCTCGTGAGGGATCCCCGGGCGCAGGTGAGCGAACTGGGTGAGCTGCTCGGTGTGGCCCGCAACACGGCGCAGAGCCGCATCCGCAGGCTCCTGCGGACCGGCACGCTGCGCCGCAGCGGGCGTGAACTCGATCTGGAGGCGCTCGGCTACGACGTCGTCGCGTTCGTCACCCTCGAGGTGTCCCACCGCGAGCTCGACGGCGTCATCGCCGGTCTCCGCACCCTGCACCAGGTCCTCGAGGTGCACGAGATCTCGGGGCGGGGCGACGTCTGGTGCAGGGTCACCGCCACCGACACCCACAACCTGCAGTCCGCGCTGCGGTCCGTCCTGAGGATCAAGGGCGTCATCCGCACCGAGACCGTCCTCGCCCTGCACGAGCACATCCCCTACCGCACCGAGCCCCTGCTCGAGCGCCTCGCCCAGCGTCCCGCGGACGCCTGAGCGACGTGGCGCCCGAGCACGAACCACGTCGAGGAGACCCCGATGACCCTGCCCACCACCGACACCCGCGTCACCTACCCCTCCGGGGCCACCGAAGCGGCCTCCCGGATCCTGCACGTGGAACAACGCGGCGGCCGACACGCGGTCCTGCTCGACACCACCGCCTTCCACCCGGTGGACCATGCCTGGCCGGACCAGGGCGCGGACCGCGGCGTGCTCGAGGTCGCTGACCGCAGCTGGGCCGTGACCGACTGCGTCGTCGGAGCGACCGACGGCACCAGCCTGTACCTCGGTGCGGATTCACCCGTCCGCAAGGGCACCGAGGGGTGGGCGTTCGTCGTCGTCCATCTGATCGACGGGGCGGAGGGTGACGGTCCGGCGGAGGGCGACGACGCCGTCGTCCGGGTCGAGGCCGCCCAGCGAGCCGCCGTGTCCGCCGGACACACCGGGTGCCACCTCGCCTCACTGGCCCTGAACCGGGCGCTGGCCGGCCGCTGGAAGAAAGACGTGGCGGCCGACGCCCTCGGCGCACCGAATTTCGACGCGCTGGCGATCGACACGACGGTGATCAGCGAGTTCGCGTCCGTCGACCGGTACCGCCTCGGCAGATCCCTGCGCAGGAAGGGCTTCTCCCTCGAGGACCTCGACGCCGGGGCCACGGCCGCAGCGGTGAATGCCACGCTCGCCGGATGGACGGCCACCGGCGCCCCCATCAGCATCGGGACCGACGGCGGCGGACTCACCGACCGGCGCCGCTGGGTCTGCGACCTGCCCGGGGAACGCGCCGAGATCCCCTGCGGCGGCACCCACCTGACCTCACTGGCCGGCGTGGACGTCACCGTCCGGCTCGAACTCTCCGAGGAGGACGGGACACCGGTCCTGCAGATGGATACCCGGGTCGGCGTCCCGGCGTCCGCCTGAGGACCCCTCCGGGACGCTAAGTCCGGCGCCGGCGGGGCGCGACACGGAGTTGCTGCGCCCCGGCCAGGAACTGCTCGGCCACCTCCAGCCGCGACACCGCCTCGGGCGTGCCGTCGTCCCCGGCCGCTGCGCCCTCGCTGCCATCCGCACGGCGTCGTGCTCCCGCGACGAGGGTGAGGCTGACGGCGGCCGCACGGCTCCTGAGGGCCACGGGGTCGACGCGGCGGTCGAAGGCCGCCAGGAAGCGCCGCAGCGCCTCCGGCACCTGCGCGTATCCGGTGTGCAGCGCGGGCAGGACGGCGAGGTGCCCCAGGAAGCAGGCGAGGTCGTCCACGAGGTGGCCAGGCCCCAGCGCGTCGACGTCCAGGAGCCCGGACACCGCCCCATCCTCGATCAGGAGGTTCCCCTCGTAGAAGTCGCCGTGCGTCGGCACGACGGGGCCGCCGTCGCTGGCGCGGACGACGGCGTCGATGGCCGCAGCGAGGCGGCGGATGCGATCGGCCTCCTTCGGCAGCGCCGCTACGGCGCCCTCCCCGTAGTCCCGGACCCTGGACGCCCACGGCGGGCGCGCCGGGAGCGAGAGGACCTCGGTCGGCAGCGAGGCGAGGACCCGCAGCAGCGCATCGGGTTCGACGCCGGCCGCGCCGTCGCGCATGAGGAGTTCCGCGAGCGGGGTGCCGGGAGCCGCGTGCATGGCGACGACGTCCCGCACCGGTCCGGCGGCGAGGGCGGGAGCGGGGACGCCGGCCGCCCGCAGCATCCGGTGCCGCTCGGCGAGCGGCCCCGCCGCGTGCTGCCGGAGCACCTTGAGATAGCGTCGCTCATCCCCGTTACGTGCCAGCACCACGGCACGACGTAGCGGCCGGTAGCTCCTGAGCTCCACCCGTGTCGCCCCGGCCCCGTACCCGTTCCCGAAGGCGAACCGCGTGACCGCGTCGGGGTCGAGTGCCGAGGGGAGCCCCGGCAGGAGCGGATCGTCGGGGTGCACCCACGCCGAGAGGGTCCCGACGCCGCGCCGGTGGAACACGGTGACTCCGCCGGGAGGATGCGGGAGCGGGCAGGAGGTGATGCAGGCGTGGGTGGGCGCGGGCCCGGGAGGCGCCCCGGGGCCGTTGCCGGGCATGCCGCCGTCCGGGGTGGTGACCTCGACGGAGAAGACGCCCGTCGCCCCGGCCCCCGGCCGGTGGTGCAGGGACGCGAGCTGCCAGGTGCCGAGCTCCCATCCGGCGGCGGCGAGGACGCGCCGCAGGAAGTCCTCGGGCGCGTCCGAGCCCAGGAGTGCGATGGCTTCCTGCTCCCGGGTGACGTGGATGTCCCGTGCCCTCATGCGATCCCGGCCGGACGCTACGCGCGCAGGTCCGGGGTCGCTGCCGGTGTCATGCCGGGTCCGTCAGGCGCGCCGACGCTGCAGCACGTCGTCGAGGTTGATGCGACCCGTCGCGGGGGCGGCGTCGTCCGTTGTCACCGTGGTGTCAGCGGTGTCCGTGGTCCCGGCCGTGCTCGCGGCGACGCGGGCTGCGGCCTCCGACGCCTTGATGGGCGTCCTGGATACGGCCTTCGGGGCCTCGGGCAGATCGAGGGGCGCGGGGGCCTGGCGTTCGGCCTTCGCGGCATCGACATACGTGGGACGCGGTACCTCGACCGGAGCCCACGCCGTGGACCCCTGCGCCGGGGCGGCGAGCGTGGGCTCGGTCGGCACCGCGGCGGGTGCAGCCACGACCGGTCCCGCCTGACGGACCTCCACGGCGGATGAGCCGTGGGCACCGGCGAGCGCGGCTGTCCGCCGCTCCATCGCGGTGAGGGGGCGGGCGGGGGTCTGCTGGGCGTCGAACAGGAGGGTCGGTCGCGGGGGCGCGGCGGGGGTCTGCGGGTGCATCGGGGCCGCCCGAGGGGCGTCCTCGGGCGCGGGGCCCCGGACAGGTGCCATCGCTTCGGCGAATGCACGGTTCACGCGGTCCCGCCGGGCGCGGACGGCGAGCAGCCTCAGCGCGGCGACGGATGCGACCGTCCCGCCGAGGCATGCCAGCGGGACGAGGAGGGACACGAAGCCGATCGCGCCGAGCACGAGGGTGACGACGGTGCCGATGAGGCACAGGAGACCGGCCAGGGCGACGGCGATGCGTCCCCATCGCGGGGTAAAGGACTGCTGGCCGGACGCCGTCGTGGTGCCGGCCCGGACCACGGCCGTGCCCGGCCTCGTCCCGGGCGCGTCCCGGGTGGTCTCCGGGTGGCGTGCATCGTCCTGCGGCGCGGTCATCGTCATCATGCTCCCCCCGGGACGACGGGTCCCGGTCTTCAGCGTTGGGCGTCTGGTCCCGGCGAGGGCCGGAGTGGTCCTGCCGAGGAGGAACGGTGCTACCCACACCAGCCACATGCCGACGATTGCTGCGAGCACCAACGAGCTATCCAGAGAGAAGACCACACTCAGAACCGTAGAAGCACTTGCTGCCCGCCCCCCGCATTGGGGCCGGTGTGTCGGCGGCTGATATGCCTCCGGCGGCATCCAGTGCCGCGCTCACTCCCGCGGTGCCTCCCGGTTCTCGAGCCAGGGGCCGAGCAGACCCCGTGGCACATCCTCGGCGGTCAGCGCGAAACTCCTGTGGTCCGCCCACTGTCCCGCGATATGCAGGTAGCGCGGGCGGAGGCCCTCGTCGCGGAACTGCAGCTTCTCCACGACGCGCAGGCTCGCCCGGTTCTCGGGCCGGATGTTGATCTCCATCCGGTGGAGGCCGAGATCCCGGAAGCAGTAGTCGGTCGCCAGCGCGACCGCCGTCGGCGCGATCCCCCGGCCGGCCCGGTCGGCGTCGACCCAGTAGCCGAGGGTCGCCGTCATCGCGGAGCCCCACGTGATGCCCGATACCGTCAGCTGTCCCACGAGGCGTGCATCCCGGGACCCGGGCTGCTGCTCCGTGATGAGGAACGGCAGCGCGGCCCCGGCCCGCGCCTGGGACGTCAGGGAGCGCACCATCTGGTGGTAGGTGGGCAGGAAGCCCTCCGGGTCCGGGTTGGAGGCCTCCCAGGGCGCGAGCCAGGCGGCGTTGCGGTGCCGCAACGCCGTCCAGGCTGCCTTGTCCCTGTGGCGGATGGGCCTCAGGACCAGCGATCCGGTCCTGAGGTTCACGGGCCAGCTGGTTGCCGACCACACGGCGGACTACTCCGGGATGTTCTTGCTGAAGTCCTTGATCCAGGCACGGAGGTCCGGACCGAGGTCTTCACGCTCCGACGCGAGGGTCACCACGGCCTTCAGGTAGCTCAGCTTGTCACCCGTGTCGTAGCGGCGTCCGCGGAAGACGACTCCGTACACGCCGGACCCCTCGCCCTCGGCACTGGCGAGGGTCTGCAGGGCGTCGGTCAGCTGGATCTCGCCGCCGCGGCCCGGCGCGGTGGTCTCGAGTACGTCGAACACACGGGGGTGCAGGACATAGCGGCCGATCACGGCGAGGTTCGACGGCGCGTCCTCGACGGCCGGCTTCTCGACGAGGTGGTTCACACGGACGTGGCCTTCACCCTCGATCTCGGTGATGTCCGCACAGCCGTAGGCGCTGATCTGCTGGGGATCCACCTCGATCAGGGCGACGACGGATCCACCGGTCTTCGCCTGCACCTCGATCATGGTGGTCAGCAGGGGGTCGCGCTCGTCGATCAGGTCGTCACCGAGCAGGACGGCGAACGGCTCGTTGTTGACGTGCAGCTTGGCGCGCAGCACGGCATGGCCGAGGCCCTTCGGGTCGCCCTGGCGCAGGTAGTGGATGTCCCCGAGCTCCGAGGGGCGCCGCACGGCGGCGAGCTTGTCGTGGTCGCCCTTGTCCTCGAGGGTCTGCTCGATGAAGGGGACGCGGTCGAAGTGGTCCTCGAGAGCACGCTTGTTGCGCCCGGTGATCATCAGGACGTCGGACAGTCCGGCGTCCACGGCCTCCTGCACCACGTACTGGATCGCGGGCTTGTCGACGACCGGGAGCATCTCCTTCGGCATCGCCTTGGTTGCGGGAAGAAAGCGGGTTCCCAGCCCGGCCGCGGGGATGACGGCCTTAGTCACACGTGATCGCAAAGTCATGGGCACCACATTACATAACGGTCCCCCTCTTCCCGCGAGCTCTGCACAATGGTGGAATGACGCCTTCTGCTCGTGATACCGAACCCGCCACGGATGCCGCCGCGGACAAGGCCCGGCTGCGCCGGTCGCTCCGAGAGGCGCGTGCCGCCCTGGATCCGCTCGACCGGCAGGACCAGTCGCGGGCCCTCGCCCGCTCCGTGACGCAGTATCTCGAGAGGACCACCGCCCCGACCGGGGGCACGCCGTCCCGCCACGCCACGATCGCCGCCTACCTCGGCGTCGACCCTGAGCCGGGCACCGCACCGCTGCTCGGGGAACTGCACCGCCTGGGCTTCGGGGTGGTCGTGCCCGTCTGCGAGCGCGGATACCAGCTGTCCTGGACAACCTGGGCACCCGGCGTCGCGCTCGAGCGCTCCGTGCGCGCCCCGGTGTTCGAGCCCGTGGGCGCGCGGCGGTCGTTCGAGGAGCTCCAGGACGTCGCCCTCGTCCTCGTGCCCGCCCTGGCCGTGGACCGCTCCGGTCACCGGATCGGCCAGGGCGGCGGCTACTACGACCGGTTCCTCGCCCGGCATCCGCTCGGGCGGCCCGGCGCCGTTCCCCGACTGGGCGCGGTCTACCGCTCCGAGATCCTGCCCGCGGGCGCCGTCCCGGTCGAGCCCTGTGACCAACCCCTCCAGGGCACCTTCACCGCGGACGGGCTGCTGGGCTTCGAGGCACGCCGGCCCCCGGTGTAGACTGGCACTCGACCCCGGAGAGTGCCAACAGTCGTCACTGGAAGCGTGCCGGCCGGGGACCACGAAGCCTGTCCAGGAGGATCTCCATGCCCATGTACGCCTACGCCTGCAAGGACTGCGGCCACACCTTCGACATCCAGCAGTCCTTCTCCGACGACTCGCTGACCGTCTGCCCCGTCTGCGACGGCGCCCTGCGGAAGAAGTTCAACAGCGTGGGCGTGGTCTTCAAGGGCTCGGGCTTCTACCGCAACGACTCCCGTGACACGAAGTCGAGCACGGACGCGAAGACCGCTCCCGCGTCGCCGTCGTCGGGGTCCTCGGAGACCTCCGGTGCGTCCAGCACCGCCGGCGCATCGACGGGCTCCTCCTCCACCGCGTCGGCCACCCCGGCCGCGGCGGGAGCAGACCGCGCCGCCTCCTGACCGTCGTGCGACGCCGGGCGCGCGTCGCCGGCGTCGACTGATGTCCACATAGCGGCACCACGGCCTCGCGGGCGGTTCACCGCCCGCCTAGCGTCGGTCCATGCACACCGTCCGCCGCCCCCGGGGCGCGTCCCTCCGGCACCGCCTCCACCGCCTGGTGCACCGCCGCAGGAGGCTCCTGGCCTGCCTTCTCCTGTGCGCTGCCGCCGGCGTCGCCGTCGAGGCGGTCGTGGGAGAGGACCATCCGACGACGGCGGTCGTCAGTGCCGCCCACGACCTCGCCGTCGGGACCGTCCTGACGGATGCCGATGTGTCGATCGTCCGAATCCCCGACCAGGCCGTCGCCGCCGGTACCTTCCAGCACGCCGACGAGGTGGTGGGCCGGCAGCTGGCCACTCCCCTGCCGGAAGGCTTCCCGCTCGCCGCGACGGCCTTCGTCGGCGACGGCCTGCTGACCGGGATGGCGCCCGGCACCGTCGCGGTGCCGCTCCGTCCGGCCGACGCCGCCACGGTCCAGCTCCTGGCCCCGGGTCAGCGGGTGGACGTCATCCTCAGCACCGGCAACGGGTACGACGTCGCGGGCGACTCGACGGTCCTCGCCCGGTCGGTCGCCGTCCTGTGGACCGCGCCGGACGCCGGCAGCGGCACCTGGCCGGGCGCGGGGGACGACGGCGGGCTCGTCGTCGTCGCCGCGCGTCCGGAGGACGCCGCGACGCTCGCCGGGGCGCCCAGCTCCGGGGACGTCCACCTCGTCCTCACGAACGGCTCATGAGGACGGGCCGGCGCCCGCGGCGCCGCGACGTCCCCCTCCGGTCGCACCGGGGTTCAGCCCCAGTGCGGGGGCCGCTGCTCCCTGAGCCATGCGTCATGATCGTCCGAGGTGTCCCCCCACGACCTGGGGTCGTCCTCCCCGGCAGTCGCAGGGAGGACGGGGGCGGGCGCCGGGTCGATCCGGGGATCCTGGCCCGCGCTGACGGCGCGTTCCGGGTCCTGTCCGTCGTGGCTCATCCTGTGCGGGTCCTTCCGTCAGTTCGGCTGGTCCGCGGACCCGCGGGGCGGCAGCCCGATGAGGGCCGACGCGCGCTCCGCACAGCCATCCGGGTCCGTGAAGACCTCGATGGTCCACAGCGGCATGTAGCGCCACCCCATGCGCTCGAGGATCTGGGGCCGGAGCCTGCTGCGCTCGCGCACCGACATGGACCTGTAGCGGCCGGTCCCGTCCGATTCGATCGCGAGGGGGGCCGGGCGTTCGTCCTGCGCGGCGGCGGCACTCCCGTCCGCGCGGAGATCGGCGGGCCGCACCGCGACGATGTCGAGGACACCCGCGTAGTGGTCCCAGACCTCGGCACCGCGGTGCCGCAGCCGGTCCACGAGGTCCGCGACGAGCGGGTCCTCATTGCTCCCGGACACCGGCGTGACCTGCCCGGCGTCGCCGCCGAGTTCGCGCTGGAGCAGCTCGAAGAAGTCCAGGGCACCGGCGGTGAGGCGCTCCGGGTCGAGGTCGGAGGGCTCGAAGCACGTGAGCACGTGCTGCAGCCGGCGCGCGCGCGTCATCGCCATCACGAAGTTGCGGCGCCCGTCGGGGCCGGACAGCGGACCGAAGGAGTGCAGGGCACGCCCGTGGGGGGTCCGGCCGTAGCCGAGGGAGAAGATGATGTCGTCACGGACGAGGCCGCCGGCGCGTTCGACCGGAACCACACGGAAGGACTCCCGGCCCGGGATGAAGAACTCCGCGGCCCACGGGAACTCGGCCATCTGCAGCCGGATGGCTTCCCCGACCCGGGCGGCATGCCGGGAGCTCGCGGTGACGACGGCGAGGGAGGAGCTCGGACGGTGGCGGATGTGCTCGAAGACCAGTTCGACGACGCGGTTGACCTCGACATCGACGCTCTCCACGCCGTCGTGCTCGGAGCTCGGCATGCCCGTGCCGTTCGGCAGGTATTCGACCACGAGCCCGCGGCCCTCCCCGGTGACCTCGGAGGCCTGCGGCAGGCGGGTGAGCTTGCCGTCGTAGAACGAGTCGCTGAGGCAGGTCCCCAGGCCACGGTCCACCCCGCGGTACACCTCGGTCAGTCCGCGCACGGGCAGGACGGAGCGCAGGGCGTCGAAGGCGCTGGGCAGGGGTTCGAGGGCGGAGGCGCGGTCGGCGGACTGCACCTCGATGCTGAAGCGGGTGGGGGCGGCGAGGCGGTCGTCACCGAAGACCACGACCTGCGAGGAACGCGCCACGCAGGGCACCGCGCTCTGCAGGGACATCGACTCGCCGTCGAGGATGACGGCGGTGTCGAACCGGTAGTCCCCCGGCACTGCGCCCCTGATGGTCAGCGGACTCACGGCCCAGACGGGCAGCAGCGCCGCCACGAGGTCGCGGTGGAGGGCCGCGAAGACCTCCAGTGTCAGGGTGCCGTCCTTCAGCTCCTGGCGCAGCCTCCCGGCGTCCTCGGGGTGGCTCTCGACCGCGGCCCGCCAGCGTTCGGCGAGGATCCAGCGGACCCGGGCGGGTCCCGAGGCGATGTGCGCGTTGTCGGCGAGCCGGTACTCCGCCTCGAGCTTGCGGAGACTCGCGCCGTCGGACATCGCGACGTAGTCGTCCCCGCTGATCATGGCCTCGAGGGCGGACTGCCACCACGCGAGCTCGAGCTCGGCGCCTACGCGGTCGGCGGGCACCTCGCGGGCTGCGAGGTCGGTGAGCAGCTCCGCGAGACCCTGCTCGCGCATCTCGTCCAGGAGCAGCGTGCGCTCGGGGAGCGTCTCCAGCGTGTCCTTGTCCGCAGCGAGGTCGCGCAGCAGGGCCTCCAGGGCGTCCAGGGGCAGTCCGGCGAGGTCCGGGTGCTCCGCCGTGGGCCGGAGGGTCGCGGTGAGCTCCGCGAGGCGTCCCTCGACGGCACGGTAGGAGGCATGGATCTCGGCCAGCCCGGTCGGCACGGAGGGGTGCCGCTCGGTGAGGGCGTAGCGCGTCCACAGCGTGCGCTGCTGCTGCACCTCGAGCAGCGAGCTGTGGAGGTCGGAGATGTGGACGCCGGGCCGGATGTACTCCTTGGCGACGCGCCGCAGGCGGGAGCGTGTCATCGAGCTCATCTCGATGTCGCGTTCCTTCCGCCACGACGACGGCGCGGTGGCCGAGATCAGGTCCGTCACCGGGCGGTCGAAGATGTCGGGCGTGAACTTGTCGAGGCTGCCCCGCACGGCGAGGAGCAGCTCGAGCTGCTCCCCCCACTCCCTGAAGCTGTCGCCCAGGGTGATGTGCGAATGCTCCGCGACGCGCTGTACCTCGCCGCGCAGCTCGGGGATCCCGGTGGCGAGTTCCTCGGCGAGGCCGTGCGCGTGCTCGGTCTCCTTGCGGTTGAGCAGCTGCGCACCGTACCAGGGGCTCTCGGTCGACGCCTTGCTGAAGCTGCCCAGTTCGGCGGCCCGCTGGAGCCGCTCCGTGAGCTCCCTGCGGTCGGCGATGGAGTCGAGGACGCTGCGCTTGAGGCGCACCGTGGTGGACGGCGCCGGGTCGAGCGCGGTGAGTCCGGCCAGGGACTGCATCGCCTGGTAGGGCGAGCACCTCCAGCGGCTGCGCACGTCGTGGAGGCTGCGCACGTGCTCGATGAGCTGGTGCCGGTGGTCGGTCAGCGTGGAATGGAGGGTCTCGAGCGACGGTTCGGTCGCCTTCTCGTTCCGTACCAGGGCCCGGATGACGGACTCGCGCAGCTGGGCGGGACCGGTCTGGCTGCCGAGCTGGAGCACGAGGGAGCCGAGGTCCAGGCCGTCGAGGTCCTGGACGAACTCATTGAGCGTGCCACGACGCTCGGCGGCGATGATCACGCGACGGCCCGCGGCGGCCGACCTGGCCGCGAGGTTGAGCGCCGTCTGGGTCTGGCCCGTCCCGGGCGGGGCGGCCACGACGACGCTCACGCCGGAGGACGCGAGGTCGAGGACCTCCTGCTGGGCGCGGTCCGCGTCGAGGATCAGGAGCTCGTCTTGCGGGTCGCGCTCGTCGGGTGCCGGGAACGAGAGGCCATCGGCCGCCGTCGTGAGCGGGGCGGCCGCCTCCTGGCCCTGCGCCGATGCCAGGAGTGCCGCAAGCACGGGGTGTTCGGGGCGCAGGGCCGGGTCGCCCTTCACCCCGGCGAGGTCCGCGAAGGTGGACACGAGGATGCGGTGCTCCACCGACATGCCGCGCACGCCCTCGCTGAGGGCGCGCATGCGCTCGAGGACGGGATGCGGATCGAACCGGGCTGTCCCGTAGGCCAGGCGAGCGATGCCCGCCGGGTCGACCTGGAGGCCCTGCTGGTTCCGCAGGTGCCGGACCAGTGCCGGGTTCATGCTCGCCTGCTCGGTGATCTGGAGCTCGTAGTCGTCCTGCGACGCGTGGACGGTCAGGGACACGGCGGTCAGGAGCACGGGCGCGTTGAGGGTCTGCGAGCGTCCGGAGTCGTCCACGGAGCGCCAGGACGCCGTGCCTGCGGCCAGGTAGCCGACGTCGATCCCGCGTTCGGTCCCGAGTTCGAAGATCTTCGCGCGGAGGGCGCGGGCGGCGGCCTTCGCCGCGCTGTACTGCACCGGGTCGCGGAGGAGGGTCGACAGCCTCGTCCGGCGTCCGGCGAGGAGCTGCGCCAGGCCCGAGGGGTGGGCGTGGGTCAGGTCGATGCTGGTGCCGGCGGAGGGCCGGAAGTGGAGCAGGGTGTCCCCGCTGGCCTGCGGCCCGAGACCGTCGAGCCAGGGCTCGAGGAAGTCCTGCGCTGCTGAGCCCTCGGGCGACGCCGGCTGCTGCGGCGACGACGACGCGGGCTGCTGCTGTCCCGAGGCGGCGACCTGCCGGTCCTCCTGCGGCTGCTCCGCGGGCGCTCCTGCCGCGTCCCGCTGGTCCTGCTCCGGCACGACCGCCTTCTTCCCTGCATTGTCACGTGCTGATTTCGACCAGATGGGCATGTCTTCCAAGCTATCCGAAAAGCGTCCGGACCCCGCGGATAGCAACGCGGCCCGGGCGGCCCGGAGTGGGTCGATCCCCACCCCGGAGTCCGCCTACTCCCATTCGATGGTTCCGGGCGGCTTGCTCGTCACATCGAGCACCACGCGGTTGACGCCGTCCACCTCGTTGGTGATCCGGTTCGAGATCCGTGCGAGCAGGTCGTACGGCAGGCGTGACCAGTCCGCGGTCATGGCGTCCTCGCTCGAGACCGGACGCAGGACGATCGGGTGCCCGTAGGTGCGGCCGTCGCCCTGCACCCCCACGCTGCGGACGTCCGCGAGCAGGACCACGGGCATCTGCCAGACCTCGTTGTCGAGTCCGGCCGCCGTGAGTTCGGCCCGTGCGATCGCGTCCGCTGTGCGGAGCAGTTCGAGCCGCTCCTCGGTGACCTCCCCGACGATCCGGATGCCCAGCCCCGGGCCGGGGAACGGCTGCCGGCCCACGATCTCCGCCGGCAGGCCGAGCTGGGCGCCGACGGCGCGCACCTCGTCCTTGAAGAGGGCCCTGAGTGGCTCGACGAGTTCGAACTGCAGGTCCTCGGGCAGGCCGCCCACGTTGTGGTGGCTCTTGATGTTCGAGGCGCCCTCGCCGCCGCCGGATTCGACGACGTCGGGGTAGAGCGTGCCCTGGACGAGGAAGCGGATGGACTCGCCGTCCGCCTCCGCCTCGCGCATGATGGCGCGTTCCGCCTCCTCGAAGGCACGGATGAACTCGCGGCCGATGATCTTGCGCTTGGTCTCGGGGTCCGAGACGCCGGCCAGCGCGTCGAGGAATCGGCGCTGCTCGTTGGCGACGTACAGCCTGACGCCCGTCGCCGCGACGAAGTCGCGTTCCACCTGCTCGGCCTCGCCCTCGCGGAGCAGCCCGTGGTCGACGAACACGCACGTGAGCTGGTCGCCGACGGCGCGCTGCACGAGCGCGGCGGCCACGGCGGAGTCGACCCCGCCGGAGAGCCCGCAGATCACGCGGGCGTCCCCGACCTGCTCGCGGATGCGCTGCACCTGCTCCTCGAGGATGTTACCGGTGGTCCAGTTCGGGGCCAGGCGCGCGCCCCGGAAGAGGAAGTTCTCGATGACGGCCTGGCCGTGCTGGGAGTGCTTCACCTCGGGGTGCCACTGCACCCCGTAGAGGCCCTTCTCCTCGTTCGCGAAGGCTGCGACGGGCGCGCCGGCGGTGCTGGCGAGGACATCGAAGCCCTCGGGGGCGGACTGCACGCTGTCGCCGTGGCTCATCCACGCGGTCTGGTGCTCGGGGGTCCCGCTGAGGATGGAGCGCGCCGCGCCGTCTGAGCGCACGTCCGTGGAGCCGTACTCCCGCAGGCCCGTCCTGGCGACGGTGCCGCCGAGGACGTCCGCCATCGCCTGGAAGCCGTAGCAGATGCCGAGGACCGGCACGCCGGCCTCGAACAGGTCGGCCTCGACCCGCGGCGCACCCTCGGCGTAGACGCTCGACGGACCGCCGGAGAGGATGATCGCCGCGGGGTTCTTCGCGAGGATCTCCTGCGTGCTCAGGGTGTGCGGCACGATCTCGGAGTAGACGTCGGCCTCGCGGACCCGGCGCGCGATCAGCTGGGCGTACTGCGCGCCGTAGTCGACGACGAGGACAGGTCGGTGTTCGGAGCCGTTCTCGGGGGTAGTCACCCGTCAACAATAGTCTGCGAGCGCGGACCGGCCTGCATCAGCGGGCCTCTGTGAAGCCGCTCAGTAGCGGGGCGCGGCCTCAGGGTGCGCCGCCAGGTCCTCCTCCACCTGCCGGTGGATCCGCTTCTCGACGATGAACGACAGCAGCGGCACCACGCCGCCGAGGGCGATCAGGATGAAGCGGCCGAACGGCCAGCGCATGATCTGCCAGAGGCGGAAGTCGGCGATGAGGTAGACCACGTACAGCCAGCCGTGGACGATCAGCACGGTGGTCGAGAGGTTCAGCCCCCCGGCCGTCGCAGCGACCGTTTCGGGCAGGAACTGGAGGGGCGCGCCGCCGCCGGCCACGATCTCCGTCCCGAACCCGTACTTGGCGACCATCTCCACGACCACGAGCAGGAGCATCACACCTGTCGCGTACGCGAGGATCTTGTAGAACTTCAGGGCGGAGCGGATCTGCGCGTGCGTGCCGCCGAACCGCCGCTTCGGCTTGCCCTTCGCGGGCGCACGGCCCGTTCCTGTGGTCGGGTCGAGAGCTGGCTCAGTCACGGTGCATTCCGCCTTCGGTGTCGGGTCTCATCTCGGAGCTTGCTGCGGGCCTGCCGTCGGATCCGACGCCGGCCGCGGGCTGGGCCTCCGCGTCATCAGCGGCGTCGGCGGCGTCCTCGAGCGAGCGGCGGTGGTCGTCGGCGACGAGCCGCCACCACAGGAAGAACGCGAAGCCCGCGAAGACGAACCACTCGATCGCGTAGAAGATGTTCAGCCAGTTGATGGGGGTTTCCTGCGGCTGCGGGCCGACGACCACCGGCTCCATGCCGGCAGCGAAGGGCACGTCCGCTCCCCCGGCGGTCACCGTCGTCGCCACCACGAAGGCGGCGTAGGCGCGCACGTCCCACCGGGTGGCGAGCTCGGCCGTGGACAGCGAGGGGACCTGGCCCTCGACGGGCCGCTGCACCAGCGGCGCTTCGGGTGGCAGGAGGCGTCCGACGACGGCGGCCGGGCCCTCCTGTTCGGGCAGGGACGTGGCATCCTCCGCCGCGGGCAGCCAGCCGAGCACGATCGGGATCACGGGACTCTCCCCGGCGTCGCCCGCCGGCGTCGCCACGCCGTCGACGGCGAACGCCTGGACCACCCAGAGTCCTTCCTCGCCGTCGCGCAGGCGGTCCTGGACGAGGGTGCGGGTGTCCGGCAGGAAATCGCCGTCGAGCGAGACCATCTGGTCGGCGCCGGAGGCGTACAGGGGCGTGAGGGGCTGGAGCACGTCGGTCAGGGGCCGGACCTCCTCGGTGGTGCTCGGCGCGGGCGGCGGGGCCTGCCGCGAGGAGTTGAACTGCCACTGGCTGAGGAGCACGAAGACCGAGGCGATCACCATCGCGAGGATCAGCAGAAGGATCCATCGAGGCTTGAGCGCGGTCTTCAACACCACTTAAAGGTACTTCGTGCCCGTGTAGAACAACGAATGACGCCCACGCGGGACGGCCCGGGGCGGGACCGGAAAAACTGATTGGGATATCTCTATCACTGAGCCCGGATACGGTCTACGCTTGGTCCTCGTGCGCTCCTATCCCTATCCCCTGACCGGTCCACCGGATCTGCGTTCGCCTGCGCGCTACCTGCTGTGGCTCGCGGGCCACCAGAAGGCGACGCTGGCCGCCGGGATCCTGCTCGGCACCGTGTGGATGGCATCGCAGGCGGTCATGCCCTTCGTCCTCGGCAGGGCCATCGACGACGGCGTGATCGGCGCGGACTACCCGGCGCTCGTCGCGTGGGCCGGCGCCCTGCTCGGCCTCATGGTGGTCCAGGCGGCCTCCGACACCGCCACGCACCGCGCGGGGGTCAGCAACTGGATGCAAGCCGCGTTCCGCTCCGTCCGCCTGGTGGGCCACACGATCAGCAGGACCGGCGACGCGCTGCCTGCGGCCCTGTCCACCGGGGAGGTGGTCTCGACGGCGGCCTCCGACGCCTTCCGGCTCGGCGAGGTCTACGAGGTCCTGACACGGCTCGCCGGCGCGACCGCGGCATGGCTCGTGGTGACGGCCCTCATCTGGCAGACCTCCCCCGTGCTCGGCGTCGTGGTGCTCGCGGGCGTCCCCGCGTGCTGCGGACTGCTCCTGTTCGTGGTGCGGCCGCTGCAGGCGAGGCAGCGTGAGCAGCGCGAGGCATCCGGCCGGATGACAGCGGTCGGCGCGGACACCGTGGCCGGACTGCGCGTGCTGCGCGGCATCGGCGGCGAGCACATCTTCGTGGACCGCTACCGGGCCAGGTCCGCGGAGACACGCGACTCGGGCATCCGGGTGGCGCACTCCCTCGCGGACCTCGAGGCGTCCCAGGTCTTCATCGCAGGCACCTTCAGCGTGGTGTTCACGTGGGTCGGGGCGTCCCTGGTCCTCTCGGGTGACATCACGCCCGGCCAGCTCGTGGCGCTGTACGGCTTCTCGATCTTCCTCATGACGCCCATCCGGGCGGCGGCCGATTCCGTGGCGCGCTTCATCCGCGCCCACGTGGGTGCACGGAAGATCCTCGCCGTGCTCGCGGTCCGGGCGGACGTCGCCGACAGCACGACGCCGGTCCCCGCCCCGCCGTCGGGCTCCGCCCTCGTGGACGAGCGCTCCGGCGTCGTCGTCGAACCCGGCCTGCTGACCGCTGTCGTCTCGAAGGACCCCGCGGAGGCGACAAACGCCGTCACCCGCCTCGGCCGCTTCGAGGACGCCGCCCTCGAGGAGGCGACCGTCCGGTGGGGCGCCGCCGACCTGCGGCACATTCCGCTCGCTGCCATCCGCGAGCGCATCGTGGTGAGCGAGGCGGGCCCGCAGCTCTTCAGCGGGCCCCTCCGCCGGCAGCTCGACCCGCACGGCCGGCACGACGACGGCGGGATCCTCGGAGCCCTCGAAGCCGCCAGCGCCCTCGACATCCTCGACGGACTCGACGGGGGCCTCGACCACGAGGTCACCGAGCGGGGCCGGGGCTTCTCGGGAGGGCAGCGGCAGCGCCTCATCCTGGCCCGTGCCTACCTGACCGACGCCGAGACCCTCGTCCTGGTGGAACCGACCAGCGCCGTCGACGCCCACACCGAGCAGCGGATTGCCTCCCGGCTCGCCGGGGCGCGGCGACGGGACGGCCGGACGACCGTCGTCGTCACCGCGAGCCCGCTGCTGCTGCGGGCCGTGGACCGCGTGATCTTCCTCGAGGACGGCCGCGTCGCCGCACAGGGCAGTCATCCCGACCTCATGGCCGGCCACCCCGCGTACCGGGACGTGGTGATGCGCAGTGAGTAGCACGGCCACGCTTCCCGTCGCCGCGCCGAAAGCGGTGCGCGACGAGGCATCACGCCTGATCCGCCACCACCGGCGGGGCCTCGGGGCGGTGATCGCACTGTACGTCGGATCGGCCGTCGCAGGGCTCGCCGGACCCCTGCTGCTCGGCATCCTCATCGATGCCGTCGCGGCGGGCACGACGTCCGGCGTCGTCGCATCCGTGTCGCTCGGCATGCTCGCGTTCCTCGCGGTGCAGTCGGTGCTGCGCCGGTACGCCGTCCGGTCCGGCATGGTGTTCGGCGAACGCGTGTTCGCCGAGCTGCGCGAGGACTTCATGGAGGACGTCACCGCGCTCCCCCTCTCCACGGTCGAGAAGGCCGGCACCGGCGACCTGGTGGCCCGCACGACCAACGACATCGACGCCGTGTCCCACACGGTGCGCTTCGGCGTCCCGCAGGTCGTCGTCTCGGTGGTGACGATCGTCCTGACGCTCGGCGCCGCCGTCGTCACCTCCCCCGTCCTGTCGCTGGCCCTCCTCGTGGGGCTGCCGCTGCTCTGGCCCGTGACGCGCTGGTACCTCCGGCGCAGCGCCGGCGGGTACATGCGCGAACGCGAGACGTACGCCGTCGTGAACGGGACGATCACCGAGAGCATCGAGGGCGCCCGCACCGTGGACGCCCTCAGCCTGGGAGGGCTGCGCCGCGCGGACCTCGACGACGCCCTCGGCAGCAGCTACCGGGCGGAGCGCTACACGCTGTGGCTGCGCTCCGTGCTGTTCCCGGCCGCGGACATCGCGTTCTGGCTGCCTGCCGCGGCCGTCCTCCTGTGGGGCGGCTGGCTCGCCGGCCAGGGCATGGTCACCCCCGGTGCCGTGGCCACCGTGGCCCTGTTCGCGGTGCGGCTGATCGACCCGGTGGACCTGCTCATCATGTGGACCGACGAGATCCAGGTGGGCGCTGCGTCGCTGGCCAGGATCGTCGGCATCAAGGGCGTCGAGCCCGACCGGGAGGCGACGGCGGCGGAACCGGCCAACGACGACATCGTCGTGTCGGCCGCCACCTACGCCTACCGTCCCGGGCACGACGTGCTGCACGGCGTGGACCTCACGCTCGTGCGGGGCGAGCGCCTGGCCGTCGTCGGCCCGTCGGGGGCCGGCAAGTCGACGCTGGGGCGCCTGATCGCGGGGATCCACCCGCCGACGTCGGGCTCCGTCACGGTGGGCGGCGTGCCGCTCGTGGACCGGCCGCTCGACGCGCTGCGCCGCGAGGTGGCGCTCGTGACGCAGGAGCACCACGTGTTCGTCGGTTCCGTCTCCGACAACGTGCGCCTCGGACGGGCGGACGCGGGCGACGGCGAGATCGAGGACGCCCTGCGCAGCGTCGGGGCGCTCGACTGGGTGAAGCAGCTGCCCGAGGGCGTGGACACGGAGGTGGGCTCGGGTGCGTACGAGTTGAGCCCTGCGCGGGCCCAGGAGCTCGCGCTGGCGCGACTCATCCTCGCCGATCCGCACACCCTGGTGCTCGACGAGGCGACGTCCCTGATCGACCCGCAGGCCGCACGCGACCTCGAGCGCTCGCTCAACGCGGTCCTCGAGGGGCGGACCGTGATCGCCATCGCGCACCGCCTGCACACGGCGCACGACGCCGACCGTGTCGCCGTCGTCGAGGAGGGGCGGATCGCGGAGCTGGGCTCCCACGAGGAACTGCTCGCGCTCGACGGCGCGTACGCGTCCCTGTGGCACTCGTGGCGGAGCGACTGACGGGCCGGTCGTCCGGCTGGCCGTCCAGCTGACCGGCTGACCGGCTGGCCGTCTGCTAGTGGTCGAAGAACACCAGGGAGGAGTTGATCAGTTCGGCGATCACCTCGGCGTCGTGCGCGCGGCGCAGCGACTCCCGGAAGTTCTCCTTGAACAGGCTGCGGGCGATCGTCGCGAGGACCTCGAGGTGCTCCGAGAAGGACTGCGCGGGGGTGGCCATGAGGAGGACGAGGGTGGCCGGGCCGTCCACGGCCCCGAAGTCGAGGCTGTACCCGAAGCGCGTCACCCCGACGGCGATCGAGGTCTGGTTGACGTATTCGCTGCGTGCGTGCGGCAGGCCGACGCCGCCGGGAAGCCCCGTCGCCATCTGGTGCTCACGGGAGTTGACCTGGTCGAGGAAGGCCTGGAGGTCCGAGATCCGGCCCGCCTCGTACAGCCGCCCTGCGAGCTGGGCCGCGGCCTCCTCCTTGGAGGTCGCCTCCATCTCGAGGATCACGAGGTCGGGGGTGGTCAGTTCGGCGTCGTGCAGATCGAGCGGCTTCTCGCTCACAGGGTGCCTTTCGGGGTTCAGTCGACCGAGACGTACGGCGAGAGGACTACTTCCACCCGCTGGAATTCCTTCAGGTCCGAGTACCCGGTGGTGGCCATCGCACGCCGCAGCGCCCCGATCAGGTTCGAGGTGCCGTCCGTGTGGTGTGACGGGCCCCACAGGACTTCCTGCAGGGGCCCGACGGTCCCGATGTTGACCCTGTCGCCGCGCGGCAGTTCCGGGTGGTGTGCCTCCTGACCCCAGTGCCACCCCTGGCCGGGCGCCTCCTCGGCCCGGGCGAGCGCGGAGCCGAGCATGACGGCGTCGGCGCCCATGGCGATGGCCTTGACGATGTCCCCGCTGGCGCCCATGCCGCCGTCGGCGATGACGTGCACGTAGCGCCCGCCGGATTCGTCCATGTAGTCGCGCCGGGCTCCGGCGACGTCGGCGATGGCGGAGGCGAGCGGCGAGTGGATGCCGAGCGCACGGCGGGTCGTGGTCGTGGCGCCGCCGCCGAAGCCGACCAGCACACCGGCCGCACCGGTGCGCATGAGGTGCAGCGCCGGAGTGTAGCCCGCCGCGCCGCCCACGATCACGGGGACGTCGAGTTCGTAGATGAACTTCTTGAGGTCCAGCGGCTCCTCGTTCTTGGACACGTGTTCGGCGGAGACCGTGGTGCCACGGATGACGAAGATGTCGACGCCGGCCGCGAGGACCGTCTTGTAGAACTGCTGGGTGCGCTGCGGCGTGAGCGACCCGGCGACCGTCACGCCGGCCTCGCGGATCTCGGCGAGGCGGCTCGTGATGAGCTCGGCCTGGATCGGGGCCTCGTAGATCTCCTGCATGCGCCGGGTGGCGGCGGGGCTGAAGTTCTCCGCGCTCAGTCCGGCGATCTCGTCGAGGGCCTGCTGCGGGTCCTCGTAGCGGGTCCACAGACCCTCCAGGTTGAGGACGCCGAGGCCGCCGAGCCGGCCCATCGCGATCGCGGTGGCGGGCGACATCGCGGAGTCCATGGGGGCCGCGACGACCGGCATCTCGAACTGGTAGGCGTCGATCTGCCACTGCACGGAGACGTCGAGCGGATCACGGGTGCGGCGGGAGGGCATCACCGCCACGTCGTCCAGCGAATATGCCCTGCGTCCGCGCTTGCCTCGGCCGATCTCGATCTCGTAAGTCACTGCTCTAGGTTAGCCCAGCGCGCCCTCGCGGCAGGTGTCGCGTCGCGCGGGCGCGGCCGCTTGCGCGGGTCAGGCGTCGGGCAGCTGGCTCTCGAACATCCGGAAGTACCGGCCCCGCAGCGCCACGAGTTCCCGGTGCGTCCCCGACTCCACGATTTCGCCGTCCTCGAGCATGTGGACGACGTCGGCCTTCTCGATGGTCGCCAGGCGGTGGCTGATCGCGATGATCGTCCGTGAGCGGTCGGCGAACAGGCGGGTGAAGATGCGGTGCTCGGCGAGCGCGTCGATGGCCGACGTCGGCTCGTCCATGACGATGAACGGCGCGTCCCGGTAGAAGTTGCGGGCCATGGCGAGCCGCTGCCACTGACCGCCGGAGAGACCGCTACCCTTGCGCCCGCGGGGGTCCTCCATCCAGTTGCTGACGTAGTTCTCGAACCCGTTCGGCATCTTCTGGATGAAGTCGGCCGCTTCGGCGTCGCGCGCCGCCCGGCGCACCCTCGCATCGTCGCGCGGCCGGTGGACGTCACCGAAGTAGATGTTGTTCTCCGCCGTCGCGAACTCGTACCGCAGGAAGTCCTGCGACATGACCGCGAGGTGCCGGTGCCAGTCGTCGATGCGGATGCCCCGGAGGTCACGGCCGTCGAGCCGCACCGTCCCCCTGCTCGGCTGGTACAGCCCGGCGAGGACCCGGATGAGCGTGGATTTGCCCGCCCCGTTGTCGCCCACGATGGCCACGTGGGTCCCCCGCTCGAAGGTCATCGAGATGCCCCTGAGGACCTCGGCCTCGCCACCGGCGTAGGTGAAGTGGATGTCCCGGAGCTCGACGGCGGACGGCGGGTCCTCGAGGCGTCCCGTCGCGGCCGTGGACAGCGGGAAGTCCATGAACTGCTCGTAGTCCTTGAGGTTCGCGAGGTCCTCGTCGATGGAGCTCAGCGAGGACACCAGGCTGTTGGCCGTGCTGAGGGCGCGGCTGACGATCTGCTGCACGTAGAGGAACTGCCCCACGGGCTGCGCGCGGGCGATGATCTGCCCCACGATCCACACGAGGGCGAGCAGCTCGGCCCCGTACTGCAGGGCGTCCGCGAGGAGCTGCTTGGGGATGTAGCGCTTCTGGAAGTCGAGGCGCCGCTTCTCGTCGGCGTCCCTCAGCGTGGAGCGCAGGTCCATCAGGTACCGGACGATCCCGTAGAGGCGCATCTCGGCGATGTGCTGCGGCTTCATGAGGTTGGTCTCGATCATGCGCCGCTGCCGCCGGGAGTCCACCTGGGTGTTCCAGTGCGCCATCTGCTCCCGTGCGAGCCGGAACTGCAGGTAGACGCTCGGGATGATCGCCACCAGCACGATCAGGGCGATCCACCAGCTGACCAGGAGCAGCGCGCCGATCGCGAGGAGCACCGACACCAGCTGCGTGAAGATGGCGGCGATGCGGTCGAGGACGCGCGCATAGGAGTCGGAGAACCGGCGGGCGCGGTCGTAGAGGTCGATCGTCTCCTTGTCGTCGTACCGCCAGAACTCCAGGGCGAGGAAGCGCTCGTACATGCGGTCGCCCACGATCGCGCCGACGCGGAAGCTCAGCACCTGCTGGATGTAGCGGTCCACGCTCGTGAACGCCCCCCACAGCAGGCCCAGGACGGCGGTGACGATCACGTAGACGACGGCGGACCGCCCGGCGTCCGGGTCCCCCGCGTAGGCGGCGGCCAGCGCCGTCGTCGTCAGCGACGCGTAGTAGGTGGTGACCAGCGGCAGGACCGCCGAGATGAGGGAGCCCGCGACCTTCATGGTGACGGCGCCCGGCGACGCCTTCGCGCTGACGACGAGGACCTGCCCGACGGCGCGGGCGTACGGTCCCAGCCGCAGCTTGCGGCGGGCGGCCACCTGGGGCTGCGGGAGACCGCTCACGCGGGCCCTCCCGCCCGAGGGGCCACGCGCGGCGCCCTACTTGGAGCCGTAGTTGGGTGCCTCGACCGTCATCTGGATGTCGTGCGGGTGGGATTCCTTGAGGCCTGCGGCGGTGATGCGCACGAACTTGCCCTTGGCCTTCAGCTCGGGGATGGTGCGGGCGCCGGTGTAGAACATGGTCTGGCGCAGGCCTCCGACGAGCTGGTAGGCCACGGACGCGAGCGGCCCGCGGTAGGCGACGCGGCCCTCGATGCCCTCGGGGATCAGCTTGTCGTCGCCGGTCACGTCCGCCTGGAAGTAGCGGTCCTTCGAGTACGAGGTGTTCTTGCCGCGCGTCTGCATCGCGCCGAGCGAGCCCATGCCGCGGTACGTCTTGAACTGCTTGCCGTTGACGAAGATCAGCTCTCCCGGCGCCTCGGCGGAGCCGGCGAGGAGCGAGCCGAGCATCACGGTGTCGGCGCCGGCCACGAGGGCCTTGCCGATGTCACCGGAGTACTGAAGGCCGCCGTCCGCGATCACGGGCACCCCGGCGGGGATGGCAGCCTTCGCCGATTCGTAGATGGCGGTGACCTGCGGGACGCCGACGCCGGCGACGACGCGCGTCGTGCAGATGGACCCCGGGCCCACGCCCACCTTGATGCCGTCGGCGCCGGCGTCGATCAGGGCCTGGGCACCCTCACGGGTGGCGGCCTGGCCGCCGATGATGTCGACGTGCGCGAGGGACGTCTCGGCCTTGAGGCGGGAGATCATCTCCAGGACGCCCGCGCTGTGGCCGTTGGCGGTGTCGACGAAGAGGGCGTCGACGCCGGCGTCGACGAGGGTCATGGCGCGCTCCCAGCCGTCGCCGAAGAAGCCGATGGCCGCGCCGACGCGGAGGCGGCCGTCGTCGTCCTTCGTGGAGAGCGGGTACTGCTCGGCCTTCGTGAAGTCCTTGACGGTGATGAGCCCGCGCAGGATCCCCGCGTCGTCGACGAGCGGGAGCTTCTCGATCTTGTTCTGCGCGAGGAGGTTGATGGCGTCGTCGCCGCTGATCCCGACGGAGCCGGTCACCAGGGGCATCCTCGTCATCACGTCGCGGACGAGCGTGCGCGGGAAGTCGCGCTCGAGCACGAAGCGCGTGTCGCGGTTGGTGACGATGCCGAGCAGGCGCCCCGCCGCGTCCACGACGGGCAGCCCCGAGACGCGGTAGTGCCCGCACAGTTCGTCGAGTTCCTGCAGCGTGGCGTCCGGACCGATGGTCAGCGGCTTGGTGATCATGCCGGACTCGCTGCGCTTCACGCGGTCCACCTGGTCCGCCTGGTCCTGGATGGACAGGTTGCGGTGGATGACGCCGAGCCCGCCCTGCCGCGCCATGGCGATGGCCATCCGCGCTTCGGTGACGGTGTCCATCGCGGAGGAGAGCAGCGGCGTCTTCACCGTGATGCGCTTGGAGATGCGCGACGACGTGTCGGCCTCCGAGGGGATCACGTCGGTGTGGCCGGGGAGCAGGAGCACATCGTCATACGTCAGGCCGATGAATCCGAAGGGGTCGTGGGTCTCGTTCTGGCCGGACTGCTGGGTCACTGCTGCGCCTCTTTCGGTGTGGACCGGTGGGGGTGGAGGTCGGGGCCGACGGCCGAAGATACGCCGGTAGGCCCTGACAGTCTAGAACGGATCGGGGAAGCGCCCTATTCCGGTGACAGCGCTCACGTCACCAGCCGAGGGCCGCCGTGAAGCGCTCCTCGAAGACCGGGACCGTCGTCTCGACGTAGGTCCTGGAGAGGTGGTCGCGGTCCATGTACACGCGGACGTTCCCCACCACTCCGGGGCACGTCCGCCCCGCGCAGACGACGTCGGTCAGGTCCACGTGCTCGAGCCCGGGCAGGCGCCCGGCCAGGGGCAGCAGGGGCGACGACGGCGCGAGCACCTCCGCCGCCGGGACATCGCAGGCCGCCGGGTCGGCGGCATGGAGGGCCGTGCATTCGGCCATGTCCTCCTCGAAGCGCGGCGTGTCACGGAGCGCGACGACGGGGATGCCCGCGTCCAGCAGCGGCGTGATGCCTGCCTCGAAGCCGGCCGGGACCACCTCGTCCGGCGAACTCCAGTCCGTGCGCGTCCCGACGGTGAGGACGGCGTCTGGGGCGAGTTCCAGGGCGTAGGCACGGACGGCGTCGTTGAAGGCCTGGCACTCCGGGTCCACGTCCTCGCGGGAATCGACGAAGCGGCAGCTGGGCCGGTGCACCGAGACGGCGAGCCAGCCGTTGGTCTCGGCCATGGCACCGAGCGCGGTCATCCACATCTGCGAATGGGAATCGCCCAGCACCAGCACGGTCCGCTCCGCGGTCGCCTCGTCCCCGGTCTGGACGCACGAGGACAGCTGCGGGTCGGCGGGCATCAGGGCTTCCGAGCACGGCCCGTCCACGTCCGCCCATTCCGCGCCGAGGCTGCTCGTGAGCGGCTTCACCAGCGCGTCGTCGGCGCCCCGGTACTCGAAGCCGGGGTCCAGGGCGGCGGCACCAGGGTTGTCGGCGCGTGTCTGCTGCTCCACCGCCGCCTCCTGCGCCTGCACCCGGTACTCCCAGCCGGAGAGCGGGACGGCCACGAGGGCGAGGGCCAGCGCCGCGACGAGGCCGGTCCGTCGGCGCTGCACGGACGGCCAGGACCACGAGCGCACCGGCTCCTCGACGAAGCGCGTGGTGAGCGCGGCCAGCACGAGGGAGGCGGCGATGACGACGGCGCCGTCGAGCAGACCGGCGTTCTCCTTGCCGGCGACGACGAGCCAGATGACCAGGAGGGGCCAGTGCCACAGGTAGAGCGCGTAGGACGCCCCGCCGAGGCGCAGGAGCGGCGCCGAGGACAGCCAGCGGTCCACGCCGGCGGGGCTGTCCGTGCGGCCCGCGACGATCACGGCGGCCGCGGCCAGCGTCGGCCAGAGGGCGACGAACCCCGGGAACTGCTGCTGCACCTGCAGGAGGACGCCGCACGCCAGCATCATGACCACGCCGGCCCAGCCGAAGACCACCCGCACCCGCCGCGGGAGCACGAGGTACGGGAGCGCGAGGGCCACGAGCGACCCGAGGGCGAATTCCCAGAGCCGGGCACGCGTGTCGAAGTAGGCCGCCGCCTGGTCGGTCCCGGTTTGCCAGACCGAGAACGCGAGCGATACCGCGAAGAGGGCGCCGAACAGGACGATCAGCACGGGGCGCGGACGAAGCCGCGTGAGGGCGGCGAGCACACCGGCCAGCGCGAAGACGAGCGGCCACAGGAGGAACACCTGCCCCTGGATCGACAGGGACCAGAAATGCTGCAGCGGACTGGCCGCGCTGTGGTCGAGGGCGTAGTAGTCGACCGCGTTGCCCGCGAGCTCCCAGTTCTGCCGGTAGGTCAGCGACGCCCACGTCTGGTCGAACACCGCACGCCAGCGCGAGCTCGGTACGAACACGGCCGTCGCGGCGAGGACGGACAGGAGGACCACGACGGCGGCGGGCAGCAGCCGCTTCAGCAGGTTGAGCCAGTACGCGACGAGCGCGAGGGGCTGCTGCGCCTCGAGCCTCCGCGTGAACGTGACGGTGAGCAGGAAGGCCGAGACGAGCAGGAAGACGTCCACGCCGCCAGACACCCGGCCGAGCCACACGTGGTAGACCACCACCATCGCGACGGCGAGGGCCCGCAGCCCCTGCACCTCGGGACGGAAACGGCGGGTATCGCCGCCTCCGGAAACCGCCGCGGCGGTCACCGGAGCAGCGGGCGTAAGGGTGGAAGCCAGGCTGTTGCTCCTCTGTCGGACGGCCACGGGACATGGACGCAAACCTCCAGTTTACCGTCCGGGCGTCGTCGTCCGGCGCCTCCGCGGAGCGGTCGGCCCCCGCCCATGCGCCGAACCCCGTAGTCTAGGAGGAGTATCTTCCCCGAACGCGGGGGACCAACCAGAACGGAATCGCCGGGTTTGCCGGCCTCGACGACACTCGTCTGACGGCCGCTCCCCCGCCATTCCTCACCAACGAGAGAAACCTGATCTGTGAATAAAAGACCTGCCGCACTGAAAGCACCACGGGAACTGGCCAAGGGAGCCATGCGCATCGTCGCTCTCGGGGGGATCGGTGAGATCGGCAGAAACATGACCGTCTTCGAGTTCGAGGGCAAGCTGCTGATCGTGGACTGCGGGGTGCTGTTCCCGGAGGAACACCAGCCCGGCATCAACGTGATCCTGCCGGACTTCTCCTACATCCGCGACCGGCTCGACGACGTCGTTGCCGTGGTCCTCACGCACGGCCACGAGGACCACATCGGCGGGGTGCCCTACCTGCTCAAGGAGCGCGCCGACATCCCCCTGGTGGGCTCGCGCCTCACGCTCGCCTTCATCGAGGCCAAGCTCAAGGAACACCGGATCACCCCGAAGACCATCCAGGTCAAGGAGGGTGAGCGCCGCACGATGGGCGGCTTCGACCTCGAATTCGTCGCTGTGAACCACTCCATCCCGGACAGCCTCGCCGTCGCCATCCGCACCGCGGCCGGCATGGTCCTGCACACCGGCGACTTCAAGATGGACCAGTTCCCGCTGGACAAGCGCATCACCGACCTCGGCTCCTTCGCCCGGCTCGGCGCGGAGGGCGTGGACCTGTTCCTCACCGACTCCACCAACGCGGACGTCCCCGGCTTCACGACGTCGGAGAAGGACCTCGGGCCCGCGATCGACGCCGTGTTCCGCACCGCGCCGCGCCGGATCATCGTCTCCAGCTTCGCCAGCCACATCCACCGCATCCAGCAGATCATCGACACCGCCCACCGGCACCGCCGCAAGGTGGCGTTCGTGGGCCGTTCGATGGTGCGCAACATGACCATCGCGGCGGATCTGGGCTACCTCAACATCCCGCAGGGCCTGCTGGTGGACTTCAAGAAGCTCGAGCGCAGCGACGACCACAAGGTGGTCCTCATCTGCACCGGCTCGCAGGGTGAGCCGATGGCCGCGCTCTCGCGCATGGCCAACAACGACCACGCCATCCGCATCACCGAGGGCGACACGGTGCTGCTGGCCAGCTCCCTCATCCCGGGCAACGAGAACGCGATCTACGGCATCATCAACGCGCTAACCGAGATCGGCGCCAACGTGGTCCACAAGGGCAACGCGAAGGTGCACGTCTCCGGCCATGCCAGCGCCGGCGAGCTCGCCTACTGCTACAACATCGTCAAGCCCCGCAACGTCATGCCCGTGCACGGCGAGTGGCGCCACCTGCGGGCCAACTCGGAGATCGCCGTCGCCACCGGCGTCGATCCCCGCAACGTGGTCCTCGCCCAGGACGGCGTGACCGTGGACCTCGTCCGCGGCCGCGCGACCATCTCGGGCAAGGTCGACGCCGGGCTCGTGTTCGTCGACGGCGACAGCGTGGGCGGCATCACCGAGGAGGACCTCGTGGAGCGCCGCCGCCTGGCCGAGGAGGGCGTCGTCACCATCCTCGCGATCATCGACCCGGACAACGGCAACATGGTCGAGGCCCCCGAGTTCTTCACCAAGGGCTTCTCCTGCTCCGACGAGGACCTCGACAAGGCCGGCGCCGCCGTCGAGAAGGCACTGCGCGACGCCGCCGGCAACCGCCAGGGCGGACGCCGCCAGGACCCCGAGGACATCATCGAGCGGGCCACCGCCAACTGGATGCGCCGGTTCTACAACCGCCAGCCCGTGGTCAACGCGATCGTCGTCGACGCCTGACCCCGGCAGGACGAGCAAGCCCCGGTACCCGTTCGGGTACCGGGGCTTCGTCGTTGTCGGGGCGTGGCAGGATCTCGTCGACCCGCTCCGAGGAGTCCCTGCCGGTGACCGTCTACCGGCACACTTCCCTGATCCGCCGGCGCCTGGGGAACGTCGACACCGAACTGCAGGACAACAAGGCCGTCAGCCTCGGCCACACCGCCCCGAAGATCGACGGCGTCCCGACCGCGCCCGGAGAGCGTTTCTCCTTCTGGAGCCTCGCCGGCCGGTGCTCCGCGAAGGAGGGATACCGGGAGGGCCTGACGATCAGCAACGGCAGGCCCGGCCGGGGTATGGGCGGCGAGCCGGACTGCGCGGACCTGCCCACCGGGTGCCGCCACTGAGTGGGCATGGTCGCACATGCCCACCGGGTCGGCGCGGTGGATGGGCAGGAGCGCCGCCGGTCGGCGCGGTGGATGGGCAGGAGCGCCGCCGGCCGGCACGGACACCGGACGCAGAAGCACCCCGGCTCCGCGGAGCCGGGGTGCTTCAGGGACGGAGCGGGCCGGAGCCCCTGCGCCTAGTGCGAGTGGCCGTGGCCCTCATCGTCGGACGCCTCGGGCTTCTCGACCACGAGGGTTTCCGTGGTGAGCACCAGAGCCGCGATCGAGGCTGCGTTCTGCAGGGCCGAACGCGTCACCTTGACCGGGTCGATGATGCCGGCGTCGATCAGGTTCTCGTACTCGCCGGTCGCGGCGTTGAAGCCGTGGCCGATCTCGAGGTCGGAGACCTTCGCGACGACGACGTAGCCCTCGTGGCCGGCGTTCTCGGCGATCCAGCGCAGCGGCTGGGCGAGGGCGCGGCGGACGAGGCCGACGGCGGTGGCCGCGTCGCCCTCGAGTGCCAGCACGTCGGGGTCGGTGTCCAGTGCCTTGCCGGCGTGGACCAGCGCGGACCCGCCTCCGGCGACGATGCCCTCTTCGAGGGCCGCACGCGTCGAGGACACGGCGTCCTCGATGCGGTGCTTCTTCTCCTTCAGCTCGACCTCGGTGGCCGCGCCGACCTTGATCACGCCGATACCGCCGGCGAGCTTCGCCAGGCGCTCCTGGAGCTTCTCACGGTCCCAGTCGGAGTCGGTGCGCTCGACCTCGGCGCGGATCTGCGCCACGCGGTCGGCGACGTCGGACTCGCTGCCGGTGCCGTCGACGATCGTGGTGGCGTCCTTGGTGACGGTGATCCGGCGTGCGGAACCGAGCACCTCGAGGCCCACCTGGTCCAGCTTCAGGCCGAGGTCCGGCGAGACGACCTGCGCACCCGTGAGGGTGGCGATGTCCTGCATCATGGCCTTGCGGCGGTCCCCGAAGCCCGGAGCCTTGACGGCGACGACGTTGAGGGTGCCGCGGATCTTGTTGACCACCAGGGTGGAGAGCGCCTCGCCCTCGATGTCCTCGGCGATGATGAACAGCGGTTTGCCGGCCTGCAGGGCCTTCTCGAGCAGCGGCAGGAATTCCGCCAGTGAGGAGATCTTGCCGGAGTTGATGAGGATGAGCGCGTCCTCGAGGACGGCTTCCTGGCGCTCGGCATCGGTCACGAAGTACGGCGAGAGGTAACCCTTGTCGAACTGCATGCCCTCGGTGAGGACGAGCTCGGTCTGCGTGGTGGAGGACTCCTCGATGGTGATCACACCATCCTTGCCGACCTTGTCGAAGGCCTCTGCGAGGAGATCGCCGACCTCGGTGCTCTGCGCGGAGATGGAGGCGACGTCGGCGGTCTGCTGACCGACGACCTCGCGGGCGTTCTCCAGCAGGCGCTTGGCCACGGCCTGGACCGACACCTCGATGCCGTGCTTGAGCTGCCCGGGAGCGGCGCCGGCGGCGACGTTGCGGAGGCCTTCCTTGACGAGTGCCTGGGCCAGGACCGTGGCGGTGGTCGTTCCATCACCGGCGACGTCGTTCGTCTTGGTGGCGACCTCCTTGGCCAGCTGGGCGCCGAGGTTCTCGTACGGGTCGTCGAGTTCGACCTCGCGGGCGATCGTGACGCCGTCGTTCGTGATGGTGGGGGCGCCCCACTTCTTGTCGAGCACGACGTTGCGTCCGCGCGGGCCCAGCGTCACCTTGACGGTGTTCGCGAGCTTGTCCACGCCGGCCTCGAGGGCACGGCGGGCGGCGTCGTTGAATTCCAACTGCTTTGCCATTCGTTGGTTCCTTTCAGGCTTGTGCAGCGAGAAAAACCCCGGCCACAGCGGGCCGGGGCTTCTCCAATCGGGGTGTTACTTGACGACGATCGCGAGGACGTCGCGGGCGGAGAGCACGAGGTACTCCTGGCCGCCCTGCTTGATCTCGGTTCCGCCGTACTTCGAGTAGATGACGATGTCGCCCTCGGCGACATCGACGGGGACGCGGTTGCCGTTGTCGTCGACACGGCCGGGTCCGACTGCTACGACTTCGCCCTCCTGGGGCTTCTCCTTGGCGGTGTCCGGGATGACGAGGCCGGAAGCAGTGGTCTGCTCGGCTTCGAGCGGGCGGACAACAATACGATCCTCAAGCGGCTTGATAGAGACCGACACGGGCTCTCCTTTGCGTTCGATACCAATGAATGGAGGCCGTCGGGCTGGGCGTGAACCGTCGTCGCGGTGCCGGCGAACGCTTCCCTCGGGATTAGCACCCGCAGTGAGCGAGTGCCAACTCCGACTGTATGCAAGCGCTGGCACTCGGTCAAGGCGAGTGCCAGCGCGCGTCATGCGCCGACCCTCCCGTCGCCTAGGCTGGCAGCATGGCTTCGGACAACATCGCGGACATCCTGACCCCGGAGGGCTGGGAGCTGCTGAACTCGCTCGGGCCCTACACCGAGGCCGACAGCCTGCGCCTCACCGGGCAGCTGCGGAAGGCCGGCTACTCCCCCGAGGTGGTCGCCGCCGCGCTCACCCAGTCACGGCTCCGGGCGAAGGCCTCCGCCAAGTTCGGCCCCTTCGCCGAGCGCATGATCTTCACGGCGGCCGGGCTCGAGCAGGCCACGCGCCTGACGGTCGCGGCACGCCACGCCCAGCGCTTCGTCGACGTCGGCCTCGTCAGGATCGCCGACCTCGGCTGCGGGCTCGGCGCGGACAGCATGGCCCTGGCCACCCTCGACCGCGACGTCACCGCCGTCGAGCTCGACGAGACGACCGCCGCTGCCGCGACGATGAACCTGCTCCCCTTCCCCAACGCGCGCGTCGTCAACGCCGACGCCTCCTCCGTCGACACCACCGCGTACGACGGCGTCTGGCTCGACCCGGCGCGCAGGACGACGACGACGTCGGGCACGTCCCGCCTGTTCGACCCCGAGGCGTTCTCACCCCCGCTGTCCTTCGTGCAGGGACTCGCGGACGGCGGCATGCCGGTGGGCGTGAAGATGGGCCCGGGCATGCCGCACGGCTCCATCCCGGCGACCTGCGAGGCACAGTGGGTCTCCGTGGACGGCGACGTCACGGAGGTGGCCCTCTGGTTCAACGCGCTCCGCCGTGACGGCGTCCGGCGGGCAGCCCTCGTGATCGGTGCGCAGGGTGCCGCGGAGATGATGTCGGAGCGGGACTTCGGGGACGGACCGACGGCCGCCATCGGCGGACCCGCCGGATACCTCTACGAGCCCGACGGCGCCGTCATCCGCGCCGAACTCGTGGCGGACCTCGCCGCGCAGCTCGGCGGGCACCTGCTGGATCCGATGATCGCCTACATCTGTGCGCCGTCGTTCACCGATACCCCCTTCGCGCGCGCCTACCGGGTCCTCGAGGTCCGGCCGTACAACGTCAGGGCGCTGAAGACCTGGGTCCGCACCGAGGGGATCGGGGTCCTCGACATCAAGAAGCGCGGCACCTCGGTCACCCCCGAGGAGGTCCGCAAGCAGCTGCTGACCGGGTCGGGCAAGGGCCGGAAGAAGGCCACCCTCGTCCTCACGCGCATCGGGGACGAGCGCGTGGCCATCGTCGTCGAGCCCGTGTCGGCGTCCGGTCCCTAGTCCTCGCTGCTGAGGAGCCTTCGTCGGGCGCTCAGGAGCTCGACCTCCGGCCGGGCCGCGACGTACCGCTCCACGCGGTCCAGCACGTCCACCACGTGGTGCCGGTCCCCGCCGACCACACCGGCCCCGACGACGGCGCGGCGGTGCAGCTCCTGGTGCCCCACCTCCGCGACGGAGAGCTCGAACTTCCGCCGGAGGTCCGCCACGAGCGGGCGCACCACCGAACGTTTGCCCTTCAACGAATGCACATCGCCGAGCAGGACGTCGAACTCGATGAACCCGATCCACATGAGCGTCCTCCTCGTCGAGAGCCCCTCCCCGGGGCGGGCCTAGGCCGAATCGCGCCAGACGACCGTCGTGTCGAGCACCTGCACGGGACTGGGCAGGCCGCGGATCTGGGCCAGCACCAGTTCCGCGGCGGTGCTGCCCAGCAGGTCGGCCGGCTGTCGGACGGTGGACAGCTGGGGCCGGGTACGCACGGCCCAGCTGCTGTCGTCGAAGCCGACGATCCCGACGTCGTCGGGCACCTTCCGCCCCGACTCCTGGAGCGCGGTCATGGCGCCCGCGGCGACGGCGTCCGAGGACGCGAAGACGCCGTCGATCCCGGGGCAGCGACGCAGCAGTTCCTGCATGCCCTCGAGCCCCGCGGCGTAGGTGTAGAGCGGGTACTCGACCACCAGGGAGGCGTCGAACCGGTCGCCCATCGCGTCCCGGAACCCCGTGAAGCGGTCGTACCCGGAATCACGGTCCATGGCGCTGGCGATCATGCCGATCCTCCGGCGCCCGGTGTCCATGAGGCGCCGCGTGATCGCCCGGGCCGCGGCGGCATTGTCGATCGCGACGTACGGCAGGTCCGGCGTGCCGGGCGGGTGGCCGACGAAGGCGGCCGGGACACCGATGTCGCGCACCGCGGAGGCGATGGGGTCGGAGGCCCGCGCGGAGACGATGACCGCGCCGTCCACGAGGCCTCCCCTGAGGTAGTCGGCGACCCTGCGGCTGTCCCTGTCGGAGTCGATGATGAGGGAGACGAGCTGGTAGTCCGCCTTGGAGAGCACGGCGTTCGCCCCGAGGAGGATGGAGCCGATGTTGGGGTCCTCGAACAGGAGCGAGTGCGGCTCGTGGATGATCAGGGCGATCGCCCGGGATTCCTGCGTGACGAGGTTCCTGGCCGCGGAGTTGCGCACGTAGCCCACCCGCGCGATCGCCTCCTCGACGGCGATGCGCGCTTCGTCGGAGACATACCGTTCGCCGTTGACGACCCGCGAGACGGTCCCGCGCGAGAGCCCTGCCGCGGTGGCGACGTCGTTGATGGTCGCCCGGCGTGAACGGGTGCGGATCGGGGGCATACACGTACTTTAGCCGAGCGTTCACGAGCCGTTTCCGTGTCGGGGATGACCGGCAGAGTACTCTGGGGGAAGTTGTCTAGAAGAAGGCGGCTGTTTCTCCGGTTCTCCTCCTCGTTGTCCCCGCCACCGCGCCGGGCATCGTTCAGCAGAGTCCCATCCCCCGATCGGGGCGTGCAGCAATGACCCACCAGGAAGCCCTTCTTCCCCGACTCCCCGCGGGCGGATCGCTGATCCGTTCTCCGCGCCATACCGACGAGGCCGCCGGATCCCGGCATGCCCGTCCGCTCTCCGCGATGCCCTCCGTCTGCCTGCCCTGACGCCCTCGGGCGCCCTGACTCCTCCTGTTCCGCGACCGAGCCGCGACCGCGCCCTCCCCGCGCATCCACGCCGCCCCGGGCGAGCGACCCCGCCGGATCACCCCTCGGCGCCTGCCTCCGACTGCAAAGGATCATCCTCATGACGCAGCACATCGAGCATTTCCTCCAGGCCACCACCACGATCACCACCGACGGAGCCCTGGTCTCCGTCGACGAGCTCGAGTCCCTCTACGTGTACTGGTGCTCCCGGAACAGCGAGGACCCCTCCGCCACGGAGCAGGTCGTCGCAGCCCTCGAGCGGCACGGCGTGGAGCCGGCCACCCGCGACGGCGTAGATTACGTCGAAGGGCTCGTCCTGACCGGCAGCCTCGTGACCGATTTCATCCTCTCGTGCGAGTTCACGGGCATCTGGGGTGTCCCGGCGGCCTACGAGCCGGCGACGGCACTGGACGCCGCGACGGCGTCCTAGCGGGCCTACCGAGCAGGCATGCATGGGCGACGACACGCAGGAGTGATGTGGGCAGGAAGACGACGGGACCACGCAGCACGCCCGCCCTGGCCGCCCTAACGGCCGCGGCCATCCCCTTCACGGCGCACCCCTACAGCCACGAGGAGGGTGCCTCCTCCTACGGACTCGAGGCCGCCGCAGCGCTGGGCATCGAGCCGGAGCGGGTCTTCAAGACCCTGATGGCGAGCGTCGACGGGACGCTGGTCGCCGCCGTCGTCCCCGTCAGCGGTCCACTCGACCTCAAGGCCCTGGCCTCGGCGCTCGGCCGGCGGAAGGCCGCGATGGCCGATCCCGACGCCGCCCGGCGGCGGACGGGCTATGTCCTTGGCGGGATCTCCCCCATCGGCCAACGGCAGGCATCCCCCGTCGTCGTCGACCTGTCCGCACTCGACCACGCGACCGTCTTCGTGTCCGGCGGCCAGCGGGGCCTGGACATCGAACTGGCCCCCGCAGACCTGGTGGCCGTCACGCACGCCCTGACCGCACCGATCGCGGGCGCCCGGCGTCGCTCCGCGGACCCATGAGGCCCTAGCCGGTGCGCGCGAGGTGCTTCAGGACCACCGCGGTCGAGTCCCGGAGGAACCGGTCGATCAGCTCCAGCTGGGCGTCGTCGTAGTCCGACATCATGACCGACAGATCCGCAGCGAGTGGCTGGAAGAACTCGTGCCCGAGCTGCACGGCCGCTGGCTCCACGATCAGCAGGACGCGACGCCGGTCCGTGGGATCCGGCTCCCGCCGGACATGCCCGGCCGCGAGCATGCGGTCGACGAGCGCCGTGACGGAGGCCGGCGTCAGGTCGAGGAGGTCGCCGAGCTGCCCCGAGGTGAGCGGCGTGCCGCGCCGGGCGGCTTCCATGAGTTCCATGACCGCCCGCGCCGCCGTGTGATGCATCCCGTACCGGGTCCCGAAGGCCCGGCTGAGGTCACCGGACACCGAGGAGAACCGCCGGAGCTTGGCGCTGACGTCCTTCTGGCGGTCCGGAGTCTTGTGCGGATCCACGCGGGACTCCTACTCTTAGACGGTCGAACTATTCGATCAGCTTACTTTATGTTCATCGAAAGAATATGGAGGTGCCTGCATGGACGTATCCGAACCCGCCATCTCCGCCGACCACATCGTCCGCCGCTTCGGGGACAAGGTCGCGGTCGACGACGTCAGCCTCGCCGTCGCACCGGGTGAGATCTACGGATTCCTCGGGCCGAACGGTGCCGGCAAATCGACCCTCACCCGGGTCCTGTGCACCCTGATCACGCCGTCCGAGGGGCACGCCCGCGTGGCCGGGTACGACGTCGCCACCGAAGCGGAGGAGGTCCGGTTGCGCGTGGGCGTCGCATTGCAGGAGGCGGCGCTCGACGACCAGCAGACCGGGTCAGAGATGCTGGCGCTGCAGGGCCGCTTCTACGGGCTGTCGGCCGCGGCGACGCGCTCCCGCGTCGCCGAGCTGACGGACCTCATCGATATCGGCGAGGCCCTCGGGCAGCGGATCGGCACCTACTCCGGCGGCATGAAGCGCCGCCTCGACCTGGCACTGGCCCTCGTGCACGACCCGGCCGTGCTGTTCCTCGACGAACCGACCACCGGGCTGGACCCGGTCAGCCGCGTCAAGGTGTGGCAGGAGGTCCGCCGGCTGAACACCGACCTGGGCATGACGGTCTTCCTCACCACGCAGTACCTGGAGGAGGCGGACGAGCTCGCCGACCGCGTGGGCATCATCAACAAGGGCACCCTGGTGGCCGAGGGCACCCCCACCGAGCTCAAGCGTGCCATCGGCACCGACGTCATCATCGTCACGCTCGGAGGGTCCGTCGACCGGGCGAGGGCGGCCCTCGAACGCCTCGGCACCGTCCAGCGGGTCGAGACGAGCGGGGAGACGCTGGTCCTCAGCGTCTCCGACGGGCCCTCGACGATCAGTCCCGTCGCGGTGGCCCTGGCGGACGTACCGGGGGTGGACGTCCGAGAACTGTCCCTGCGCCGACCGTCGCTCGACGACGTGTTCCTCTCGGTCACCGGCGAGCACATCAGCGACGACCGCGGCCCGGCCGGCGACCCGGCTGCCGCACCACGCGAATCCACGAGGGAGCGGGCATGACGACCATCAGCGGCACCACGGGGCGCTCCGCCGCCGAACCGCGGCGCGCGGGTTTCCTGCGCGACCTCCTATCGGTCGCCACCCGCGCGCTCCGGGCCATCCCGCGCGCTCCCGCCGAGGTGATCCCCGCGCTGGTCATCCCGGTGTTCTTCTTCGTCGTCAATATCGGCGCCCTGGAGCCCGTGGCCGAGGCCACCGGGGTGGACAACTTCCGCGCCTTCCAGCTGCCCGTCGCCATCATCTTCGCGGTCACCGGCGTCTCCCGTGCCAGCAGCCTCGTCACGGACATCAGCAGCGGGTACTTCGACCGCCTGCTGCTGACCCCGATGCACCGGTCCGCCCTCCTGCTCGGGCTGATGGTCGCCGACCTGGTCCTCGTGATGGCCCTGTGCGTGCCGGTGCTGATCCTGGGATTCCTCGTCGGCGTCGAATTCACCACCGGTGCGGCCGGGATCATCGGGTTCATCGCGATCGCCGGCCTGTGGGGGCTCGCGTTCACCGGTTTCCCGTACGCGATCGCCCTGCGCACCGGGAGCCCGGGTGCCGTCAACTCCTCCTTCCTGCTCTTCTTCCCCTTCGCCTTCCTCACCACGTCCTTCCTCCCGCAGGAGGCACTCACGGGGTGGCTGGCCACGATCGCCGACTACAACCCGATCACCTACCTGCTCGCCGCGCTGAGGTCGCTCATCAGCGACGGCTGGGTGTGGGACGACCTGTGGCCCGGCTTCCTGGCCATCGCCGGCGTGGGGGCCGTCAGCTTCACGCTCGCCTTCGCCGCCCTGCGCGGACGGGTGTCCCGCGAGTGACGCCGCGCCCGTGCCATCGGACGACGCCGCTGGGTAGGCTGGGCCGGTGAGGATCACCGCGGAGGACACCCCTCCCCTGGACAGTGCCCTCGCGCTCTACGACTCCGTGGGGTGGACGGCCTACACGCGTGACCCCGACCGGCTCGCGCGGAGCCTCACGGGGTCCCACCTGGTCGTCACGGCATGGGACGACGACGGCGGCCTCATCGGGCTGGCGCGCACCGTCTCGGACGGGGAGTCGATCTGCTACATCCAGGACATCCTCGTACACCCCGCGTCCCGGCGCCACGGGGTGGCCCGCGCCCTGATGGAGGAGATCCGGGGGCGCTACGGTCATTGCATGTTCCTGGCCCTCAGCACCGACGCCGACGGGACGGAGGACGCGGCGCAGTCGCACCCGTTCTACCGCGCCCTGGGCTTCCGGTCCCACCCCGACCTCGGCCTGGCCGCCTTCGGCTACCGGCCGTGACCGAACCGGGGCGTGCGCTGCTGCCCGACTGGCCGGAGGTGCCGCCGGCGTCCGGCAGCGTGAGCCTGCGGCAGGTCGAGGACCGGGACGCGGGCATGATCCGTGACCTGGCGACCGACCCCTACGTGCCCCTGATCGGCACCCTGCCGCCGATGGCCGGCGAGGAGGAAGCCCTCGCCTACATCGCCCGCCAGCGCCAACGGCACCCGGAGGGGGCCGGCTTCTCCTTCGCGATCACCGACGCCCGCACGGACCGGGCCCAGGGCGTCATCGGCCTGTGGCTGCGCGACTATCCCCTGGGGCGCGCGCAGGCCGGCTACGCCGTCGCCCCCGCCGCACGCGGCCGCGGGATCGCGACCGATGCCCTGCGTGCACTGGTCTCGTTCGCGTGGACTCTGCCGGGCCTGTACCGCGTGGAACTGCATATCGAGCCGTGGAACACGGCATCCATCGGTGTCGCCCGCCGGGCCGGCTTCAGCTACGAGGGGCTCCTCGGCAGCTACCTGGAGATCGCCGGCGAGCGGCGCGACCTCGCTTCCTACGCGTTGATCCGCACAGCACCACCGGAGACCGTCAGACCCCCGGACTCGGGGATGCCGACCGTGATCAGGGACGGCCGCCCCACATCGGAGCCCTGATGCACGGTGAGCACGGCCGGCGGGACGATCTCGCCCCGCGCCCGCAGATAGGCGCCGAGCGATGCCGCCGCCGAACCGGTGGCGGGGTCCTCGCGCACGCCGCCGGGCGGGAAGGGGTTGCGGGCCTCGAAGACGTCCGGAGCGATCCGGTGCACGACGGCGACCGTCGCCCCCCAGCCGTGGGCGGCCATGAGCGCCTTGAGGCCGTCGTAGTCGTAGTCGAGGCCGCGCAGGACCGCCGCGTCACGGACGGGCACGATCGGGTGGATGTTGCCGGCGAAGGACAGCAGGACGGGCAGGTCGGGTGACAGGTCCTCCTCGGCGAGCCGCAGGTGCCGCAGCAGGTCCGTCCGGCCGACGGCGTCGATCCCGTCGACCCACGGTTCGACCGTCTCGAGGGACGCGACGAAGCGGTCGGCCACCCGGGCCGTCGTGAGCCCGAGCACTCCCACCGGCGTCGAGAGTGCCAGCGTCCCCGGTCCCTCGCGTTCGGCGAGCGCGACGCCCGTGGCGATCGTCGCGTGGCCGCAGAAGGGGATCTCCGCCTCGGGGGCGAAGTAGCGGACCGTGGCACGTCCCGGCAGGCGGCCGGAGATGAAGGCGCTCTCCGCATAGCCGAGCTCCGCGGCGATCGCCTGCATCCCGTCGGCGGTCAGGCCGTCGGCGTCGAGCACCACGCCGGCGGGGTTCCCGCCGTCGGGCCGGTCGGTGAACGCTGCATAGCGGAGGATCTCCATGAGGCCGATGCTAGCGCGGCGCGGGGGACATCACCCTTCGATCGCCGCCGGGTCCCCCGTCGGGGTGTTGGTCCTCCGGTTGATCAGCCAGGTGACGAACCAGAGCACGACGCCGATCACCATCAGGCCCCCGGCGATCTGGTACTGGATGATGTCGCGCCCCACCCAGGGGCCGGCGAGGAAGAGGCAGAGGACCGCGGCCACGGCGGGTAGCGGGCCCGGGGAGGTGAAGAACACCTTCCGGTTGACGTCCCGCTTGCGGCGCAGCACCAGGCACGCGATGTTCACCACGGTGAAGACGCACAGGAGCAGGAACGCCGTGGTCCCGGAGAGGTTGGCGACGATGTTGCCGTCCGGATCACTGGTGACGTACAGGATCAGGGCGAGCGCCAGGACCGTCGAGAAGGCGATGCCGGCCCACGGCGTGCAGCGCACGGGGAGCACCTTGCCCAGCGACCGGGGCAGGACGCCCTGCCGGGCCATACCGTAGATCAGGCGGCTGGCCATCAGCATGTTGATCAGGGCGGTGTTCGCGACCGCGAAGACGGCCAGGAAGGGGAAGATCTGGTCGATGGGGAAATCGGGTGATCCCTTGTGCACCACCTCGAGCAGCGCGGCGCCCTCGGCCTCCCGGATGCCTTCCAGCTCGGTGGGAGTCAGCACCGTGACCACGGAGACGGCCACCAGCATGTAGAAGATGACCGCGATCCCGAGGCCGGTCAGCATGGTCCGCGGGAAGATGCGCTCCGGGTTCTGCGTCTCCTCGACCATGTTGACGGAGTCCTCGAAGCCCACCATCGCGAAGAAGGCGATCGAGGTGGCGGCCGTGACCGCCAGGAAGAGACCCTTGTCCTGGTAGTCGGTGAAGACGAAGACCTGGCCCACGTTGCCGGTGCCCTGCGCCATGGCGAAGAAGCCCACGCCGATCACGATGCACAGCGCGGCGACCTCGATGAGCGTCAGGACGACGTTGAACTTGACGCTCTCGCCGACGCCCCGGAGGTTGATCAGGGCGAGCAGGATCATGAACCCCAGGGCGACGGCGGTGAGCACCCCCTGCCCCGGCATGTCCATCCAGCCGTTGACCACGAAGCCGCCGAAGAGGTTCTGCGCGAGCACGTTGGCGGAGGTGGCGGCACTGGTGACGCCGGAACAGACGACGGCGAAGGCCACCAGGAAGGTGACGAAGTGGATGCCGAACGCCTTGTGGGTGTAGAGGGCGGCACCCGCGGCCTGGGGGTACTGCGTCACGAGCTCGAGGTAGGAGAACGCCGTCATCGTCGCGACGACGAAGGCGAGGAGGAACGGGAGCCAGACCAGTCCGCCGACCGTCCCGGCCATGGTGCCGGTGACGGCGTAGACCCCGGCTCCGAGGATGTCACCCACGATGAACAGGAGGAGCAGCTTGGGCCCGAGGACCCGCTTGAGTTCGGGCTCCTCCCGGGTGGCGGACGCATCGGACACGTGCCCTGCAGAAGTACTCATCAATGGCCTCCCCGTGGTGTTCCACCTCACTGTGGTACCAATCACCCTGCTTAGCAAGACATTGCGCGTGCTTCCAATGTGTGGTCAGGAACGGGATCAGGGTGCCTCCTCGATGGCCCTTGGAGCGGCGTTACGGTCTGGAGGCTCCGGCGTTGACACCCAATGTGAGCCACGTTACTCTGGGAACGTTCACAGATTCTCGACGGAGAGCACAGCGCCCGCATATGGGAGCGTTCACAGAACGCCCGCGCGGCCTCTCCTGCGGCCCGTGCCCGAGAATCGGCACCGCAGCACCGAGGAGCACGCTTGGCACACACGACCACCGTCGCAGGATTGTCCGGCACCGGGCAGCTCGTCTACGGGTGTGATTACAACCCCGAGCAGTGGGACCCCTCCGTCTGGGTGGAGGACGTCCGCCTGATGAAGGAGGCCGGCGTCAACCTCGTGGCCGTCAACATCTTCGGGTGGGCGGAACTCGAACCGGAGCCGGGCGTCTTCCGCTTCGGGAACCTCGACGCCGTCATGGACCTCCTCGCCGAGAACGGCATCGGGGTGAACCTGGGCACCGGGACGTCGTCGACCCCTGCCTGGCTCACCACCGCACACCCCGAACTCCTCCCCCGCGCCGCCGACGGCACGGCACGCTGGCCCGGTGGCCGCCAGGCGTTCTGCCCCAGCTCCCCCGTCTACCGCGACCACGCCCTGGCGCTGGTCGGGCAGGTCGCCGCCCGGTACGGCAGCCACCCGGCGCTGCGCCTGTGGCATGTCTCGAACGAACTCGGCTGCCACAACTCCCTGTGCTACTGCGACGTCTCGGCCGACGCCTTCCGCGGGTGGCTGCGCGACCGCTACCAGAGCCTCGACGCCCTCAACGCGGCGTGGGGAACCGCGTTCTGGAGCCAGCGCTACTCGGGCTGGGAGCAGATCCTGCCCCCGAGACTCACGCTCTCGGCGACCAACCCGACGCAGACGCTCGACTTCCACCGCTTCAGCTCGGACGGACTCCTCGCGCACTACTCGGCCGAGGAAGCCGTCCTGCGGGCCCACAGCGCAGCTCCCGTCACCACGAACTTCATGGTCGCAGCGCACATCCGCAACCAGGACTACTGGACCTGGGCGTCCTCGATGGACGTCATCGCCAACGACCACTACGTGGATCACCGCCTCGACGCCCCGCTCGCCGAACTCGCCTTCAGCGCGGACACCACCCGCGGGCTCGCGCAGGGGCGGCCGTGGGTGCTCATGGAGCACTCCACCGGCGCCGTGAACTGGCAGCCCCGCAACATCGCCAAGGGTCCGGGCGAGATGATCCGCAACTCGCTGACCCACCTCGCCCGCGGCGCGGACGGCCTGTGCTTCTTCCAGTGGCGCGCGTCGCTGCAGGGCAGCGAGAAGTTCCACTCCGCGATGGTGCCCCACGCCGGGACGGACTCGCAGATCTGGCGCGACGTCGTCGAACTCGGCTCCTCCCTGGTCAAGCTCCGCGAGCTCGCGGGCACCACCGTGCACGCCGACGTCGCGCTCGTCTTCAGCTGGGAAACCTGGTGGGCCCACGACCAGGAGTCGCACCCCTCCGGCGACGTCCGCTACATCGAGCAGGTGCACGCCGCCCACAAGGCCCTGTGGGACGCCGGCATCACCGTCGACGTCGTGGCTCCCGGCGCGGACCTCTCCGCCTACCGGCTCGTGGTGGTCCCGAACCTCTACCTGATCCGCGACGAGCACGCCGCGACCATCAGCGACTTCGTGGCCGGCGGCGGATCCGCCGTCGTCACCTTCTTCAGCGGGATCGTCGACGAGAACGAGAGGGTGCGCCCCGGCGGCTACCCCGGGGCGTTCCGGGAGCTGCTCGGCCTCCGGTCGGAGGAGTTCTTCCCCCTGGACCCGGCGCACCCCCTCACCCTGGACAACGGCTCACCCGCGTCCCTCTGGTCCGAGGCCCTCCGCCTCACCACGGCGGAGGCCGTGCTGAGCTACGCGACCGGCCAGCACGCCGGCGGCCCCGCCGTCACCCGCAACCGTTTCGGTGCGGGTGACGCCTGGTACATCGGCACGGTGCTCGACGGCGGTGTCCTCCGGGACCTGCTGCTCCGCGCCGTCGTCGCCGCCGGGATCCCCGTGCCCGAGGTGCAGTCCGGCCTCGAGACGGTCACCCGCCGCGGCAACGGACACGAGTACCTCTTCCTCATCAACCACAGCACCGAGGACCGCAAGCACCGGGTCAGCGGTCTGGAACTGCTGACCGCGGAGGCCGTGGCCGACGCCGTCATTGTTCCCGCGGGCGCAGTGCGCGTCGTCCGCACCACCCCAGTGACCCCCACCGACGGCTCCGCCCAGGGCCGAAAGGATGCAGGCAATGACCGTCATTAGCACTCCGGCCGACTCCCCGAAGGCGCGCCCGGCCGCGCGGAAGAACCGTTCGTCGGGAGCGCAGCGCCGCGCCGTGGCCATGTTCATCGCCCCGTTCGCGCTGCTCTTCGTCGCCTTCTACGCCATCCCGATCGTCTATGCGATCATCCAGTCGCTGCTCACCGTCGAGCGGGAGGGCACCTTCGGCAAGCCCCAGCAGGTCTTCGGCGGCCTCGTGCAGTACGAGCAGGTCTTCCAGAACACCGCCTTCTGGCAGTCCGTGGGCCGGGTCCTGCTGTTCGGCGCCGTGCAGGTACCCATCATGCTCGGCCTCGCCCTGCTGTTCGCCCTGCTGCTCGACTCGCCGCTGCTCCGGGGCAAGAAGTTCTTCCGCCTGGCGTTCTTCGCGCCCTACGCCGTCCCCGGTGTGATCGCCGCCATCATGTGGGGCTTCCTGTACTCGCCGTCGCTCTCCCCGTTCGGACCCGTGACCTCGTCCATCGACTTCCTGGGCGCCGAGCTCGTGCTGTGGGCCATCGCGAACATCGTGACGTGGGTCTATGTGGGCTACAACATGCTGATCATCTATGCGTCCCTGCTCGCCATCCCCCACGAGATCTACGAGGCGGCACGGCTCGACGGCGCCAGCAACATCCAGATAGCCTGGCGCATCAAGATCCCCCTGGTGGTCCCCGCGATCATCCTCACGGCGGTCTTCTCCATCATCGGCACGCTCCAACTGCTGGCCGAACCGCAGACCCTACGCAGCTTCAGCTCGGCGATCAGCAGCACGTACACCCCGAACCTCGCGGTCTACACCACGGCGTCCATCCCCAACTACAACCTGGCCGCCGCCTTCTCGGTGGTCCTGGCCATCGCCACATTCATCCTCTCCTTCGTCTTCCTGAAGGCCACCCAGCGGAAGGTATCCCAGTGATGGCAGCCCCAGCCACAGCCCGCAAGCGCCCGCGCGGCGGGAGCACGACGGCCGACGATGCCGAGAACCGCGGACGCGGCCCCCGCCAGAGCGTCATGTCCCGCAGCGCGGCGATGCTCATCATGGGCGTCTTCACCCTCTACTTCCTGACCCCCATCTGGTGGCTGCTCACCACCTCGACGAAGACCGGCGGGGAGATCACCTCCACGGCGCCGCTCTGGTTCACCGCGAACTCCCTCGGCACGTTCTTCGACAACCTCGGCCGGCTCTTCACCTACGGAGATGGCCTCTTCGGCCGGTGGCTGCTGAACTCCGCCCTCTACGCCGGCGTCGGGGCCCTGATCGGAACGGTCATCGCGGCCATGTGCGGCTATGCCCTCGCCAAGTACGAGTTCCGGGGACGCGAGGCGATCTTCAACATCGTGCTCAGCGGCGTCCTCGTCCCCGCCACCGCACTCGCGCTCCCCCTGTTCCTGATCTTCAGCCGGGTCGAGCTCACCAACACCATGTGGGCCGTCTTCCTGCCCAGCCTCGTCAGCCCCTTCGGCGTGTACCTGGCCCGGATCTACGCGGCGGCGAGTGTTCCCAACGAACTGCTCGAGGCCGCGCGCCTCGACGGCTCCGGGGAGGTACGGACGTTCTTCAGCCTGTCCACGCGCCTGATGGCACCGGCCCTGGTGACCATCTTCCTGTTCCAGTTCGTCGCGATCTGGAACAACTTCTTCCTGCCGCTGATCATGCTGCGTGACCAGGTGCTCTTCCCCGTGACCCTGGGTCTGTACGCCTGGAACAGCCAGATCAGCCAGATCCCGGAGCTGCGGTCCCTCGTGATCGTCGGTGCGCTCGTCTCGATCGTCCCGCTGATCATCGCCTTCCTCGCCCTCCAGCGGTTCTGGAGCAGCGGCCTCGGCGCCGGCAGCGTCAAATAGCCTCCATCATCTTCCCGACCAGCACCACAGGTGCGGGGGCGTCCGCCCCCTCACCGCACTGCTCAATCAACCGATAGGAAAGACAATGCGCGCGCATTACGGAAAAGTCACCGCGGCCTTTGCCATGATCTCTGCGCTGGCTCTCTCCGGCTGTTCAGCCGGCGGAGACAGCTCTGGATCAGGCGCCGAAGCAGGCGCCTGCGAGGCCTCCGACGGGCCCGTCGACCTGACCTTCACCACCTGGGTCCCGGGCATGGACAAGGTCGTCGAGCTGTGGAACGCGGACAACCCCGACATCCAGGTCGAGGTGCAGACCGGCCCCAACGGCAACTCGGGCACGTACCAGAACTTCTTCAACCAGATTCAGGCCGGCAACGCACCGGACCTCGGCCAGATCGAGTACGACGCCCTGCCGAACTTCCGCGTGCAGGACGGCCTCGAGAACCTGGCGGCCTGCGAGGGCGTCGCCGACGCCCAGGACCAGTTCGTCGACTGGACCTGGGGCCAGGTCACCTTCGGCGAGGAGGACGCCGTCTACGCGATCCCGCAGGACAGCGGCCCCATGGCCATGTACTACCGCGCCGACCTCTTCGAGCAGGCCGGCATCGAGGTGCCCACCACCTGGGAGGAGTACGCCGCAGCGGCAGAGAAGATCAAGGCCGAAGGCTCCTACATCACCAACTTCCCGAAGTCGGACGTGAACTGGTTCGCCGGCATGGTCTGGCAGAACGGCGGCCAGTGGTTCGCGAACGACGGCGAGAGCTGGGACGTCAACCTGACCGGCCCCGAGTCCGAGGAGGTCGCCACCTACTGGCAGGACCTGCTGTCGAACGACCTCGTCTCCACCCTGCCGTCCTTCTCGGACGAATGGAACGCATCCTTCAACGAGGGACAGCAGTGGACCTGGGTCTCCGCGGTCTGGGGTGCGACGACGCTCTCGACCGGTGCCCCCGACACGGCCGGCAAGTGGGCCGTCGCCCCGATGCCGCAGTGGGAGGACGGCGGCGACGCCGCCGGTAACTGGGGAGGCTCCTCGACGGCCGTCCTGAAGGGCTCCGAGCACCCGGCCGAGGCCGCGAAGTTCGCGCTGTGGCTGAACACCGACCCCGAAGCGCTGGCCCTCGCCAACGAGCTCGGCGGCCTGTACCCGGCAGCGAAGTCCGCAGCCGACCTCGAGTCCTTCGCCGGCGGCGTCGAGTACTACGGCGGACAGAAGATCTACGACGTCTTCGCCGAGGCTTCCGCCAATGTGAACCCCGACTTCACGTGGGGCCCCACGATGACGCAGACCTACACGGACGTCTCCGACGGATTCGGCGCTGCCATCGGCGGCTCCGGCACCCTGATGGACGCCCTCGAGAACGGGCAGCAGAAGACGATCGACTCGCTCAAGGCGCAGTCGATCCCCGTCTCGGAGTAACCCTCCGGCGGTCCCCGCCACAGCATCCACGAAGCGCCGCGTCCCGCAAGGGGCGCGGCGCTTCGTGCGTCCCGCTGCCATAGGCTGGCGGGATGAGTTCCCCGCACACCCTGCCCCAGGACCGCATCCGGGCAGAGCTCCCGTCGGCCCGCCGCCCCACGACGTCGGACGCCGACTGGCAGTCCTTCCAGGCACGCTTCGACTCGGAGTTCCCGCGCCTCCAGGCGCTGTTCCACCGCATCTACGGGCCCGGGGCGGACGGCGAACTCCTGCGGGTGGCGCTCGACGCGGCGGCCTCCTGGCAGGACCGGCCGGCGGACCTCAAGGCCCTCGACGCCTCGCGTGCCATGGCCCCGGAGTGGTTCCAGTCGCACCGGATGCTCGGCGGCGTCTGCTACGTGGACCTCTACGCCGGGGACCTCGCCGGACTCCGCGCGCGGATCCCCTACTTCCGCGAGCTCGGCCTCACCTACCTGCACCTCATGCCCCTGTTCCGGGCTCCCGAGGAGAACTCGGACGGCGGGTACGCGGTCTCCAGCTACCGCGACGTGGACCCGTCGCTCGGCACCATGGACGATCTCGCCGACCTCGCCCGGGAGCTGCGCGGGGACGGGATAGCCCTCGTGGTGGACTTCATCTTCAACCACACCTCGAACGAGCACGAGTGGGCGCGCAGGGCCGTCGCCGGTGATCCCGAGTACGCGGACTTCTACCTGATCCACCCCGACCGGCAGATGCCGGACGCCTACGAGCGGACCGTCCGGGAGATCTTCCCCGACGACCACCCGGGCTCCTTCGTGCAGCTCGAGGACGGCCGGTGGATCTGGGCCACGTTCCACTCCTTCCAGTGGGACCTCAACTACCGCAACCCGCGCGTCTTCCGAGCCATGGCCGGCGAGATGCTCTACCTCGCCAACCAGGGCGTCGACATCATCCGGATGGACGCCGTCGCCTTCATCTGGAAGCAGCTCGGCACCGCGTGCGAGAGCCTGCCCGAGGCGCACCTGCTGCTGCAGGCCTTCAACGCGGTGTGCCGCCTCGCGGCCCCCTCGCTGCTTTTCAAGTCGGAGGCGATCGTGCATCCCGACGAGGTGGCGCAGTACATCGACCGTGGCGAATGCCAGCTCAGCTACAACCCGCTGCAGATGGCGCTCATCTGGAACTCACTGGCCACGCGGGAGGTCTCCCTGCTCGCCCAGGCCCTCGAGCACCGGCACGACATCCCGGAGGGTACGGCCTGGGTCAACTACGTGCGCAGCCACGACGACATCGGCTGGACGTTCTCGGACGAGGACGCCGCGGACCTCGGCATCGGCGGGTACGACCACCGCCGGTTCCTCAACGCCTTCTACGTGGACCGCTTCCCGGGCAGTTTCGCGCGCGGCGTGCCCTTCCAGGACAACCCCCGCACCGGGGACTGCAGGATCTCCGGCACCACGGCGTCCCTCGCCGGGCTGGAGGCGGACGACGACGGCGCCGTCGCGCGGGTCCTCCTCGCCCACTCGATCATCCTCAGCACGGGCGGCATCCCGCTGCTGTACCTCGGGGACGAGGTGGGCCAGCTGAACGACTACGCCTACCTGGACGACCCCGCCAAGGCCGGGGACAGCCGCTGGGTGGGCCGGCCCGCCTACCCCGCGGACCGGTATGCCGCACGGACGGATCCGACGACGGACGCCGGAGCGATCTTCGCAGGACTGCAGCGACTGATCACGGTGCGCCGGCAGGCACCGGAGTTCTCCGGCGGCCGCCTCGTCCCGTTCCACACGAACAACCCGCACGTCCTCGGCTACCAGCGGCCCGGCCTGCTCGACGGCGAGGAGTCGACCGTCGTCGTGTTCGCGAATTTCGCGGAGACCCCGCAGGACATCAGCGCCCTGACGCTCTCGGGCCTGCCGGAGAGCGCGCCGGAACTCATCAGCGGCCAGATCGGATCCCTGCGGGCGGGCATCACCCTCGAGCCTCTCGGGATCCGGTGGTACCGGATCCAGCCTTCCGTACCTCCGGCGGGACCTCAGGCCTACCGGCGCGAGAACTCCCCTGCTGCCCGGACCTGCTCCGGCGTCGGCCGGATCCCCGTGTAGAGCACGAACTGCTCCTCGGCCTGAAGAGCGACGACCTCCGCCCCCGTGATGACGGGCCGGCCCGCCGCGCGGGCGGCGAGGATCAGCGGTGTCTCCGAGGGGGAGGCGACGACGTCGAACACCACCTGCGCGGCGTCGATCGCCGCCTGCGGGAAGGCGAGGGCGTCGGCGTCGGGACCGGTCATGCCCAGCGGTGTCACGTTGAGGAGCAGGTCCGCCGTCGACTCCCCCACCTCCGGCTGCCAGTCGAAGCCGTACAGGTCCGCGAGCGCCCGGCCGGTGCGTTCGTTGCGGGCGACGACGGTGACACGCGTGAAGCCGGAGTCCCTCAGGGCGGCGACGACGGCCTTCGCCATGCCGCCCGATCCCCGCACGAGGACCGAGTGCGTGGCCGGCACGGCATGGTCGCGCAGGAGCCGCTCGATCGCGAGGTAGTCCGTGTTGTAGGCGGTGAGGACACCGTCGTCGTTCACGATGGTGTTGACGGAGTCGATGGCCTGCGCGGACGGGTCGAGGTGGTCCACGAGGGCGATGACATCCTCCTTGAAGGGCATCGAGACGGCGCACCCGCGGATGCCGAGACCACGCAGCCCGGCGACAGCCGACGGCAGGTCGGTGGTGGTGAACGCCTTGTAGATGTAGTTCAGCCCCAGCTCCTCGTAGAGGTAGTTGTGGAAGCGCGTGCCGATGTTGCTGGGCCGCGCGGCCAGGGAGATGCAGAGCGTCATGTCTTTGTTCAGGATGGGCACCTCCCCATCATCCCAGCAGCGCCCCGTCCGGCACCCCCGAACCGCCGCCCTGTGGTTGCCTGCAAGGCACTAATATTGGGACGAGTCTCCCCCGCGACGGCGCGTTGCCGAGGCACCCCGTCAACGTCCCTTTCAGCACCGCCCCAGGAGCAAGCCCTTGAAGATCGACTTCGCGCAGTCAGCCCAGTCCACGCTCGGTGTCGAGTGGGAGCTGGCGCTCGTGGATCGCTACAACGGAGAACTCGTCTCCGTGGCCGGCGAGGTGCTGCGCGGGGTCAACGCGAAACACCCCGAGCTGCAGGACGACGACGAGCACCCGCACATCAAGCAGGAACTGCTCCTCAACACGGTGGAGCTCGTGACGGGCATCTCTACCTCGGTCGGGGAGGCCACGGCGGATCTGTCCCGCTCCCTCGCCGCCGTCCGCGAGGTCACCGATCCCATGGGCGTGGAGCTCTTCTGCGCGGGTTCGCACCCCTTCAGTGCCCCGCGGGCCCAGCAGGTCACCGACCGGGAGCGGTACGCGAAGCTGATCGACCGCACGCAGTGGTGGGGTCGCCAGATGGTCATCTACGGGGTGCACGTGCATGTGGGACTCGACTCCCGCGACAAGGCGCTGCCGGTCGTGGACGGCCTGACCAACTACTTCCCGCACTTCCAGGCGCTGTCGGCATCGTCGCCGTTCTGGGGAGGCGAGGACACCGGCTACGCCTCCCAGCGGTCCCTCATGTTCCAGCAGCTGCCCACCGCGGGCCTGCCGTTCCACTTCGATGACTGGGCGGCCTACGAGTCCTACGTCCAGGACATGTTCACCACCGGGGTGATCGACTCCGTCAGCGAGATCCGGTGGGACATCCGGCCGGTCGGGAACCTCGGCACGGTGGAGATGCGCGTGTGCGACGGCCTCTCGACCCTGCAGGACGTCGGCGCGGTCGCCGCCCTCACCCAGTGCCTGGTCCAGGAGTTCTCCGAGACCCTCGACGCCGGCGGGAGCATCCCCACCATGCCGCCGTGGCACATCCAGGAGAACAAGTGGCGGGCAGCCCGCTACGGCCTCGACGCGATCATCATCCTCGACGCGGCGGGCAACGAGCGGCTCGTCACCGAGCACCTCGTCGACGTCCTGAACCGCCTCGAGCCCATCGCCGCGAAGCTCGGATGCAGCAGTGAACTCGCGGACGTCGAGACCATCCTCCGGCGCGGCGCCGGCTACCAGCGCCAGCGCAGGGTCGCGGCGGACAACGACGGCGACCTCCGCGCCGTCGTCCTCGACATGGTGCAGCAGCTGCGCGAATAGCCACGGCAGCGGACTGCACTTCATCGAGGCGGTTCAGGCCTCGAGGTGATGGCGCGACGCTGTACTTCGCGGTAGATCGTCGTGCGGGAGACGCTGAAGAGTTCGGCCAGCTCGGCTTGGGTGTGGTCACCCTTGTCGAGTAGCTCGTGCAGGTGCCGACGCTGCGCGGCGGAGAGCTTGGGCGGCTTCCCACGCAATTTGCCCTTGGCCTTCGCGACGGCCATACCCTCTTTCGTCCTCATGCGGATGAGGTCTGATTCGAATTCGGCGACCATCCCGAGGACGTTGAACAGCAACCGTCCAATGGGGTCGGTCGGGTCGTAGACGCTGGCACCGAGACTCAACGACACTCCCTTGCGTGTGAGTTCGTCAGCGATGTCGCGCGCATCCGTGAGTGATCGTGCCAGGCGATCGAGCTTGGTGACGACGAGCGTGTCGCCGGCCCTGACCGCTGCCATCGCTTCACGGAGTCCGGGGCGGTCGCGGTTAGTCCCCGTGAGCCCATGGTCCACGTAGATGACATCCGGTTCTACTCCGAGAGCAATCAGAGCGGTCCGTTGGACGGTAAGGTCCTGTTCGTTCGTCGACACGCGGGCGTATCCGATTTTCATGGGAACAGTGTTGCAGGCGGCACCCCCTGAACCGTGCATTTCACCGTGCGGGTCTTGCGCGCCCGGCTTGTCCGAGGGGCGGCGTGAAGAGCCCGATAGCGGAAGGAGCGTGCGGCGAAGGACCGGCTTACGGACGGGGAAACAGCAAGCAACTCTGCAGGATCGGTTGAAGCGAGCTAGGAGTTTAGTCAGGTAGCCGTCCTACCGGAGCTATTCAACCCTGTCCTAGTCAGTCGACTCCAGGCCGTAGTGAAAGGACCTAGTGTTGGGGCATGGGAGTCATCGCCGATTATCTCGGCCCTCATCTACGAACTTTGGCTGGTCCGTTTTTATTCATCGGTTCAGGTCTGTCTCGCCGCTACGTGGGGTTGCCTGACTGGGAAGGGCTCTTGAGCCACTTCGCGGAGTACACCGATCGGCCTTTCGCTTACTACCGCGGACGAGCGAACGGGGACCTTCCTCAGGCCGCAACACTGCTGGCGGAAGACTTCTACAAGGTCTGGTGGAGCGACGAGCGTTTCGCGGAATCACGCGATCTGTTCGGGGCTGAGGTCACCGAGCCTGCTTCAGCCATCAAGATCGAGATCGCACGGCTTCTCGATGAACGGGTTGCTTCAATGAGCCTCACGGAGGAGTTGAAGCACGAATATGGCCTGCTCAAGGAAGTAACCGCTGAAGGAGTCATCACCACCAACTACGACCCGCTCGTACGACGAGCTTTCCCCGACTACACCACGTTTGTCGGACAGAAGGAACCTTGGTGTCATAGCGTCGTAGCAACAACATAACTGGATAGAGGGAGTTGCCTGGTGGGACGCAGGGCTTTGACGTTCTCGGATCGGGCAGACATCGCGGTGGGGATCCGGGCGGGTCATTCCGACCGGCGGATCGGGGCGGATATCGGGCGCGATCACACGGTGGTGTGGCGGGAGCGGCACCGGAATTCCACGAAGACCCGCGGCTACAAGCCGGTGACCGCTGACTGCAGGGCCGAGGACCGCAGGAA